>CADCUE010000179.1 GCA_902805805.1 uncultured Frankineae bacterium | reverse complement strand
GATGCCGGCTTCACGCCGAAGGTGGGCGAGGTCTTCTCCGAGGACGTCGAGAAGGGTCGGATCGCCGACCAGTCGCCGTCCTCCGGCCGTGCGCCGCGCGGCTCCGAGGTGCTCCTGGAGGTCAGCAAGGGACCGGAGCTGGTCACCGTGCCCGACGTCGTGGGCCAGGACCGCGAGGCCGCCGAGCAGGCCCTCGAGGCGGCGGGCCTGGCGGTCCGGGTGGTCGCCATCCCGGGTCCCGGCCGGGTGCGCTCCACCGACCCCGATGCCGGTGCGCAGGTGCGCAAGGGCGCCCGCGTGACGATGTACGTGTTCTGACCGGTAGCGTGTCCGTGCCGTCACGGTACGTGTGATGTAGGACGTGGCAGGCTGTCGCGGTGCCTCCCCGCAAGCCGTCTGCCGTCGGTGCCCACGTCCCGACGTCCGGCGGCCTCGGCAAGGCCCTGACGTACGCGCAGGAGATCGGTGCGCGGGCGGTGCAGGTGTTCGTGAGCAACCCGAGGGGCTGGGCGCCGAGCCCGGGTGACCCGGCCCAGGACGAGGCGTTCCGCGGTCGCTGCGCGGACGACGGCACGGCCGTCTACGTCCACGCGCCGTACCTGGTGAACTTCGGCTCCCCGACCGAGGCGACGCTGACCAGGTCGGTCGCGGCGGTCGAGCACGCCCTTGCCCGCGGCCGGGCGATCGGCGCCCGCGGGGTGGTCGTCCACGCCGGCAGCGCCGTCGCCGGCGCCCACCGCGACGACGCGATGGCGCAGCTGCGGACGGCGCTGCTCCCGGTGCTCGACGCCGCCGACCCGGACGGCCCGCGCCTGCTGGTCGAGCCGACCGCGGGCGGCGGCCAGGCGCTCGCCGCGACGGTGCAGGCGCTCGAGCCGTGGTTCGCCCAGCTCGACCGTCACGAGATGCTCGGCGTCTGCCTGGACACCTGCCACGCGTTCGCGGCCGGCCACGACGTGTCGAGCCCCGGCGGCATGAAGAAGACGCTGGACGCGCTGGTCAAGGCCGTCGGCCGGGGCCGGCTCGCGCTCGTCCACGCCAACGACTCGAAGGACCCGCTCGGCTCCACCCGTGACCGGCACGAGGCGATCGGCGAGGGCCACATCGGCAAGGACGCCTTCGCCGAGCTGTTCCGCCACCCGGCGACGCGCGGCGTCCCGGTGGTGGTCGAGACACCGGGCGACGCGAGCACCCACCGGCGCGACATCGAGCTGCTGTGCGGGCTCCGGGACGGGTGAGCTACGGCTCCGGCCCGTCCCCCGGCCGCTCCTGGTAGCTGTAGCGCTGCTCCTGCCACGGGTCGGCGCGGTTGTGGTACCCCCGCTCCTCCCAGAAGCCGCGCCGGTCCTGCTCGAGGTACTCCACGCCCCGCGCCCACTTGGGGCCCTTCCAGGCGTACAGGTGCGGCACGACCAGGCGCAGGGGCGCTCCGTGGTCGGTTGTCAGCGGCTCGCCGTCGCGGTGGGTCACGAACATCGCCGACTCGCTGGCGAAGTCCTCGAGCCGCAGGTTGGCGCTGTAGCCGTACTCCGCCCAGACCATGACGTGGGTGACGGACGGCGCCGGCGGCGCCTGCTCGAGCAGCACCGAGGTCGGGACGCCGGTCCACGTGTTGTCGAAGACCGAGAACTTCGTGACGCAGTGGAAGTCGGCCTGCACCTCGCCGCGGGGCAGGGCGCCGAACCCGGCCCAGTCCCACGCGCGGGTCTGCCCGTCGGCGGTCGCCCCCCAGACGGTGAAGTCCCAGGCGGCCTCGTCGAACACCGGCACGCGCCCGTAGTGCAGCACCGGCCAGCCGCGCGGGACGTACTGCCCCGGCGGCAGCCGGTCGGCACCGAGGTCGGCCGCGCGCTTCCTGGCGCCGATCCGGTCGAAGGGCGTCGTCACGTCGCCCACAGTGCCACCTGCGGGCGGGCGCCTCCCACCGGCCCCAGGGCCTGTGCGCGGGCGCTGCCGGGTAGGCTCCGGCCGGTAGCCCCGGGCCTGCGCCCGGGGCTCCTGTGCTTGCCGAGAGGACTCCCATGGTCGTCGTCATGCGCCCCGGCGCCGCCCCCGAGGACGTCGACGCCGTCGTCGCGCGGGTCGAGCACGCCGGCGGGTCGGCCTTCGTCAGCCGTGGCATCCACCGCACGATCGTGGGACTGGTCGGCGACGTGGTCGCCTTCGGCGGCCTGAACCTGCGGGCGATGCCGGGCGTCGTCGACGTCGTCCGGGTGTCCAAGCCCTACAAGCTGGTCAGCCGCGAGCACCACCCCGACGCCTCCGTCGTCACCGTCGGCGAGCGCGGCGACGTGCACATCGGGCCCGACACCTTCGTGCTCATCGCCGGCCCGTGCGCGGTCGAGACGGCCGAGCAGACCTTCGAGGCCGCCGACATGGCGGTCGCGGCCGGCGCCACCATGCTGCGGGGCGGCGCGTACAAGCCGCGCACCTCCCCGTACGCCTTCCAGGGGCTGGGTGAGAAGGGCCTGGAGATCCTGGCCGAGGCCCGCGAGCGCACCGGCCTGCCGGTCGTGACCGAGGTCGTCGACCCCAAGGACGTCGAGGTCGTCGTGCAGTACGCCGACATGCTGCAGATCGGCACGCGCAACATGCAGAACTTCCCGCTCCTGCAGGCGGTGGGCGGCGTGCGCAAGCCGGTGATGCTCAAGCGCGGGCTGGCGGCGACGTACGAGGAGTGGCTCATGGCCGCCGAGTACGTCGCGCAGCGCGGCAACCTCGACATCGTCCTGTGCGAGCGCGGCATCCGGACCTTCGAGACCGCCACCCGCAACACCCTCGACGTGAGCGCCGTGCCGATGGTGCACGCGCTGTCCCACCTGCCGGTGGTCGTCGACCCGTCGCACAGCGCCGGCAAGCGCGAGCTCGTCGTCCCGCTCGCCCGCGCCGCGATCGCCGTCGGCGCCGACGCCGTCATGGTCGACGTCCACGCCGACCCGACGCAGGCGCTGTGCGACGGCCCGCAGGCGCTCTACGGCGACGAGCTCGACGCGCTGGCGCAGGCGTGCCGCGACCTGCCGCCGATGCTGGGGCGGTCGACCGGGCGGGTGTAGGCGGCGGGCGCGGCCCGCAGGGGGGCTGGGGTGGGGGGTCCTCCGGTGCGCGCGGCGGCGGTGGCCGGTTGGCAGGACATCGCGCTGGACTGTGGTGCGTCCTTCGGCGTACGCGGCGCCGGTTGTCGTTCCGTAGGACGTTGCGCCCGGCTTCGGTGGTGCGTCCTACGGCGGACGCGACGGCGGTGGCCGTTCCGCAGGACCCTGCGCTCGGCTAGCCGGACGTCCTACAGCGCACGCGGCGGCGGTGGTCGGATCGCAGGACGCCGTCGGCGCCACCGGTGGCCCGACCGAGGCGACGAAACCTGCGCTGGCCGTGTCGGTGTGCGGGCCGGTGCTGTTGACCGTGGACCTGTCGGTGGCCACTGCCTGTGGTCACGATGAATGAGGTGCCTAGTCACGAGCAGTTACCGGAGCCTGTGCGGCTCGGAGAGCTCGCGTCGACTCCGCCGCATGCGGGCGGAACGCCACGCGGTGACAGCGCTCCACTAGGGAGATGCAGGTCTGGCCGACATGGCAGGCAGCCCTGCTGCTGGGCTGGACGGGCTGCTTGCGCACGGACGGGGCGCTGTAAGCCCTCGTCGACCGGCACGGCTCCCGAACTGACGACGCGCGCCTTGCCGTCTCACGAACGAGGGGTTCTGCGACTACCGCGGGAGCGTCCTGGGCGCGCCGGCGCGGCGGGGCGCCTGCTTCGGCCTGTGGCCGCCCTCTAGACGCGGTCCGGAACCGGCTCCGCCGCCGGCACGGACACCGGTGCGACCTCGTCCCGGACGAAGGCCCAGCGCGCGGCAAGCAGAAGGACGACGGCGCCCACGAGCGGCGTGAGCGCGAAGAGCGTGCCGGTGACCTCCGGCGGCCACGGCGACCAGCGCAGGATGCCGTCGAACGCGTCGCGGTAGCGCTCCAGCCGCGGCCGGCCGTCGTAGAGCGGCAGCCAGGCGTGCCGCACGACCGAGACGATTCCCGCGGACTGCAGGACGAGGGCGAGCAGCGCCGCCAAGACGGGGAGCACCCGGCGGGCCGGGCCGGCCAGGACGCTGAGGCCCAGCGCGCCCGCCGCGGCCAGGCCGGTCACCGACCCGAACAGGTAACGGCCCTGCGCGCCGGGGAAGTCGAGGCTGTAGGTGTAGCCGCTCCAGATCCCGTAGCAGACGATCCCGAGCGTGGCGCCCAGCGGCACCAGGACGGCCGCGAGCACGGCCAGCCGGCCGCGCCGCGCTCCGACGACGGCGGCGACCAGTCCGATCACGGTGCCTGCCACCAGGACGTGGATGAGCAGGTCGGGATAGGTGTCCCCACCGCCGTAGTTGATGCCGAGCCCGCCCCAGAACCGCTCGCTCAGGCGTGCGTAGGTCCCTGCCACGAAGTCGGACAGCGGCGCCGGGGTGCCCTCAGGCCGAGGGACGGTGCCCAGCACCCGCCGGTAGGCCTCGATCGACCAGCCGGGCGGCTGCACCGCGCCGTACACCAGCAGGTTGCGCAGCCACCACCAGCCGCCGACCACGAAGGCGACGACCAGGCACAGCAGACCCGCCCGCCACCACGGGGCCTGCCGCACCGGGGACCGCGCGACCGCCCGGCCGCCGGCGAGGAAGGCCGCGACGACGGTGAGGGGCAGGGCCAGGGCGAAGCCCTTGGTCAGCAGCGCCAGCCCGACGGCGATCCCGGCGCCGACGACCGTCCGGCGGCGCAGGTCGCCCATGGCGATGCGCGTCAGCAGCAGCACGGCCACGGAGAAGCCCAGGACGTAGCCGGCGTCGTTGTTGACGCTGGCGCCGACGCGCTGCAGCTGGGGCACCGAGACGCTGAGCACGGCGGCGGTGACGCCCACCAGCGGGCTGGCCTGCAGCGCGCGGGCCGTGGCCCAGGCCAGCAGGGGCAGCGGCGCCATCATGAGCACGCTGAGCAGCCGCAGGACGGCGACCGTGCGGTCGTACGGCCAGTCCCGCGAGCCGGGGACGACCGCCAGGACCGCGGCCTCGACGCCGTAGTAGAGCGGCGGGTGCTGGGTGATCTGGTTCGGCAGCGGCTGGCCGACGGCGTCGCGCTCCACGCCGAGCGAGGCGACCGAGGGGCGCTCGTCGCGGGGGGGCACGGGGTCGTCGGTGAAGGGCAGGGCGGTCGCCGCCCGCAGCACCGGGGTGGCCACCGCCACGATGCCCTCGGACAGCTGCCGCTCCTGCGGCGCCGGCCAGCCGTCGCCGTGCCGGATCGACAGGACGGCGTCGACGTGCTGCGGCTCGTCGAAGGCGGTGAACGGCGGGTAGAGCACGGAGAACACCAGCAGCAGCCCGACGTGCAGGGCGGTGACCGCCCAGACCGTGAGGGGGATGCGGCGGCTGCGGTCCCTCACGGCGTGCTGCTGCCGTCGGGGCGGCGTCCGCGGGCGACCAGCCCGGTGCCGGAGCGGGGGAGGCGTCGCTGCAGGAGCCGGAACGGCGCCGTGCCCACCTGCGCCAGCAGCCCGCCGAGCGCCCCCGACGGCTGGAACAGCCGGCCGCTGGCGCTCGTGAGCTGCTGCATCGTGCCGGGACCAGACGCCTCCGGCACCGAGCGCAACCGGCGGCGGCCGAGCGCGTTGCGGGCCGCCTCGAGCGGGAAGCCCAGCGGCGCGCCGTAGACGACCACCTCGACGTCGACGAGCCCCTGCGCCTCGAGCAGGCGGCGCACGGCGTCCGGCTCGTAGCGGCGGTAGTGGCCGACGACCTCGTCCCACGCGGCGTAGCGGTCCGCGAACGCCGGTGTGGACAGCAGCAGCCAGCCTCCGGGGCGCACCCGCTCGACCCAGGCGGTCAGCGCCGCGCGGTCGTCCTCGAGGTGCTCGAGCACCTCGAACGCGCACACGAGGTCGAACTGCCGGCCGGGCTCGACGACGTCCTCGACGGTGCCCGTACGGACCTCCCCGGACCCTGCGGCGGTGACCCGCGCGCGGGCCGTCGCCGCCGACGTCTCGTCCGGCTCGACGCCGAGGTAGTCCCGCCCGACGCTGAGGCGGGCGCCGAAGCCGCCGCCTCCGCAGCCGATCTCCAGGACCGTGCGAGCGGCGGGTGGGACGAGTCGGCGCGTCACGTCCCAGCGCAGCCAGGCGTTGGCGGCGAGCGGGGGCAGGGTCACGGCAGGCGCCTTCGCGCGGGACGAGGTGGGGACGTCAGCCCGCACCGGGCGCCGACTCGTCCGGGCCCGGTCGGCGGGCCAGCGCCACGAGGCCCACGCCGACGCGCGGCATGCGCCGCTGCGCGACGCGGAACGGCGCCGTGCCGACCTGCGTGAGCAGACCCAGTGCGGCCGGTGGCTGGAAGAGCCGTCCACTGCCGTGCGTGCGCTGCTGCATCTGGTCCTGGTCCTGGTCCGGCTCGGCGGCAGCCCCAGGAGTCCCCGCAGACCGCAGGCGGCGACGGCTCAGGGCGTTGCGGGCGGCCTCCAGGACGTGACCGAGCGGACCGCCGTAGACGACGACCTGCACGTCGGTCAGCCCCTGCTCGCGCAGCAGCCGCTCCAGCTGCGCCGGCTCGTAGCGGCGGTAGTGCCCGACCATCTGGTCCGCCGCCGCGAAGCGGGACTGGAAGGCCGGGGTGCTCAGGAGCAGCCAGCCACCCGGGCGGACGCGTCCCCGCCAGCTCGCGAGCGCCCCCGCGTCGTCCTCGAGGTGCTCGAGCACCTCGAAGGCGCAGACCAGGTCGAAGCTGCGGCCCGGCTCGACGACCTCCTCGACCACACCGGTGCGCACCTCGCCGCCGCCTCCGGCCGCGGCGACGCGCGCCCGGGCGGTCGCGGAGGACTGGGTGTCCGGCTCGACGCCGAGGTAGTCCCGGCCGAGGCTCAGCCGAGCACCCAGGCTGCCCTGTCCGCACCCCACCTCCAGCACGCTGTCGGCCGACGGCGGCAGCAGTCGCTGGACGACGTCCCATCTCAGCCAGGCGTTCGGCGACAGGGGCGGCAGGCTCATGGGCGGTCTTCCGGAGGAGGGGCGGACGCGGACATGGATACCCGCTCGAGCAGCGGACCGACGACGGCGCTCGGCAGGAAGCGCTCGCAGGCGAGCGTCCACGCCGCTGTCCGCAGGGCGAGCAGCCGATCGCGGTCGGCGACGAGCGAGCGCAGCGCGGCGGCCAGGGCGTGCTCGTCGCCCGGCGGCACGAGCAGGGCGTGCTCGCCGAGCGCCCGGCGCTGCGGCGCGGTGTCGGAGGTGACGACGGCGCAGCCGGCGGCCGCGCCCTGGAAGACCTTGTTGGGCACCACCCGCAGCGCCTTGTCGCCGCGTCCGAAGATGCCCAGGCAGACGTCGTGCCCGGCGACGAGCGCCGGCAGGTCGGCCGGCGCCACCCAGTCGACCCAGTCGACGGCGTCCCCGCCGCCCGCCGCCGCACGGGCCGCCGCGAGGTCCTGGCCGGCGCCGACCATCGTGAAGCGCAGTCGAGGCTCGTCGCGCAGCAGGGCGAGCGCCCGGCCGATGACCGGAGCGCCCTGCAGGGGGGTGTACAGGCCGTAGAACACCACCCGCACCGGGGCGTCGACCGGCCGCGCCGCGGGGACCGGACCGAGCCAGGCGGCCGGGACGCCGACCGGCACCACGACGCCGTCGGCCTGCCGGTCCGGTGGCAGCAGCCGCAGGTGCTCCTCGGTGTCGACCACGACGACGTCGCTGGCCCGCACGGCGGCGGCGTCGAGGCGGGCCAGCAGGCGCTGCTTGACACCGCCCGCCCCGCGGTCGCGGGCGGTGTCCGAGGCGAACACGAGCATGTCGTGCACGATCGGCACGCCGCGGAACAGCCGACGGGCCAGCAGGACGTCGAAGTGCCCCAGGTAGCCGACGAGCACGGCGTCCGGCCGGCGGGCGCGGCGGGCGCGGCGGGCGAGGGCCGACCACGTGCGGGCCAGCTCGGCGGCCAGCCGGGGCAGGCGCCAGGGCTCCTGCAGCAGGCGCACCCGCGCGGCCGTGTCGAGGCGCAGGGGCTCGTTGAGCTCCTCGACCGTGACGCCGTGCGCGCGCAGCCCCTCCAGCAGGACCGCCACGCGGGGGTGCGACTCGGCGTCGTAGGTGCCGAAAGCCAGCAAGCGCATGCGTGGAACGTCCTCGCAAGGTCGGTCGGTCGGCTGTCGGTGCAGCGTCAGGTCGGCATCCGGTCCGAGCCCGGCCGGTGGAGCGTAACCGGTGCGCGGCGCGGGCCCGGTCAACGCGGACCCCGGCGTAAGGTGGCGTCTCCTGCCTGCCCCGACCGAGGAGCTCGTGCTGACTGGCGGCCGTGACCTGCGCGTGCTCGTCGACGCCACCGCCGTCCCCGCCGACCGCGGTGGTGTCGGGCGCTACGTGGACGGACTGCTGGCGGCGCTGGCCGCCGGCGGAGCCGACCTGGCCATCGTCTGCCAGCGGGCCGACGCCGAGCGCTACAGCCGGATGGCCGGCAGCGCGCAGGTGGTCGCCGGACCGGCGGCCATCTCGCACCGCCCCGCCCGCCTGGCGTGGGAGCAGACCGGGCTGCCCCTGGTCGCCTCGCAGGTCGGCGCGCAGGTCCTGCTCTCCCCGCACTACACGATGCCGCTGCGCGCCGGGCTGCCCGTGGTCGTCACCGTGCACGACGCGACCTTCTTCACCGAGCCCGAGATGCACAGCTCGGTGAAGGGCACGTTCTTCCGCTCGGCGACGCGGACCGCTCTGCGCCGGGCCGCGCGGGTCGTGACGCCGAGCAAGGCCACCCGGGACGAGCTCGTGCGCATCCTCGCGGCCGACGCGACGCGGATCGACGTCGCCTACCACGGCGTCGACCAGGCCACGTTCCACGTGCCCACCGAGGCCGAGACGGCGCGCGTGCAGGCCCGGCTGGGCCTGGCCGGGCAGTCCTACATCGCCTTCCTCGGGATGCTGGAGCCGCGCAAGAACGTCCCGGGTCTGATCCGCGGCTGGGTCAAGGCCTGTGCGGGTCGCGAGCTCACCCCCGCGCTCGTGCTGGCCGGCGGCTCGGGGTGGGACGACGCGATCGACGCGACGCTGGCCGAGGTGCCGTCCCACCTGCGGGTGCTGCGGCCGGGCTACCTGCGCTTCACCGACCTGCCGGGCTACCTCGGCGGCGCGCTGCTGGTGGCCTACCCCAGCTACGGCGAGGGCTTCGGCCTGCCCGTGCTCGAGGCCATGGCCTGCGGCGCGCCGGTGCTGACGACCGAGCGGCTCTCGCTGCCGGAGGTCGGCGGCGACGCCGTGGCCTACACCGATCCCGATCCGGACGCCATCGCGGCCGCGCTGACGAGCCTCATGGACGACGCCGACCGCCGGGCGCAGCTGGCCGAGGCCGGTCACTCGCGCTCCCTGGAGTTCACGTGGGCGGCCAGCGCCGAGGCCCACCTGGCGGCCTTCGAGCGCGCGCTCGACGCGTGAGCGGGACGCCCCTGCGGGTCGTCGTCGTCACCTACTCGCCCGGCTCGTCGCTGGGCGAGTTCCTGCGCTCGCTGCGCACCGCCACGAGCGCGCCGTACGACGTCGTGCTCGCCGACAACGGCAGCGACGACGGCGCACCGGAGGCCGCGGTGGGGCCGGGTGTGCGGCTGCTGCGGACCGGCGGCAACGTCGGCTACGGCCGCGCCGCGAACCTCGGGGCCTCCGGTCACGACGGGCAGTGGCTGGTCGTGGCCAATCCCGACGTCGTCTGGACGCCGGGAGCGCTCGACGAGCTGCTCGCCGCAGGACGGCGCTGGCCGCGCGCAGGCTGCCTCGGACCGGCGATCCGCACCCCCGACGGCCAGCTCTACCCCTCGGCCCGCGCCTTCCCGTCGCTGGGCCGGGGCATCGGGCACGCGGTCTTCGGCTGGTGGTGGCCGGGCAACCCGTGGACCCGGTCCTACCGCGCCGAGCACGGATCGCCGGTCGAGGGCACGACCGGCTGGCTGTCCGGCTCCTGCATGCTGCTGCGGCGCGAGGCGTTCGAGGCGGTCGCCGGCTTCGACCCGGCCTACTTCATGTACTGCGAGGACATGGACCTGTGCCGCCGGCTGGCCGAGGCGGGCTGGGCGAACGTCTACGTCCCCTCCGCGGTCGTCACCCACCTGGGCGGCCACGCCACCTCCCGGTCGGCGGGCGCGATGCTGCGCGAGCACCACCGCGCGCTGTTCCGCTACCTGTCCCGCCAGTACGCCGGCCCGGCCCGCGCGCCCCTGCGCGCGCTGCTGGGCCTGGGACTGCTCCTGCGCTACCTGCTCGCGGCCCGGGTGCGCGCCGTCGGGGAGGGCGCCGCCCCGACCCGCTCGGCGGACGTGCTGGACTCGCCTTCGTGAGGCACGCTCTCGTCCTGGCCGGGGGGTCGGGGACCCGGCTGTGGCCCTTCTCCACCGCCTCGCGGCCCAAGCAGCTCGTGCCGCTGCTGCACGGCCGGTCGCTGCTCGAGATCGCCGTCCAGCGGGCGACCTCCGTCGTGCCGGCCGAGCGGGTGTGGCTCGGTGCCGGCGAGTCGCTGCGCGACGCCGTCGGCGGCGTCGAGGGGCTGCGCCCCGACCGGCTGGTCGTGGAGCCCTCCGGCCGCGACACGCTGGCGGCGGTGGCCCTCGGCTGCGCGGTCATCGCCGAGCACGACCCCGAGGCCGTCGTCGCCGTCCTCACCGCAGACCACCTCATCGAGCCGGTCGAGCTGTTCGCGACGACGCTGGACGCGGCGTTCGGCCTGGCCGAGGACCGCGACGACGCGCTCGTGACCTTCGGCGTCGTGCCGGACTCCCCGGCGACCGGCTTCGGCTACCTCGAGCTCGGCGACCGGCTCGTCGGGGACGCGCGCGTGGTCACGACCTTCCGCGAGAAGCCCACCCGATCGGTGGCCGAGGAGCTCCTCGCGGCCGGGCCGTCGCGCTACCTGTGGAACTCCGGCATGTTCGTCTGGCAGGCGGCGACCCTGCTGCGGGCGGTCGACGCGTTCGTCCCCGAGTCGGCCGAGCTGCTGCGGGCGATGGGCAGGGCCTACGGCACGCCCGACTGGGACGCGCTCGCCCGCGACGCCTGGCCGAGCCTGCCGAGGCTCTCGATCGACTACGGCGTCATGGAGCCGGCGTCGACGTCCCCGGAGCTCACCGTGGCCGCGCTGCCGCTGCCGGCGCGCTGGCTCGACGTGGGCTCCTGGCCGGCGTACGGCGAGGCGCTCCCTCCGGACGCGCAGGGCAACCGGGTCGGCGCCGCCCGGGCCGTGCTGCACGCCAGCCGCGGCAACGTCGTCGCCTCGTCGGACCCCGACCACCTGGTCGCCCTGGTCGGCTGCGAGGGGCTGGTCGTCGTGCACACCCCGACGGCCACGCTCGTCATGCCGGCAGCGCAGGCCCAGCGCGTCAAGGAGCTGCACGCCCGGATCGTCGAGACGGCGCCGGAACTCGCCTGACACCTGCTGCACACCTGGCGCACACCTGCCTGGTGCACGCTGGGGGAGTGGCGCTGTCCCTGACCGGCATCGACGACGGCGGTCTGCTGCTCGACCTGCCCTGGCACCTCCCGCTGGAGCACTGGCCCGCGGAGCAGCTCGTCGCCCTGCCCCGGGGGCTGTCCCGGCACGTGGTGCGCTTCGTCCGGGCGCAGGGGCGCGTCTACGCCGTGAAGGAGGTCGGCCAGCACGCGGCCGCGCGCGAGTACCGGCTGCTGCGCGACCTCGAGCGCCTCGCGGTCCCGTCGGTCGAGGCCGTCGGCATCGTCACCGGCCGGCAGTCGCGCAGCGGCGAGGCGCTCGAGCCGGCCCTGGTCACCCGCCACCTGCAGTTCTCGCTGCCCTACCGGGCGCTGTTCAGCCACGAGCTGCGGCCGGACACGGCGGTGCGCCTGCTCGACGCGCTGTCCGTGCTGCTCGTCCGCCTGCACGCCGAGGGCTTCTACTGGGGCGACTGCTCGCTGTCCAACACGCTGTTCCGGCGCGACGCGGGGTCGTTCGCGGCCTACCTCGTCGACGCGGAGACCGGCGAGCTGCACCGGGAGCTGTCGGAGGGCCAGCGCGCCTACGACCTGGAGCTCGCCCACGCCAACCTCGTCGGCGAGCTGCTCGACCTGCAGGCGGGTGGGCTGCTCGACGAGGCCCTCGACCCGTTCGAGACAGGGGACGCCGTGGTGGCGCGCTACCGCTCGCTGTGGTCCGAGCTCACCGCCCCGGAGGAGATCGGCCGCGACGAGCGGCACCGGATCGCCGCGCGGGTGCAGCGGCTCAACGACCTGGGCTTCGACGTGGCGGAGCTGACGATGGTCGCCGGCGCCGGCGGCACGACCGTGCGCATCCAGCCGAAGGTCGTCGACGCCGGTCACCACTCCCGCCGGCTGCTGCGCCTGACCGGGCTGGACGCCGAGGAGAACCAGGCCCGCCGGCTGCTCAACGACCTGGACGCCTTCCGGGTCCGGACGGCGCGGGACCGCGACGAGGAGATCGCCGCGCACGAGTGGCTCAGCCGCGTCTTCACGCCCGTGGTCGGCGCCGTCCCGCGCGAGCTGCGCGGCAAGCTCGAGGCGGCGGAGGTGTTCCACGAGGTGCTCGAGCACCGGTGGTTCCTGTCGGAGAAGGCCGGCGAGGACGTGGGGCTGGACGAGGCGGTCCGGTCGTACGTCACGGACATCCTGCCCGGCAAGCCGGACGAGCAGGCGGTGCTCGGAGCCCCCGTGAAGGGCGCCGCATGAGCACGACGGTCACCAGGGAGCAGGTCCGGTGACACCGGCCTGGAGGGCGCGCGGTGGGCCCTGGCCGTGCGGGGGTGGATGTCGACCGGGTGCCGACCTGGAGGTCTGACTCTGCCTCGCTACCGGTAGGTCAGCAGCTCGCGCGCCTCGCCCTCGAAGTGCGCGTGGTCGTTGAAGGCCACCAGCGAGACGCCGCCGCGTCCGACGACCAGCTTGGTCACCCCGCCGTTGACCGTGACGCGGTGCAGGGCCACGACGCCCTCCGCCCCGACGCCCAGGAGCCCCGCGCAGACGGCGGCGACGATGCCGCCCGAGGTGAACACGACCGCGTCCCGGCCGCTGCCCAGGTCGCGCACCAGCTCCGCCAGCGCGGCCGTCGCTCCGCCGGCGAAGCCGGCCCAGCCGCCGCCCGGGTCGTCGACCCACTCGCGCAGCGCGTCGTCGAGCAGCACCTGCAGCCCCCGCGACGACCCGTCGGCGCGCTCGGCGCTCCCGGCCGGCGGATAGCGGTCCAGCAGGCCGAGGTGGTCGTACTCGTCCCACCGGGGGTCGACGAGCACCGGCGTGCCGGGCAGGGCGACGGCGGCGGTGTCCCGCTGGCGCCGCAGCCCTCCGGCGACCGCGACCGGCGAGCGCAGAGCGCGCCGCGCGAGCTCGGCACCGACGAGCTCGCTCTGCCGTCGGCCGACGTCGGACAGCACGTCGTAGTCGTCGGTCCCGAACGACGCCTGGCCGTGGCGCACCAGCAGCACGACCGGCATCAGGCAGCTGTCCCGTCCACCTCCCCAGTGTCGCCGCTGCCGTCGGCGACACTTCGTGGGTGGCCCCGTCGACCGTCGTGCTCGTCGTCGGCTACGTCCTCGCGGTGCCGTTCACCGTGTTCGTGCCCGGCTTCCTGCGGCTGTGGCGGCGCCGGGAGCCCTGGGCGTACGCCTGCGCGCAGGGCGGGGCCGCGCTGATCGTCGCGGGCTGGCTCGCGCGGGGCGCCTGGCCGTCCGCGGCCGTCAACGCCGCCTGGCTGGTCGGGTTCGGGATCGCGTACGCCCGGGCCGGCCGGGCGCGAGCAGGCAGACTGCACCGGTGACCGCTCCGACGACCGTGCGCACCTCGGCCCGGACGACCTGGCGGCCCCAGGTGCCGGTCGACGTCCGGCGCACGCTGGCGCCCCTGCGGCGCGGCCGCGGCGACCCGAGCCACCGGGTGACCGACGACGGAGCCGTCTGGCGCACCAGCCTGCTGCCGAGCGGCCCGGTGACCTGCCGGCTGACCCAGCGCGGGCTGCACGAGGTCGACGCCGAGGCCTGGGGGCCGGGCGGTCCCGAGCTGGTCGCCGGGCTGCCCGACCTGCTGGGCGGGCGCGACCTCGCCGAGGACTTCGTGCCCGGCCACCCGCTCCTGGTCGAGACGGCGCGTCGGGTGCCGGGACTGCGCATCCCCCGGACCGGACGCGTCGTCGAGGCGCTGGTGCCGGCCGTGCTCGAGCAGAAGGTCACCGGTCGCGAGGCCCGGGACGCGTTCCGGCGGCTCGTCCTGCGGTACGGGCAGCCCGCCCCGGGGCCGGCGCCCGAGGGCATGCGCGTCCCGCCGTCCGCGGACGCCTGGCGGCACGTCCCGTCGTGGGAGTGGCACCGCGCGGGCGTCGACCCGAAGCGGTCGCGGACGATCTGCCTGGCCATGCGCTGCGCCGCCCAGTTGGAGGAGGCCGTCGGGATGGCGCCTGCGGACGCCGCCCACCGGCTGTCGGCCGTGCCCGGCATCGGTGCCTGGACGGTGGCCGAGGTCGCCCAGCGCGCGCTCGGCGACCCGGACGCGCTCTCGGTCGGCGACTACCACCTGTCGCAGTACGTCGGCTGGGCGCTGCAGGGCAGGCCGGTCGACGACGACGGCATGGTGGCGCTGCTCGAGCCGTGGCGCCCGCACCGCTACCGCGTGGTCCGCCTGCTGGAGAGCAGCGGCTACGCCAAGCCCCGCTTCGGTCCGCGGCTGACGATCCAGGACCACCGGACGCACTAGGAGACTCCTAGCGCAGGACGACGAAGTCCTCCGGCTCGCGCGGGGGCCGCGCTGCGGCCGGCGCCACGGGATGGCCGACCGCGACCGCGCCCAGCGGCTCCCAGTCCGCGTCCAGCGCCAGCACCTCGCGCACCACGTCGGGGCAGAACAGCGTGCTGCTCACCCACGCGCTGCCCAGTCCCTCGGCGGCCAGCTGCACCAGCAGGTTCTGCACCCCGGCGCCCCCGGCGACGACGAACATCCGCTCCTCGGCGCGCGCCCGGCGCTCGTCGGGGTAGTCGTGCGCGCCGTCCCGCACCAGGCACGGCACGACGAGGTACGGCGCGCGGCGCAGCACGTCGCCGCGCCGCAGCCGGCGCTGCACCGCGTCCTCGGCGAACCCGTCGGCCCGCAGGTCCTGCGCCCACCGCTCGGCCATGGCGTCGAGCAGCGCGGCCGCCCGCTGCTCGACGAGCACGAACCGCCACGGGGACGTGTGGTGGGGTGCCGGGGCCGTCACGGCCGCCGCGACCGCGCGCAGCACCGCCGCCCGCTCGACCGGCCGGTCGGCGAACTCCCGGACCGTCCGCCGCAGGGCGACCGTCGACCGCTGCGCCTCCGCCGTCCCCAGCCGGAACCAGTCCTGCGCCGGCGGGCGCACCAGCGCGGCCGCGCCCCGGCCGTCGTCGGGCAGCTCGAGGCCCCGCACGACCGCGACGGGGACGCCGTCGGACTTGCCCTTGACCAGCTCGGCCGCGGACGCCAGCTCGTCGGCCACCGCGATCTCGGTCACCTCGAGCACGGCGCCGTGCGTGTCGGTCGTCCCGCGGGCGTCGCGCACCGGCGCCAGCCCGGCGACGCCGACCGCCTGGTCGACCTGACCCACCCGCCACGGCCGCCCGAGGGTGTCCGAGACGACGACGGCCACCCGGCAGCCGGTCAGCTCGCGCAGCCGGTCGCGGACGGCGCGGGCGCTGGCGTCCGGCTCGACCGGGAGCAGGGCCACCTCGTCGGGCCGCACGTTGCTCGCGTCGACCCCGGCCGCCGCGAGCACCAGGCCGTTGCGGTTCTGGGCGATGACGGTGGCTCCGCGCCGCGCGACGACCCGGACCGTCTCGGCGGCGACCGCGTCCTGGCGCACCCGCTCGCGGTCGGCGCCCGGAGGCACGGGGACCAGGCGGCCCTCCGCCTTGCTCAGGACCTTGCTGGTCACCACCACGACGTCCCCGTCGCGCAGCGCCACCGCGGCCGCGACCAGGGCAGCGACGTCGTCCCCCGGACGCACCTCCGGCAGCCCGCCCACGCCGATGACCTCGAAGCGGCTAGCCACCGGACAGGTCCGCCGCCAGCCGCAGCGCCGCAAGGGCCATGGCCGTCGTGGCGTCGAGGTCGTGCATGAGCAGCGGCACGGCGCGCACCTCGACACCGGGGACGCTGACGCCGGCGTCCGCGGTGTCGACCAGCCAGCCGTCGAGCAGCCCGCCCGCGGTGCGGGCGCCGTAGTGCCGGCCGACCGCCTGCGCGCTCGTCCTCACGCCGATCGCGGTCAGGCACGCGTCGGCCATGCCGCGCACGGGCGCGCCACCGACGATGGGCGACAGCCCGACGACGGTGCTCGCCCGCAGGGCGTCGGCGATGCCCGGCACCTGCAGGACCGTGCCGATGCTGACGACCGGGTTGCTCGGCGGCAGGACCACCACGTCGGCGGCGGCGACCGCCTCGAGCACGCCCGGAGCGGGCTGGGCGTCCTCGGCGCCGACGGCGACGATCGCCGACGCCGGCAGCGCCGCCCGGTGCCGCACCCACCACTCCTGGAAGTGGATCACCCGCTCACCGGTGCCGGTCCGGACCCGGACGTGGGTCTCGACCCGGTCGTCGCTCATGGGCAGCAGCCGCGCGCCGGGCTGCCAGCGCGCGCACAGCGCCTCGGTCACCTGCGAGAGCGGGTAGCCGGCGTCGAGCATCTGCCGGCGCACGAGGTGGGTCGCGAGATCGCGGTCGCCGAGGCCGAACCACGCGGTCGGGACGTCGTAGGCCTGCAGCTCCTCCCGGGCGTGGAAGGTCTCGTCCTGCCGGCCCCACCCGCGGTCCTCGTCGATGCCGCCGCCGAGGGTGTACATCACCGTGTCGAGGTCGGGGCAGATGCGCAGGCCGTACATCGTGAGATCGTCGCCGGTGTTGACGACGACGGTGAGCTCGGCGTCCGGGACGGCCGCGCGCAGCCCGCGCAGGAAGCGCGCGCCGCCGATGCCGCCGGCGAGGGCGACGATCCTCACGCGGTGTAGACCCCGCCGGCCCGGCCGTTGCGGTCGGCCAGCAGCCCGGCGACCGTCGAGACCGCGATCTCCGCCGGGGACTTCGAGCCGATGTCGAGGCCGATCGGGCGGTGCACCCGGGCGACGACCTCCGGTGCCACCCCCCGCTCGGCGAGCGCGGCGACGTGCGGCGCGGTGTGCCGCGGACTGCCCATGACGCCCACCCAGCGGGTCTCGTGCTCCAGGACCTCCGCGAGCACGTCCCCCAGCTCCGGGCGGTCGTGGTCGGTGACCACGACGTCGGTGCGCCCGTCCAGCGCGGCCTGCTCCGCCGTCCGCACCGTGCGCGCGCCCTCGAGGTCGCGCTCCGGGTCGACGACCAGGCAGTCGAAGCCGACGTGGGCCGCCAGGTGCACCAGCTGGAGGGCGACGGGCGAGGCGAACACCGCCACCAGCCGGCGGCCCTGCGTCGGCGCCGGCACGTCCCCGTGCGCCATCGCGCAGGCGATGTCGGTCTCGGGATGGCTGTGGCCGTGGTCGGAGCTCATGGCGGTCAGTCTCCCCCCAGTCCGGCCAGCCGGTCGCAGGCGACGAGCACCGCGTCCTGCAGCCCGACGTCGCGCAGCCGACCGGGCACCGGGACCGGCCTGCGGTCCTTCCAGTACGGCGCGTCCGCGAGCGGGGCGTCCGTGCAGCACCAGACCACCGTGTCGGCGCCCTGCGCCACGTCGCCCGGCGCGCCGGCGCTGGCGAGCTTGGTCCGCACCCAGCCGGGGTCGACGGCGGCGGAGGCGACCGGGAGCCGGCGGCCCCAGCCCAGCGCCAGTGCCACGTCGGCCGCCTTGCTGTCGGCGTACGCCTGCCGGGGCTCGCGGCTGCCGCCCAGGGCGCTCGGCCTGAGCCGTCCGGACGCCGCCATGCCGGAGCCGAGCCACAGCAGCCGGTCGGACAGGTGCCCGCCCACGAGCGCCGTCAGCAGGTGCGGGGCGAGCACGTTGACGCCGAACGTCGTCTCGAAGCCGTCCGCCGTGAGCGGCGGGGTGTCGCCGCGCACCCACACGCCGGCGTTGTGCACGAGCACGTGCAGCGGCTCCTCGTGCAGCCGCGCGCCCAGCGCCCGGACCTGCGCCAGCGACGCGAGATCCGCCACGACCAGGTCGACGTCCCCGGTCAGCTGCTCCACGACCGGCCGGCCCCGCGCCTCGCTGCGCGCGTGCACGAGCACCCGGTGGCCCCGGTCGAGCAGCGTCCGGGCGGCGACGAGGCCGATGCCGTCCGTGGATCCGGTGATGCAGACGGTCGTCATGGGTCCAGCCTGCCCGAGCCGCGCACCGGAGCCCCGCCGCGGGGACACTGGCGGTCATGCCTACCGCCACTGCCACCGCTGCGCCGCGGGCGAGCCGCGTCCGCCTGGCGGGGGTCGACGCGGCGCGCGGTCTGGCCGTGCTCGGCATGGTGGCGGTCCACGTCCTGCCGACCCGGGCGCCGGACGGCAGCGCGACGCTGCCCGAGCTGATCGCCGGAGGGCGCTCGTCGGCGGCCTTCGCGGTGCTGGCCGGGGTCGGCGTGGCCCTCGCCACCCGGGGCCCGGACCGCGGGCGTCCCCGGCTCCGGCTGGTCCTGCGCGCGCTGCTGATCGGGGCGCTGGGCCTGCAGCTCGGCGGTCTCGACACCGGCGTCGCCGTGATCCTGGCCTACTACGCGGTGTTCTTCCTGCTGCTGCTGCCCTTCCTGGGCTGGCCGCCGCGCCGGCTGCTGGCCGCCGCCGCGGGAGTCGCGCTCGTCGTCCCCGTCGTCAGCTACGCCGTCCGCTCGCGGCTCGACGAGCCGGGCTTCAGCAACCCGACCTGGTCCTCGCTGACGGACCCCGGGCCGCTGCTGCTCGAGCTGCTCCTGACGGGGGTCTACCCGGCGGTGCCGTGGACGGCGTACCTGCTCACCGGTCTCGCGGTGGGCCGGCTCGCGCTGGACCGCCCTGCGACGGCGGCGCGGCTGGCCGCCGCGGGGGCCGCCCTCGCCGTCGGGTCGGCCGCCCTGAGCGCAGTCCTGCTGGGGCCGCTCGGGGGCTACGACGCGCTGGCCGAGGTGCTCCGGGCGCCCTCGCGGCAGGACGTCGCCGAGCTGGTCGGCAGGGGCCTGTTCGGCAACGTCCCGACCGACTCGCCCTGGTGGCTGGCCGTCGACGCACCCCACAGCAGCACCACCCTCGACCTCGCGGGGACGACCGGCACAGCCCTGCTCGCCCTCGGCGCCTGCCTGCTGCTGGCGCGGGTCGCCCGGCCCCTGCTCGTCCCGCTGGCAGCGGTCGGCAGCATGCCGCTGTCGCTGTACTCGCTGCACCTGTGGGTGCTGCACACCACCGACACGTCCGACCCGGCCCGCTACTACCTCCTGCAGGTCGGCGCCGCCCTCGTGCTCGCGCCGCTGTGGCGGCGCGTCGTCGGGCGCGGGCCGCTCGAGGCGGCCCTGGCCGCGATCGGCAGGACGGTCGGCTCCCGCACGTAGGGTCGGACCATGGACCTCGAGGTCAGCGCCAGCGCCGTCCGCCGGGCCCTGGCGCGGGCGCGCGCCGGCAAGGCGCTCGACGTCGACGAGGCCACCGTGCTCCTGGGCCTGGGCGCCGCGGGACCGGGCAGCGCCGCCCTCGACGCGCTCCTGGAGGTGGCCGGGCGCGTCCGTGACGCGGGACTGGCCGACGCCGGTCGACCGGGTGTCGTGACCTACTCCCGCAAGGTCTTCGTGCCGCTGACCCGGCTGTGCCGCGACCGGTGCCACTACTGCACGTTCGCCACGGTCCCCGGGCGCCTGCCGGCGCCGTTCCTGAGCCTCGACGAGGTGGTCGAGCTCGCCCGGCAGGGCGCCGTGCTCGGCTGCAAGGAGGCGCTGTTCACCCTGGGCGACCGGCCGGAGGACCGCTGGGAGGCGGCCCGCGCGTGGCTCGACGAGGCCGGCTACGACAGCACGCTGGCCTACGTGCGGGCCTGCGCCATCGCCGTGCTCGAGCAGACCGGCCTGCTGCCGCACCTCAACCCCGGGGTGCTCACCTGGGGCGAGCTGCAGCGGCTCAAGCCGGTGGCGCCGTCGCTCGGGATGATGCTCGAGACCACCGCCCACGTGCCCGCGCACGTCGGCAGCCCCGACAAGGACCCGGCGGTGCGGCTGCGGGTCCTCGAGGACGCCGGCCGGCACGCCGTCCCCTTCACGACCGGTCTGCTCGTCGGCATCGGCGAGACGCTGCGCGAGCGGGCCGAGACGGTGTTCGCGATCCGCGCCGCCCACCGCCGGCACGGCCACGTGCAGGAGGTGATCGTCCAGAACTTCCGCGCCAAGGACGACACCGCGATGCGGTCGACGCCCGACGCGTCGCTCGGCGACCACCTCGCCGCGATCGCCGTCACGCGGCTGGTCATGGGTCCGCGCATGCGGGTGCAGGCGCCGCCCAACCTCGTCGACCTGGCGGAGACCGCGCTGCTGCTGCGGGCCGGGGTCGACGACTGGGGCGGCGTCAGCCCCCTGACGCCCGACCACGTCAACCCCGAGCGGCCCTGGCCCCAGGTCGAGGAGCTGGCGCGGATGACCGCCGCTGGCGGGTTCGTCCTGCGCGAGCGGCTGACCGCGCACCCGCCCTACCTGCGCGAGCCGTGGCTGGACCCGCGGCTGTCCGCGCACGTCGCGGCGCTGGCCGGACCCGACGGACTGGCCGCCGACGTGCGGCCGACCGGCCTGCCCTGGCAGGAGCCCGACGGCGGTCTGGCGCAGTCCGGGCGCACCGACCTGCACACCACCGTCGACACGACCGGCCGCTCGGCCGAGCGCCGCAGCGACTTCGACGACGTCTACGGCGACTGGGAGGCCGTCCGCGAGTCGGTGCCGGCCCAGGTGGCGAGGCTCGACGCGGACGTCACGGCGGCCCTGCGGGTGGCCCAGGACCGCCCGGCCGGCCTCACCGGCGCGCAGGCGCTCGCGCTGCTCACCGCCGACGGGGTGGAGCTCGAGGCGGTGTGCGCCCTGGCCGACGACGTGCGCCGCGACACGGTCGGCGACGACGTCACCTACGTCGTCAACCGCAACGTCAACTTCACCAACGTCTGCTACACCGGCTGCCGGTTCTGCGCCTTCGCCCAGCGGCGCAGCGACGCCGACGCCTACAGCCTGTCCCTCGACGAGGTCGGCGCGCGGGCGGCCGAGGCGTGGGACGTCGGGGCGACCGAGGTCTGCATGCAGGGCGGCATCGACCCGCAGCTGCCGGGCTCGGCCTACCTCGACCTGGCCCGGGCGGTGAAGGCGGCCGCCCCGGGGCTGCACCTGCACGCGTTCAGCCCGATGGAGGTCGTCAACGGCGCCGCCCGCCTGGCCGTGTCGGTCGAGGAGTTCCTGGTCGCCGCCCGTGACGCGGGCGTCGACAGCCTGCCGGGCACCGCCGCGGAGATCCTCGACGACGACGTCCGCTGGGTCCTCACCAAGGGCAAGCTGCCGACGGCGTCGTGGATCGAGGTCGTCACGACCGCGCACCGGCTCGGCATCCCGACGACGAGCACGATGATGTACGGCCACGTCGACCAGCCGCACCACTGGGTCGCGCACCTGCAGCTGCTGGCCCGGCTGCAGGACGAGACAGGCGGCTTCACCGAGTTCGTCCCGCTGCCGTTCGTGCACACCTCGGCGCCGCTCTACCTGGCCGGGGTCGCGCGTCCCGGCCCCACCGTGCGCGACAACCGCGCGGTGCACGCCGTCGCCCGGCTGCTGCTGCACGGGCGCATCGACCACGTCCAGTGCTCGTGGGTCAAGCTGGGCCCGCAGCAGTGCGGGCAGGTCCTGGCCGGCGGGGTGGACGACCTCGGCGGGACGCTCATGGAGGAGACGATCAGCCGGATGGCCGGCTCGTCGTACGGCTCGCGCAAGTCCGTCGCCGATCTCGAGCAGATGGTCCGCGCTGCCGGGCGCACCCCTCGTCAGCGGACCACCACCTACGGGACCGTCGACGCGGAGCGCTGGTCCGCCGCGCGTCGTGAGCGCGTCACCCTGCCGCTGGTCTGAGCGCCGCCCGCGCGGTGCGCGCCGATAGGCTGGCAGCCGACCCCGGAGCTGGGAGCTGGACGTGACCACCGCGAGACGGCCGGACGCCCTGGCGCGCCGGCTCGATCAGCTGGCCGCCGCCGCCGACGACGCGCCGGCCCCGCTGGTCGAGGCGGTCGAGGCGCTGCGGGCGGAGTCGGCGGCCCTGCGGTCGGAGGTGGCGGCCCTGCGGGCCGACCACGAGCAGGTCGCGCGTGACCGCGCGGCCACCGCGGAGCTGGCCCTCGTGGTGCGGGGCGCCGTCGAGAGCCTGGGGACCGCGCTGCACGCGCTGCGCGCGGCGGCGGTCGACGCCCCCGGTCCGTCGCGCGGGCAGCCGGTCGTCGCGCCCGACGTGCTCGCGGGCGTCGGCCGGCGCCTGGCACACCTGGAGGCCTGGGTGGGCGCCGTCGACGCGGGCCTCGGCCGTCCGGACTAGGACCTGTCCGCAGCCGCCTGATCGCGCTCGGTGACGGCGTCTCAGGTCCGAGTTGTCCGATCAGTACCACCCCGTCGCTTGACGTGGGCGCTCGACACGCGTGTAATTCCCTGCGTGTCGTTCCCCCCGCGCAGCCGGCCGGTGGCCGTTCTGCACGGAAGACACACCCAGGACGGCGGACGCCGTCCTGTCACCGATCTGGTCGAGGAGACGAGATGACGAGCGAGCCGATCCACCTGGCCGCACTGGGGGACGACGACGGCGGGCTGCTGGCCTGGCAGGAGCAGGCCCTGTGCGCCCAGACCGATCCTGAGGCGTTCTTCCCGGAGAAGGGCGGCTCCACGAGAGAGGCCAAGCGGATCTGCGTCGGCTGCGACGTCAAGGGCGAGTGCCTGGAGTACGCCCTGGGTCAGGACGAGCGCTTCGGCATCTGGGGCGGGCTGTCCGAGCGCGAGCGCCGGCGGCTCAAGCGCGCCGCCGGCTAGGCAGGCGGCGGGTCGACCTCGTCGGGATCGAGCTGCAGCAGTCGGGCCACCTGGTCGACGACGACGTCGTGGACCAGCTCGGCCAGGTCGGTCCGGTCGGCCGCCCGCGCCTCCAGCGGGCGGCGGTAGACCACGACCCGGGCCGCGGTCGGCCGGCCCCGGCTGTCGACCCCCGCGGGCAGCAGCCGGCCGAGCGGGACCGCTCCGCCGGCGGTGTCGTCCACCAGGACGTCGTCGTCCAGGGCCGGGTCGCTGCCCAGCGGGACGACCGGCACGTCCTCGACGGCGAACTCCACGCCCTCGAGCTCGCGCGCCCACCGCTGCTCCAGCTCCTCGACCGCGTCGAGCACCAGGTCGTCGAAGCGCTCGCCGCGGGTCTGGGCCGCCGGGACCCGCACGTCGCGCCCGCCGACGTTGACCGACGTGGGGACCAGCGGACCGCGCAGCCCGCGCCCGTGGCGGTCGCGCCGCCGACGCCGGGCCGGACCGGTCGCAGCAGCGGAGTCCACGTCCAGAGCGTAGGTGAGCACCCCCCGCCGGGGGCGCAGGTGCGGCGCGTCGCTGGTCCCCGCGCGCTGGGGCGGCTAACGTCCCGCGGGTGGCTCCCGTCCGACGCTGCTCACGCACTGCGTGCGCGCTCCCCGCTGTCGCGACGCTGACCTACGTCTACGCCGATCGCGCGGCCGTCGTCGGGCCGCTCGCGGTGCAGGCCGAGCCGCACTGCTACGACCTGTGCGACGAGCACGCCAGCCGGCTGACGGCCCCGCGCGGGTGGGAGGTGGTGCGCCACCAGAGCGACCCCTCCGAGGCCGCGCGTCGCAGCAGCGACGACCTCGAGGCCCTCGCGGACGCGGTCCGCGAGGCCGCCCGTCCCGCGTCGCCGGCCGCGCACCCGGCCGCCGGCGAGGCGGGCACCGGTCGACGGGGGCACCTGCGCGCCCTGCCCACACCGGGCTGACGGCGGCCGGCGGCGCGGCCCCTCAAGGTCCCGCGCCGGCTGCCGAAGGGGAGTGCAGACGCCGTCCCCCTGGAGGAAGCCCATGTCGCTCGTCACCACGCCCGTCAGCCGCCTCGCCGTCTGCGCGCGCTGCTCCGGCACCCGGGTCACGTCCATCACCATGACCCTGACCGACGGCTCGTCGGTGGACTTCGCGTCCTGCCACAGCTGCGAGAGCAAGTCCTGGACGCAGGCCGGTCAGGAGCTCGACATCTCGACCGTGCTGGTCAAGGCGCAGAAGCACAAGCCCTGACCCTCCCCACGGCCTAAGGTCGCGCGTGTGACGCGCGACCTGTCGACCCTCGTCAAGGCCTACGACGTCCGGGGCCTGGTCCCGCAGGAGCTCGACGCCGAGGTCGCGCGGGCGCTCGGCGCGGCCTTCGCCCGCTTCGCCGGCGCACCTCGCCTCGTCCTCGCGCGCGACATGCGCGAGTCCGGTGTCGAGCTCTCGGCCGCGTTCGCCGAGGGAGCCACCAGCCAGGGCGTCGACGTCGTCGACGCGGGACTGGGGTCCACGGACCTGCTCTACTACGCCGCCGGGGCGATGCAGCTGCCCGGCGCGATGTTCACGGCCAGCCACAACCCCGCCCGCTACAACGGCATCAAGCTGTGCCGAGCCGGCGCCCGGCCGGTCGGCCAGGACAGCGGTCTGCGGGACATCCGCGCGGACGCCGAGCGCTTCCTCGCGGACGGCCTGCCCCCGCACGACGGACCGGCCGGCACGGTGACGTCGGCCGACGTGCTCGCCGGCTACGCCGCGCACCTGCGCGCGCTGGTCCCCGAGCTCGACGGCATGCGGGCGCGCACGGTCGTCGTCGACGCCGGCAACGGCATGGCCGGGCACACGGTGCCCGCGGTCTTCGCCGGCCTGCCGCTCGAGACGGTGCCGCTGTACTTCGAGCTCGACGGGAGCTTCCCCCACCACGAGGCCAACCCCCTCGACCCCGCCAACACCGTCGACCTGGTCGCCGAGGTCCGGCGGACCGGCGCCGACCTCGGGCTGGCCTTCGACGGCGACGCCGACCGGTGCTTCGTCGTCGACGAGCGGGGCGAGCGCGTCGACCCCTCGGCGCTGACCGCGCTGATCGCCGCGCGCCAGCTCGCCCGGCACCCGGGCAGCACGGTCATCCACAACCTCATCACGTCCGCGGCCGTGCCCGAGGTGGTCCGCGAGCACGGCGGGACGCCGGTCCGGACCCGCGTGGGCCACTCGTTCATCAAGGCGGAGATGGCCCGCACCGGAGCGGTGTTCGGCGGCGAGCACTCCGGTCACTTCTACTTCGCCGACTTCTGGAACGCCGACTCCGGGATGCTCGCCGCGCTGCACGTGCTCGCAGCGCTCGGGGCCTCGGACGGGACGCTGTCCGAGCTGCTGGCTCCCTGCTCCCGCTACGCCGCGAGCGGGGAGATCAACTCCGTGGTCGCCGACGCGACCGCCAAGATCGCTGAGCTGGGGGACGCGTACGCCGGTCTCGAGCAGGACGAGCTCGACGGGCTCACGGTGCGGTCCCCGGACGGGTGGTGGTTCAACGTCCGGCCGAGCAACACCGAGCCGCTGCTGCGGCTGAACGTCGAGGCCGCGGACCGGGCGGCACTGGAGCGGGTGTGCGACGAGGTGCTGCAGCTGATCCGCAGGTAGCTACAGTGCGGGCCATGAAGCTGGACGCTGCCCTGCTCGAGATCCTCGCCTGCCCGGCGTGCCGGTCGGCCCTGCGCGCCGACGACGCCGCCGAGGAGCTGGTGTGCACCGGGTGCGGGCTGGCCTACCCGGTGCGCGACGACATCCCGGTCCTGCTCGTCGACGAGGCGCGCAAGCCCGCGTGAGCCCGTCCTCCCTGCAGCGGCTGGACGACGTCGCCGCGCTGGACGCGGCAGACCCGGCGGGCATGCTGCTCGCCATCGCCTCGAGCGCCGCGCAGGTCCGGGAAGCGGCGGTGCTCACGGCCGAGGCCGGTCTCGACCGGCTGGTCGACGACGGACGGCCACGCGCCGTGGTGGTCTGCGGCATCGGCGGCTCGGGAGTCGCCGGCGACGTGCTGGCGGCGGTCGCCGGCGACGCGAGCCCCGTACCCCTGCTGACGCACCGCGGTCCCGGTCTGCCCGCGTGGGTCGGTCCGATGGACCTCGTCGTCGCGGTGTCCTGCTCGGGCACCACGCAGGAGACCCTGTCCGCGCTCGAGGAGGCGGTGCGCCGCGGTTGCCGGCTGCTCGTCGTCGGCCGCGCCGACTCGCCCCTGGACGACCTGGGGCAGCGGGGACGGGCCGTCTTCGTCCCCGTGCCGCAGGGCCGCCAGCCGCGGGCCAGCATGTGGGCCCTCGCCACGCCGCTCGTGCTCGCCGGTCATGCCCTCGGTCTGCTCGACGAGCCGCCCGCGGCCGTCGAGGCGACGGCCGTGCTGCTCGAGCAGGTGGCCGAGCGCTGCCGCCGCGACGCCGAACACCTCGTCAACCCCGCCAAGCGGCTGGCCGTCCACCTCGACGGGGCCCTGCCCGTGCTCTGGGGCAGCTCGCCGATGGCGGGCGTCGCCGCCTACCGCTTCGCCTGCCAGCTCAACGAGAACGCCCAGGTGCCCGCCACCTGGGGGGTGCTGCCGGAGGCCGTGCACAACCAGATCGTGGCGTTCGACGGCCCGCTGGCGCCGCGGGTGGAGCCCGCCGGTGATCCGGACGACTTCTTCCGCGACCGCGCCGACGACGTGGAGCCGGCCGGGGCGCTGGCCGTGGTGCTGCTGCGCGACACGGTGGAGCACCCGCAGACCGCGCGCCGCGCCGACGTCGGCGTCTCGCTCGCCCGGGAGCGGCAGATCCCGGTCGTCGAGCTCAGGGCCGAGGGCGACAGCGCCCTGGCCCGGCTGGCCTCGCTGGTCGCTCTCACCGACTACGCCAGCACCTACCTGGCGCTGCTCGAGGGGACCGACCCCACACCGGTGCAGGCCATCGACGTCCTGAAGAGCCGGACCGCCTGACCGGATCTGGACGGACCTGCCTGGCAGGCGCACACTCGGTCTCGCGACGACGTCCGCGCGCGACGTCCGGGAGGTGCCCCGTGTCCTTCGCCCAGTGCCCGATCTGCGCTCTGCGCTTCCGCTACCAGAGCGAGCTGGAGGCGCACGCCCACGAGGACCACTGCCTGCCGCCCGAGGTCCATCTCCCCCCGCACCCCGAGCAGCGCAAGGTCGAGGAGCCCGGCACCCGGGTGTCGCGCCCGAGGGCCTAGCCCGCCCGCAGTGCCATGACGTACGTCGCGACCGCGGTCTCGACGTCGTCGCTCTCGCGGCGGAAGCGGACCTCGACGTCGAAGCTGGCGCGGCCCCGGTCGGCCAGCGCGGCGCGGGCCGACGCCTCGTTGCCGGTGAGCTGCGCCTCGGCGAGCAGCGGCCCGGTCGCGATCGCCGTGTAGCCGATCTGCGAGGACTTCACGAGCGGGACCGCGCCCTGCTCGACCAGGTCGCCGAAGACCCGCAGCAGCACGACGTACGCCGCCGTCTCCCCGAGCCCGAAGATCGCCGCGGCGTGCGGTCCGCCGAGGTGGTTGTGCAGCTCCGGTCCGGCGTCCAGGCGCAGTCGCGCCGCCTGCACGTCGAGGACCTGGGGCCCGAGCGTGCCGACGAAGCCTCGGGCGTTGGCGATCAGGGCCGGGATGTCGAGCGAGGACGTCATCCCGGCACGCTACGACGGGCTGCGAGCATGGCCGCGTGCCCCTCCCGCCGTACGACGTCGCCGATCTCGGTCTGGCCGAGCGGGGTCGTCGCCGGGTGGACTTCGCCGAGCGCGGCATGCCGGTCCTCGGTCTGCTGCGCGAGCGGTTCGCCCGCGACCGTCCCCTCGCCGGGCTGCGGATCGCCGCGTGCGCCCACGTCACCCCGGAGACCGCCGCGCTGGCCCGCACCCTCACCGCGGGCGGCGCCGTCCTGCACGTCGCGGCCAGCAACCCCCTGTCGACGCAGGACGACGTCGCTGCAGCGCTGGTCGCGGTCGACGCCGTCGGCGTGCAGGCGCGGCACGGCGTCGACCGGGTCGGCCACGCCGCGCACCTGCGCGCCGTCCTCGACGCGCGCCCGCACCTGCTGCTCGACGACGGCTGCGACCTCGTCCAGGTGCTGCACAACGACCGGACCGACCTGCTCGGCGAGGTGCGAGCGGGCAGCGAGCAGACCTCCACCGGGGTCCTCCGGCTGCGGCAGATGCACGCCGACGGCGCCCTGCGGCTGCCGATGGTGGCGGTCAACGACACGCCCATGCAGCTGCTCGTGGCCAACCGGCACGGCACCGGACAGTCCGTGCTCGACGCGGTCATGCGGGCCACCGGTGCGCTGCTGGCCGGCACGGTGGTGGTCGTCGCCGGGTACGGCTGGTGCGGCAGCGGCATCGCCGCGCGGGCCCGCGGGCTGGGCGCGCAGGTCGTCGTCACCGAGGTGGAGCCCCGTCGCGCGCTGGAGGCGGTCCTCGACGGGCACCGGGTCCTGCCGATGGCCGAGGCCGCGGCGCTCGGCGACGTCTTCCTGACCAGCACCGGCAACCGCGACGTGCTGACCGCCGCGCACTTCGCGGTCATGAAGGACGGCGCGGTGCTGGGCAACGCCGGGCACTTCGACGTGGAGATCGACGTCGTCGCCCTGGCCGAGGCCGCGGTGGTCGTGCACCGGCGGGTCCGGCCCCAGGTCGACGCCTACGAGCTGCCCGACGGGCGCCGGCTGCTGCTGCTGGCGGAGGGGCGGCTCGCCAACCTCGCGGCGGGGGAGGGGCATCCGGCCTCGGTCATGGACATCTCCTTCGCCGTGCAGGCGCTGACGGTCGAGTGGATGGCGGCTGCAGGGCTGCCGGCCGGGGTGCACGCCGTCCCTGCCGCGATCGACGACGACGTGGCGCGCACGAAGCTGGCGGCCCTCGGCGTGCGCCTCGACGGGCTGTCGCCAGGACAGGCGCGCTACCTGTCGAGCTGGCAGGCGTGAGGCAGGGCAGCTACCTGCTGACCGGCTCCACCGCGTCCGAGGTGGTCGAGCGCTTCACGTGCGGGCCGGACGGCGACGGCTGGACCTACGCCGCCGTGCGCGAGGACCCGGGCACCGGCGCGCCGCTCGGCCGGCTGCAGCTGCGGCTGGACGCGACCGGGGCCACGTCCCGGCTGCACGTCGAGACCGGCGCCTGGGTCGTGCGCGGCGGCTGCGTCGGCGGCGCGGTGCTGTGGCGGCGGGGGGAGCAGGAGGGCGAGGACGTCGCGGCGGGGTTCTGGGGGACGAGCCCGGCGTACGCCCTGGCGGCCCTGCGGCGGCTGCGGCTGGCGGTCGGGGACGTGCGCCGGCTCCGGCTGGTCGAGGTGACCGAGCCGGTGCTGGCCCTGAGGCTGGTCGACCAGTCGTGGACCCGGGCCGCTGTCGACCGGTGGCGCGTCGACGACCTCGCGACCGGGGAGCGGCGGGTGTTCGAGTCGGACGGCGACGTCGTGGTCGCCGGCACAGGGCTCACCTTGACACACCCGTGACAGAGCTGAGCCGTCTGAGGTGGCAGCTCTGACACGAGGCTGTTAGAGTTGGCGGCGATGACAGCACTGACGATCCACGAGGCCGCGACGACCACCGGGTGGTCGCCGCGGATGCTGCGCTACGTCGAGCAGCTCGGCCTCGTGGCGGCACCGCGGTCCGCCGCCGGCTACCGGCTGTACGGACCGGCGCAGCTCGCGCGCCTGCGCACCCTGCGCGCGCTGCTCGACACGCACGACCTCGAGCTCGGCGACGTCGGCTTCGCGCTGCGTCTGCGCCGCGAGCCGGCGCTGGCAGCGGCGCTCGACCAGTGGTTCGCGGCCTCGGCCGACGGACCGCCCCGGGAGCCGCTCACCGACGCGCCCGACGACGACTGGCTCGCCTTCGAGCAGGACAAGCACCAGCAGCTCCTCACCTCCGACCGACAGGACATCGCATGACCACCGCTTCGCCGAAGACGCAGGACTTCAAGGTCGCCGACCTCTCCCTCGCCGAGTACGGCCGCAAGGAGATCCGCCTGGCCCAGCACGAGATGCCCGGGCTGATGGCGATGCGCGCGGAGTTCGGCCCCAGCAAGCCGCTGACCGGCGCGCGGATCACCGGCTCGCTGCACATGACGATCCAGACCGCCGTGCTCATCGAGACCCTCGTCGAGCTCGGCGCGCAGGTGCGCTGGGTCTCCTGCAACATCTTCTCGACCCAGGACCACGCAGCGGCCGCTGTGGCGATCGGCCCGAACGGCACGGTCGACGACCCGCAGGGCGTGCCGGTCTTCGCCTGGAAGGGCGAGACGCTCGAGGAGTACTGGTGGTGCACCGAGCAGGTCGTGCAGTGGCCGGACGGCGCCGGGCCGAACATGATCCTCGACGACGGCGGTGACGTCACGCTGCTCGTCCACAAGGGCGTGGAGTTCGAGAAGGCGGGCGTCGTGCCCTCCACCGACGACACCCACAGCGACGAGTACAAGGTCGTCCTCGACACGCTGCGCCGCTCGCTCGCCGAGGACCCCCAGCGGTTCACCACGATCGCCGCCGGCATCAAGGGCGTCACCGAGGAGACCACGACGGGCGTCATGCGCCTGTACGAGTTCGCCAAGGCCGGCACGCTGCTGTTCCCGGCGATCAACGTCAACGACTCGGTCACCAAGAGCAAGTTCGACAACCTCTACGGCTGCCGGCACTCGCTCGTGGACGGCATCTTCCGCGCGACCGACGTCATGCTGGCCGGCAAGACGGCGGTCGTCTGCGGGTACGGCGACGTCGGCAAGGGCTCGGCGGCCTCGCTGCGCAACCAGGGCGCCCGCGTCATCGTCACCGAGATCGACCCCATCTGCGCGCTGCAGGCCGCGATGGAGGGCTACCAGGTCCTCACGCTCGAGGACGTCCTCGAGACCGCCGACGTGTTCATCACCACGACCGGCAACAAGGACATCATCCTGGCCGAGCACATGGCCCGGATGAAGCACCAGGCGATCGTCGGCAACATCGGCCACTTCGACAACGAGATCGACGTGGCGGGGCTCGCCAGGTTCCCCGGCGTCGAGCGCCGCAACATCAAGCCGCAGGTCGACGAGTGGATCTTCCCGGAGGCCGACGGCCGTCCCGCGCACTCGATCATCCTGCTGAGCGAGGGCCGGCTGCTCAACCTCGGCAACGCGACCGGTCACCCGTCCTTCGTCATGAGCAACAGCTTCACCAACCAGACGATCGCGCAGATCGAGCTGTGGACGAAGAACGACGACTACGCCAAGCAGGTCTACGTGCTGCCCAAGCACCTCGACGAGAAGGTCGCGCGCCTGCACCTCGACGCGCTCGGCGTCAAGCTCACGAAGCTCCGCAAGGAGCAGGCCGAGTACATCGGCGTGGACGTCGAGGGCCCGTACAAGAGCGAGATGTACCGCTACTGATCTCGGCTGCTGCCTGACAGGACCCGTCCCGCAAGGGGCGGGTCCTCGGCGTCCAGGGCTCAGCCGGGCAGGACGAACCCGCCGGGGCCGGCGGAGGGGGCGCCGGGCGACGGGGTGCTGGGGGACGGGGTGCTAGGGGACGGGGTGCCTTGGGCGGGCGCGGTCGGGGCGGACGGGGCGGTCGGGGCGGTCGGGCCCGCGAGGCGCTCGCCCTCCCGGCGGCGGCGCTCGGCGAGGACCGCGGCCAGCACGGCCCACCCCGGAGTGCCCGGCGGCGGCGGCCCGACGGCCTGTGTCACCGCCTGCACCAGGCGCCCCCCGAGGTCCTCGCGGGCCGCGTCGGTCAGGTCGTCGGCGCGGGCGAGGAACTGCCGGGCCGACAGGGCGAGCCCGTCGGGCAGCCGTCCGAGGTCCAAGCCGGCCGCCCAGCCGGCCAGCGGCGGCGGCATGACGGCCATCCCGCCGCCGCGGGCCGTGACGCGCTCGCGCAGGACCACCGTGCCGGCGAGCAGGTCGCCGACGCGCTTGTGCTGCTCGTTGAGCAGCGACGTGACGACGAACGCGGTGAACAGCGTGATGCCGGGCCGCTCGAGGAAGGCGCCGGCCAGTCCGCGGACCAGCGCCTGCCGGAAGCCGATCGGTCCGCCGTCGTCCCGCACGACGCGCAGGCCCATGACGGCCTTGCCGGGCGTGCGCCCGCGCGACAGCGTCTCGCAGATCACCGGGTAGGCGATGAGCACGACCACCACGACGACGATGCCGAGCGCTCCGGTGGCGGCTTCGGACAGGTCGACCGACACGGCCGACGCGAGGCCGCTGACGACGAGCAGGACGAGCAGCTGCAGGACCGCGTCGACGAGACCGGCGAGCACGCGCGAGGGGAGGGCGGCCGGACGCAGGTCGAGGGCGACCGCCTCACCCGTGACGAGCTGGGACAACGGACCTCCGGTCGGACGGGCGGCGCCGCTCGGCGTGCCGCACCTAGTCTGCAGGAGTGGACCTGGACGCGTACGTCGCCGCGCACTCCGGCGAGTGGTCCCGCCTGGAGGACCTCGTACGCCGGGCGTCGCGTCCGCGCCGGCTGTCGGGAACCGAGGTCGACGAGCTGGTGGACCTCTACCAGCGCACGGCGACGCACCTGTCCGTCGTGCAGAGCGCCGGTCCCGATCCGGTGCTCGTCGCCCGGCTGAGCACCCTCGTCGCCCGTGCCCGGGGCGTCGTCGCCGGTGGTCGGCGGGCGGTCTGGGCGGACGTCTCGCAGTTCCTGCGCGCCGACTTCCCTGCGCTGGTCTACCGGACCCGGTGGTGGTCGATCGGCGCCACCGCCCTGTTCCTGGTCGTCGCCTTCGCCTTCGGCGTCTGGATCGCGGGCAGTCCCGAGGCGCAGCTCGCAGCGGCCCCGCCCGAGGTCGTGCAGCGGCTGGTGAGCGAGGACTTCGAGAACTACTACAGCTCCAACCCGGCGCAGGACTTCGCCGCGCAGGTGTTCACCAACAACGCCTACATCGCGGCCCAGGCGATCGTCTTCGGTGTCCTGCTCGGCCTGCCGGTGCTGTACGTGCTGCTCAGCAACGCCGCCAACGTCGGCATCACGGGCGGGCTCATGGCGGCCAACGACCGCACCGGGCTGTTCTTCGGGCTGATCCTCCCGCACGGGCTGCTCGAGCTCACCGCCGTCTTCGTGGCCTGCGGCCTGGGCCTGAAGCTCGGCTGGACCGTCGTGGACCCCGGGTCGCGGACACGGGCCCATGCGCTCGGCGAGGAGGGCCGCGCGCTGGTGTCGGGGGCCCTCGGGCTGGCCCTGGTGCT
>CADCUE010000178.1 GCA_902805805.1 uncultured Frankineae bacterium | reverse complement strand
CTGCTCGACCTCGCGCTCGACCTGGCGAGGACGTCGCGGGTGGGCGCCACGGCGTCCTCGGACGACCTGCTGCCCGAGCTGGCGGCACTGCTCGCCGGGGCTCAGGTCGCGCTGACCCCGCTGCCGGACACGCCAGGACTCCTGCTGGCACGCACCGTCGCGCTGCTCGTCGACGAGGCGGTCGACCTCGCGTCCCGCCAGCGGATGCCGGCGAGCGTGCTGGACGACGCGGTGCAGCTCGGGCTGAACTACCCCGTCGGGCCGCTGGAGTGGGGCGACCGCGTCGGGCCCGCGGAGCTGGTCCGGTTGCTCGACACCCTGGAGCAGCACCTGCCCGGCGGGCGCTTCCGGGTGAGCACACCGCTGCGCACCGCAGCCGTTCGAGGCGCCGCGCTCCGTGGGTGAGCGCCCGGAGCCGGAGACGAGCGCTCAGCAGCGCGCCGAGCGACAGGCCGACGAGATGTGGGCCGACGACGCCGCCAGCCGGGCGCTCGGGATCCGCATCAGCGACGTCGCGCCGGGCCGCGCGACCGCGCGGATGACGGTGCGCGCCGACATGGTCAACGGGCACGGGATCTGCCACGGCGGCTACCTGTTCCTGCTCGCCGACTCCGCCTTCGCCTTCTCCTGCAACACCCGCGGACTGCCCGTGGTGGCCGCCGGCGCCGACGTCACCTTCCTCGCCCCCGTGCACGAGGGGGACGAGCTGGTGGCGACCGCCGTCGAGCGCTCCCTGCGCGGCCGCAGCGGCCTGTACGACGTGACCGTCTCCCGAGGTGGCGAGCCCGTCCTCGAGTTCCGCGGCCGCAGCCGCGCTCTCCCGCCCCCCAGGCCCGCCGAGCACCTCCCCGCCGCGCCCGAGGACCTCTCGTGACTGCGGCGCAGGTCGACCCGAGCACGCATCTCAGGCCCCCCAGCTCCCTGTCCGCCCACCGCCTCCGGAGGCTCCCGTGCAGGACCTGACGCCCGATCCCTCTCTGCTCGACCCGATCGAGATCGCGCCGCGCGAGCAGCTCGCCGCACTGCAGCTCGAGCGACTGCGCTGGAGCCTGGCGCACGCCTACGCCAACGTGCCGCACTACCGGTCGGCCTTCGACGCAGCCGGCGTGGAGCCGGGTGACCTGACCGAGCTGGCCGACCTGCGGCACTTCCCCTTCACGACCAAGGCGGACCTGCGGGCGAACTACCCGTACGGCATGTTCGCCGTGCCGCAGGACCAGGTGCGCCGGATCCACGCCAGCAGCGGTACGACCGGGCAGCCGACCGTCGTCGGCTACACCGAGCGCGACCTCTCCACGTGGGCCGACGTCGTCGCGCGCAGCATCCGCGCCGCCGGCGGCCGCCGCGGGATGACGTGCCACATCGCCTACGGGTACGGCCTGTTCACCGGCGGTCTCGGGGCCCACTACGGCGCCGAGCGGCTCGGGTGCACCGTCATCCCCGTGTCCGGCGGGCAGACCGAGCGGCAGGTCCGGCTGATCACCGACTTCCGCCCGGACATCATCATGGTCACGCCGTCCTACATGCTCGCGCTGCTCGACGAGTTCGAGCGCCAGGGCCTGGACCCACGGCAGAGCTCGCTGCGCATCGGCATCTTCGGCGCGGAGCCGTGGACCGAGGACATGCGGCGCGAGCTCGAGGAGCGGGCCGGCCTGCACGCGGTGGACATCTACGGCCTGTCCGAGGTGATGGGCCCGGGTGTCGCCAGCGAGTGCGTCGAGACCAAGGACGGGTTGCACGTCTGGGAGGACCACTTCTACCCCGAGGTGATCGACCCGGAGACCGGCGCGGTGCTCCCCGACGGCGAGGAGGGCGAGCTGGTGTTCACCTCCCTGACCAAGCAGGCGCTGCCGATCGTCCGCTACCGCACCCGCGACCTGACGCGACTGCTGCCGGGCACCGCCCGCACGATGCGCCGCATGGAGAAGATCACCGGACGCTCGGACGACATGATCATCCTGCGCGGGGTGAACGTCTTCCCGACCCAGGTGGAGGAGCTGCTGCTGCGGGTGCCCGGGCTCTCACCCCACTACCAGCTGGTGCTGAGCCGGCCGCAGCGCCTCGACGAGCTGACGGTCCGCGTCGAGGCGCGGCCGGACTGCGCCGCCGACGAGCGCGCGCAGCAGGCCTCGCGGCTCTGCGCGCTGATCAAGGAGAACGTCGGCGTCAACGTCTCGTGCGACGTCGTCGAGCCCGAGACGCTGAGGCGCTCCGAGGGCAAGGCCCAGCGGGTCGTCGACCTGCGGCCCGCCTAGAGACCTCAGCGGGGGCGCAGCCCGTCGAAGGCGAGGGCGACCAGCGCGTCCTCCACCTGCTGGCGCCCGTGCGCGCCGCCCGGCCGGAACCAGTCCACGAGGCTGTTCACCATGCCGAACAGCAGGCGGGTGACCAGTCGGGGGTCGAGGTCCGGCCGCAGGTCGCCCTCCTCGACCGCGGCCCGGACCAGCCCGGTGAGCTGCGCGTCGAACTCGCGCCGGCGTTCGAGCGCCCAGCGCTCGGCGTCGGTGTTGCCGTGCACGCGCAGCAGCAGCGTGACGTACGGCAGCTCCGCGGCGAGCACGCGCGCCGAGCCGCGGACGACGTGCTCGAGCCGCTCGACGGCCCGGCCGTCCGAGGCGCCCGGCTCGTCCAGGACCGCGAACAGCGCGTCGATCGCCCGGGCGACGGCCAGGCGCAGCAGCTCTTCCTTGCCGCTGACGTGGTGGTAGATGGAGGACTTCGTGCGGCCCGTGGCCCGGGACAGGTCCTCCATGCTCGTCGCGTCGTAGCCGCGCTCCAGGAACTCCTGTGCCACGACGCCGAGCAGCTCGTCGAGGCTGTACGGCGCTCTGCGGTCCCGAGCCGCCCGACCCTCCTCCTGCGCAGCTGAGGTGGTCACACGAGGACCGTAGTCCAACGCGTCCACGGTGCCTGCGGACGGCACCGGCACGCTCGGCCCCTGCTTGACAGGCGCACACCGGCGCGGGACAGTTGTGACCGACCGTTCGTTCGGTACGTCCCGGAGGAGTCTCGGTGGAGCACGTCGCGGTGCAGGAGCAGGAGTCCCAGGCGCAGATCCACTTCTCGGCCTTGGTCGACGGGGACGGGCGGATCGAGCCGCGCGACTGGATGCCCGAGGGCTACCGCAAGACGCTGATCCGGCAGATCGCCCAGCACGCGCACTCCGAGATCATCGGCATGCAGCCCGAGGGCAACTGGATCACCCGGGCACCGTCGCTGCGCCGCAAGTGCATCCTCGTCGCCAAGGTGCAGGACGAGGCCGGCCACGGTCTCTACCTCTACGCCGCCGCGGAGACCCTCGGCGCCGACCGTGACGAGCTGCTCGACCTGCTCCACACCGGCCGGCAGAAGTACTCCACCATCTTCAACTACCCGACGACCTCGTGGGCCGACGTCGCGGCCATCGGCTGGCTCGTGGACGGCGCCGCGATCATGAACCAGGTGCCGCTGACCCGCTGCTCGTACGGCCCCTACGCCCGCGCGATGACCCGCGTGTGCAAGGAGGAGTCGTTCCACCAGCGGCAGGGGTTCGAGGCCATGTCCGTGCTGGCGGGCGGCACGCCCGCACAGCGGAAGATGGCCCAGGACGCCCTCGACCGCTGGTGGTGGCCGTCGCTGATGATGTTCGGCCCGTCCGACGCCGACAGCCCCAACAGCGCCCAGTCGATGGCATGGGGGATCAAGCGCTTCAGCAACGACGAGCTGCGCCAGCGCTTCGTCGACGCGACCGTGCTGCAGGCCCAGCACCTCGGCCTGACCGTGCCCGACCCGGAGCTGCGCTACGACGAGACGACCGGCCACTGGGTCTTCGGCGAGATCGACTGGACCGAGTTCTACACCGTCATGAAGGGCGACGGGCCCTGCAACCGCGAGCGCATCCGCAACCGCGTGAGCGCCCACGAGGACGGCGCCTGGGTCCGCGAGGCGGCCGCGGCGTACGCCGACAAGCAGGCCGCGCGTCGCCGGGCGGGGGTGGCAGCGTGACCGAGACCAGCGGCTACACCAGCGAGGGCGGACACGGCGCCATCCCGACCACCGACGTGCCGAGCGACGAGGGCAACCTGCCGCACCGGGCCCAGACGCCGCTGTGGGAGGTGTTCGTCCGCAGCCGCCGCGGCCTGTCCCACACCCACGTCGGCAGCCTGCGCGCGCCCGACGAGCACATGGCGCTGCGCAACGCGCGCGACGTCTACACCCGCCGGCAGGAGGGCGTCTCCCTCTGGGTGGTGCGGGCCAACGACATCGTCGCCAGCAGCCCCGACGAGAAGGACGCCTTCTTCGACCCGGCCGCCGACAAGATCTACCGCCACCCCACGTTCTACGAGGTGCCGGAAGGGCTGACGCACCTGTGAGCGCTCCGGCCGGCACTCCCGCGCCCGACGTCACAGCCCCCGACGCGGACGTCGCGGCGTACGCGCTGCGGCTCGGCGACGACGCGCTCGTGCTCGGCCAGCGCCTGTCCGAGTGGGCCCACCGCTCGCCGCAGCTCGAGGAGGACGTCGCGCTGCTCAACCTCGCCCTCGACCTGCTCGGCCAGGCGCGCACGCTGCTGACGTACGCCGGCGAGCGGCAGGGGCCGGTCGACGGCCGGGTGCGGACCGAGGACGACCTGGCCTTCCTGCGCGACGAGCCCGACTTCACCTGCGCGCTGCTGTTCGAGGTCGACAACGGCGACTTCGGCCGCACCATGGCCCGGCAGCTGCTCGTCTCGGCCTACTCGCTCCCGCTGTGGGACGCGTTGACCGGCTCGTGCGACGAGGTGCTGGCCGGGGTCGCCGGCAAGGCGGTCAAGGAAGCGGCGTACCACCTCGACCACGCCCGCAGCTGGGTCGTCCGGCTCGGTGACGGCACCGACGAGTCGCACCGCCGCGTCCAGACCGGGCTCGAGGAGGTCTGGCCCTACTCCTTCGAGCTGTTCGAGCGGGACCCGCTCGTCGAGCGGCTCGTCGCCCGCGGCGTCGCGGCCGACCCCGACCTGCTGCGCCCCCAGTGGGAGGCGCACGTCACCGACGCCCTGGCCGAGGCCACGCTCGAGCTGCCGCAGACGACGTGGCGGCCCACCGGCGGACGCTCGGGCCGGCACCTGTCCGGCTTCGGCTACCTGCTCGCCGAGATGCAGCACCTGCACCGCAGCCACCCCGGTGCCAGCTGGTGAGCACGCCGACCGCGTCCACCGCCCCCACACCGGCGCAGGTCCGCGAGGTGCTGGCCGCGGTCACCGACCCCGAGATCCCGGTCATCACCATCGACGACCTCGGCATCCTGCGCGACGTCGCCGTGGACCGCGGCCGGATCACCGTCACCATCACCCCCACCTACTCGGGGTGCCCGGCCATGCAGGAGATCGAGGCCGACGTGCGTGCCGCGCTCGGCCGGCGGGGCTGGGACGACGTGGAGCTCCGCACCGTCCTGTCACCGGCATGGACCACCGACTGGATGAGCGAGGACGGCCGGCGCAAGCTCCGGGAGTTCGGGATCGCCCCACCGGCGGCCCGGACCGCCGGACCGGTGCTCGTGCCGCTGGGCCGCCGTCCCGGCTCGGCCTCCCCCGCCCCGGCGCCGGTGGACTGCCCGCAGTGCGGGTCAGCCGACACCGAGGAGCTGACCCGCTTCGGCTCCACCTCCTGCAAGTCCATGTGGCGCTGCCGCAGCTGCCGCGAGCCGTTCGACCACTTCCGCGCCCACTGACTCGGCTGCCTGGAGCTCCCGTGACGACCGCTGCACCGCCTGCTGACAGCGGGACGCACACGCCTGCCACCGGTTTCACCGTCCTGCGCGTCGCGCGCGTCGATCCGCTCACCGACGACAGCGTGGCGATCACCCTCACCGTGCCGGACGACCAGGCCGAGCGGTTCGCCTTCACACCGGGCCAGCACCTCACCCTGCGCCGCGAGGTCGACGGGCAGGACGTGCGCCGCACGTACTCGGTCTGCAGCAGCTGCGCCGGCGGTCCGCTGCGGGTCGCCGTGAAGAGGCTGGAGGGCGGCGCCTTCTCGAGCTGGGCGACCAGTGGTCTCGCGGTCGGCGACGAGGTCGAGGTGCTGCCACCGGCCGGCCGGTTCGGCCCGCGCCTCGACCCGACCCGCAGCCGCCGCTACGGGCTCATCGCCGCCGGCAGCGGCATCACGCCGGTCCTGTCCATCGCGGCGTCCGTGCTCGACGTCGAGCCGGCCAGCGACGTCGTGCTCGTCTACGGCAACCGCACGCAGCGCGACGTGATGTTCCTCGAGGAGCTCGCCGACCTCAAGGACCGGTTCCCCGACCGGCTCGTCCTGCTCAACGTGCTCAGCCGCGAGGAGCAGGAGTCGGAGCTGCTCTCCGGACGCATCGACCCCGACCGGCTGACCCGCCTGGCGCAGAGCGGCCTGCTCCCGGTCCAGGAGATCGACGAGTTCTACCTGTGCGGGCCGTTCGGCATGGTCACCGAGGGCCGGCAGACCCTGCTCGACCTCGGCGTCCCGCCCGAGCACGTGCACGTCGAGCTGTTCCACGCCGACGCGCCGCCGCCCCGCCCACCGCGCGAGGGGCCGGCGCACGACGCCGCCACCGTCACCGTCGTGCTCAACGGCAGGGCCAGCACCCTGCCGGTCGACGGTGACACCGAGACCGTCCTGGATGCCGTCCTCGCCCGCCGGCCGGACGCCCCCTACGCGTGCAAGGGCGGCGTCTGCGGCACCTGCCGCGCGCGCGTCGTCGAGGGCGCGGTCGAGATGGACGTCAACTACGCCCTCGAGGCCGACGAGCTCGAGCGCGGCGTCGTGCTGACCTGCCAGTCCCGTCCGACCACGGACGTCGTCCGGCTCGAGTTCCTCTGACCGGACAGCTGAGGACCGGCTGCCCCGGCTCGGGTGGCCTCGCAGGACTGCTGCGGCAAGAACCGTCACGGCCCGCCGCACCTCGCGGTGCCGGCGGGCCGTGAGCCGCGGTCCGGCCTACTCCACGTCGTAGCGGTCCAGCATCATGACCTTGTCCCACGCGTCGACGAAGTCCTCGACGAGCTTCTCCTTCGACTCCGCGAAGGAGTACACCTCGGCGATGCCGCGCAGGATCGAGTTGGAGCCGAACACGAGGTCGGCTGAGGTCGCGGTGCGCACGACGTTGCCGCTCGCGTCGAGGCCCTCGTAGACACCCTCGTCGGTCGGAGACGTGCGCCACGAGATGCTCAGGTCGAGCAGGGTCGTGAAGAAGTCCTGGGACAGCACGCCGACCCGATCGGTGAACACGCCGTGCTGCACGCCGCCGGTGTTGGCGCCGAGGACGCGCAGGCCGCCCACGAGCACGGTGAGCTCCTTGGGCGTCAGCTCCAGCATGTACGCGCGGTCGACGAGCAGCTGCTCCGGCGTGAGCTTCGCACCGGGCTTGACCCAGCTGCGGAAGCCGTCGGCGCGCGGCTCGAGCCACTTCATGCCGTCGACGTCGGTCTGCTCCTGGGAGGCGTCGGTGCGCCCCGGCGTGAACGGCACGGTGACCTCGACACCGGCGTCCGCGGCGGCCTTCTCGACCCCGGCGCACCCGCCGAGGACGATCGTGTCCGCGAGCGAGACCGGCTTGCCGAACGCCAGCCGCACCTCGTCGAGTCGAGCGATGACGTCCTGTGTGCCGGCGTTGACCGCCCAGGAGGCCTGCGGCTCGAGGCGCAGCCGCGCGCCGTTCGCGCCGCCACGCCGGTCGGTGCTGCGGTAGGAGGCGGCGGCCGACCAGGCGGTGTGCACGAGCTGCGACACCGTCAGGCCGGAGGCCAGGATCGCCCGCTTGAGCTCGTCGGCGTCGGACTGGCCGATGAGCTCGTGGTCGACCGCGGGGACCGGGTCCTGCCAGACGAGCTCCTCCTGCGGGACGTCCGGGCCGACGTACCGGCTCCTGGGGCCCATGTCGCGGTGCAGCAGCTTGAACCAGGCGCGGGCGTACTGGTCGGCGAAGTGGTCCGGGTCGCTGTGGAAGCGCTCGGAGATCGCGCGGAACTCCGGGTCCTTCACGAGCGCCACGTCGGTCGTCGCCATCATCGTCGGGACCTTCTTGCCCGCGACGTGCGCGTCGTCGGCGAGGTCCTCCGGAGCGACGTCCTTGGCCTTCCACTGCTTGGCGCCCGCGGGGCTCTCCGTCAGCTCCCACTCGTACTTGAAGAGCAGGTCGAAGTAGCCGTTGTCCCACTGCGTCGGGTGAGCGGTCCAGGGGCCCTCGAGGCCGGAGGTGATGGTGTCCTCGGCCTTGCCCTTGCCGAACTCGTTCCTCCAGCCGATGCCGCCGGAGTGCACCGGGCAGCCCTCGGGCTCGGGGCCGACCAGCGACGGGTCGCCGCCGCCGTGGGCCTTGCCGAAGGTGTGACCGCCGGCGATGAGCGCCACGGTCTCTTCACTGTTCATGCCCATGCGGCTGAACGTGACCTTGATGTCGTGCGCGGACGCGACCGGGTCCGGCTTGCCCTGCGGGCCCTCCGGGTTGACGTAGATCAGGCCCATGGTGACCGCGCCGAGGTCGCCCTCGTCGAGGTCGAGCGGGTTGTCGCCGCTGTAGCGCTCGTCGCCCAGCCAGGTGTCCTCGGGGCCCCAGAAGACCTCCTCCGGCTGCCAGACGTCCTCGCGCCCGAAGGCGAACCCGAACGTCTCGAGCCCCATGTCGTCGTGCGCGACGTTGCCGGCGAGCACGAGCAGGTCGGCCCAGGACAGGGCGCGCCCGTACTTCTGCTTCACCGGCAGCAGCAGGCGACGGGCCTTGTCGAGGTTGGCGTTGTCCGGCCAGCTGTTCAGCGGGGCGAAGCGCTGCTCACCGGCACCGGCGCCACCGCGGCCGTCGGCGATGCGGTAGGTGCCCGCGGCGTGCCAGGACAGGCGGATGAACAGGCCGCCGTAGTGGCCCCAGTCCGCCGGCCACCACTCCTGCGAGGTGCGCATGACGTGGACGAGGTCGGCCTTGACAGCGGCGACGTCGAGCTCGGAGACGGCCTTCCTGTAGTCGAACTCCTCGCCGAGCGGGTTCGCCTTGGGGTCCGTTCGGTTGAGCACCGACAGGTCGACCTGGTTCGGCCACCAGTCGCGGTTGGTGCGCGGCCGCTGGTCCGCCTTCACCGTGGGCGCCGAGATCGCCGGGTTCTCCGACTCGCTGGTGCTGGCCGTCTGGTCGGTGCCCTGCGGGCTGGCGGTGGTGTCCCTGGGCTTCGGGTCGTTCTCGGTCACGTCGTGCCTCTCTGTGGCGGGATCAGGCGGGAGTGTCGGACGAGCAGGTACGGCAGCGCCCCCAGTAGACGACCTCGGCCTCGTCGATGCGGAAGCCGGCGTCGTCGGAGGCGGTGAGGCAGGGGGCGTCGCCGACGGCGCAGTCGACGTCCTGCACCTGACCGCAGGTGCGGCACACCACGTGGTGGTGGTTGTCCCCGACCCGCACCTCGTAGCGGGCGAGCGAGCCAGCCGGCTGGATGCGCCGCACCAGGCCCGCTCCGGTCAACGCGCGCAGCACGTCGTACACCGCCTGGTGGGAGACGGAGCCGAGCTCGGCGCGCACCAGCTGGATGATCGCCTCGGTGTCCGAGAGCGGGTTGCCGTGCAGGGCCCGC
>CADCUE010000177.1 GCA_902805805.1 uncultured Frankineae bacterium | reverse complement strand
GCAGTACGTCGACGCGTCGGTGGCCGACGTCGAGGAGGCCTCCGGGCTGCGGGAGGTGCTCGTCTGGGCGCAGGAGCACCTCGAGACCGACCTGACCGTCGACGAGCTCGCTGCTCGCGCGCTGATGTCGCCGCGCAGCTTCGCGCGCCACTTCCGCAGCGCCACCGGCTCGACGCCGCACGCCTGGCTCCTCGGGCAGCGGCTCACCCGCGCCCAGCACCTGCTGGAGGTCACCGAGCTGCCGGTCGACGAGGTGGCCCGCCGCAGCGGGCTCGGCGCCGCCACCACGCTGCGCCACCACTTCTCGCTGCGGTTCGGCACCTCGCCGCAGGCCTACCGGCGGACCTTCCGCGGCCGGGCACCGGTCGCCGAGGCGGTCTGACCCCTAGTCCGACATGGACGCCGTCGTGGCGCCGGGGCTGTCGGCGTCCGTGCGACCGGCGCGGACGGACACCGACAGCCCTGCGGCGACGAGGCAGAGCGCCCCGGCGCCGATCCACGCCGCGTCGTAGCTGCCGGTCGTCGTGCGGACGAGGCCGGCGGCCGACGCGGCGAGGGCGGCGCCGACCTGGTGGCTGGCGAACACCCAGCCGAAGACGATGCCGCCGTCGGCGCCGAACCGCTCACGGCACAGCGCGACGGTCGGCGGGACGGTGGCGACCCAGTCGAGGCCGTAGAAGACGATGAACAGCAGCATCGTGGCGTGCGGCACCGCCGCGAACAGGAACGGCAGGGCGAACAGCGACAGGCCGCGCAGCGCGTAGTACCAGGCGAGCAGCAGGCGGCTGTCGACGCGGTCGGTGAGCCACCCCGATGCGATCGTGCCGACGACGTCGAAGACGCCGACGAGCGCCAGCAGCCCTGCGGCGGTGGTCGTGCCCATCCCGTGGTCGTGCGCCGCCGGCACGAAGTGCGTGGCGATGAGGCCGTTGGTGCTCGCCCCGCAGATCGCGAACCCGGCGGCGAGCAGCCAGAACGCCGGCGTGCGCGACGCCCGGCGCAGCGCCGACACCGCCGCGACGGCTGCGCCGCCCGCCGGCGGGGCCGCCGGGGCGAGCGGGTCCGGGCCGCCGTACGGCTCGAGCCCGACGTCGGCAGGACGGTCCGCCAGCAGCAGGAGCACGAGCGGGACGACCGCGAGGGCGGACCCCGCGACGACGAGCGCGGCCGTGCGCCAGCCGGAGGACTCGGCCAGCACCGCCACCAGCGGCAGGAAGACCAGCTGGCCGGTGGCGCTGCCGGCCGTCAGGACACCGGTGACGAGCCCGCGGCTGCGGGTGAACCAGCGGTTGGCCACCGTCGCGGCGAACACGAGGGCCATCGACCCCGTGCCGAGGCCGACGAGCACGCCCCAGCACAGGACGAGCTGCCAGCTGGCGGTCATGAACACGGTGAGCCCGCTGCCGGCGGCGACGACGCACAGCGCCGTGGCCACCACCCGCCGCATGCCGAACTGCTCCATGAGCGCGGCCGCGAACGGCGCGGTCAGGCCGAACAGCAGCAGGTTGACGCTGACGGCGAGCGAGACGGTCGCGGTCGACCACCCGAACTCGTCCTGCAGCGGGAGGATGAGCACGCCCGGCGTGGCCCGGAAGCCGGCCGACGCGACGAGCGCGACGAAGGCGACCCCGGCGACCCACCAGGCCCGGTGGACGCGCGGCCGGGCGGTGGAGGGCGCGGCGGGGGTCGCGGTCACCGCCGCAGACTAGGTCGCAGTGCTCACGAGCGGGACCGCCTCGGGCGAGGTGAGGTCGAGGACGACGTCCTGCGCCGGCACCGGCCGGCCGAAGTGCCAGCCCTGCGCCGTCGGGCAGCCCCAGGTGGCGAGCAGCGCGGCGCACTCGGCGTCCTCGACGCCCTCCGCGACGACGCGCAGCCCGAGCGAGCGGGCCAGCTCGAGCGTCGAGCGGACCGCCACCCGGTCGACGCGGTTGGCGGCCATGCCCAGCACGAAGGACTTGTCGATCTTGAGCTCGTCGACGGGCATGGTCGTCAGGTAGGCCAGGGAGGCGTAGCCCGTGCCGTAGTCGTCGAGCGACAGGCCGACGTGCAGCGCACGGAGCTCGCGCATGACCTCCTGGCAGCGCTGCGGGTGCGACATCACCGCGGTCTCCGTGAGCTCGAGGACGAGGGCGGTGCTCGGCACGCCCCACAGCGCGAGGCGACGGGCGACCCGCACCGGCAGGCCCGGGTCCTGCAGGACGCTGGCGGAGACGTTGACCGAGACCGTGGCGGTCGAGCCCTGCTGGCGCCACTGCGCGATCCGGCGCAGCGCCTCGTCGAGGACGTAGTCGGTGACCTCGTGCATCATCCCGGCGTGCTCGGCGAGCGCGACGAACTCGTCCGGCGCGACGCGCCCGAGCTGCGGGTGGTCCCACCGCAGCAGCGCCTCGTAGCCGGTGACGTGCCCGGTCGCGACCTCGACCTGCGGCTGGAAGTGCACCGTCATCTCGCGGCGCCGCAGCGCCGGGCCGAGGCCGCGCAGGACGGCCAGGCGGCGCTCGGTGAAGTCGTTGCGCTCGGCGCTGTAGATCTCGAGCCCCGAGCGCGAGCGCAGGGCGACGCCGCGGGCGACCTCGGCGTGCTGCACGAGCTGCTCGGGGTCGGTCCCGTGCAGCGGCGAGACGGTCAGGCCGACGCTCGCGCGCAGGGCGAAGGCCGACTCCACGACGTCGTACGGGTCGCTGAACTGCGCCAGCAGCGCCTCGGCGCAGGCGCTCGCCTCCCACGGCGAGCGCAGGCCCGGCACGGCGACCGCGAACCCGCCGCCGGAGCTGCGGGCGAGCACGGCCCCCTCGGGCACGGTGGTGCGCAGCCTGCGGGCGACCTGCCCGAGCAGCGCGTCGGCCGCCGACGGCCCGAGGGTGTTGCTCACGTCGTCCATGTGGTCGAGGGCGAGCACGAGGACCGCGACGTGCTCCCCGTCGGCCGCTGCGTCGAGCTGCTCGACCAGGCGCTGCTGGAAGGCGATCTGGTTGGGCAGGCCGGTGAGCGGGTCGTGCAGCGTCATGTGCTCGCGCTCCAGCGTGGACACGGCGCCGCGGTGGACGGCGAGGACCGGCACGACGAGCAGGCCGACCAGCCACAGGCTGTCGTTCGCGACCGCCACGACGAGCGGCGCCATCGCCACCACGACGCCGTTGACCGACCACTGCAGCGGGAGGTCGTCGCGCAGCGAGCGCAGGACCGGCGCGCCCTCGAGCAAGGCGATGGCGATGCCCGGCAGCACGGTGTTGGCGAAGAAGAACACGCCGCAGGTCACGAGGGCGACGGCGATGCCCGGGGTGTCGTGGGTGCCGCCGGACGGGGCGGCGCCGAGCAGGGCGAGCACCGCCGCGGCCGCGCCGAGCGACAGGGCGTACTGGGCGGCGTTGAAGCCGGCCTTCCACCAGCCGGAGCGGCGCTGGCCGTCGTCGACCAGCGAGCCCAGCACGAGGGCGAGCACGACGAGCGACCAGTGGTAGTGCAGCAGGAGCGCGCAGGCGAAGGCGCCCGACAGGCTGATGGACTCGTCCACACCACCGCGGCGGTGCACCGTGATGTGGCGGACCTCGGCACCGACCAGCAGGGCGACCAGCAGCGCGAAGGTCGCGTCGACGGTGTCGAGGTGCGCCGGCACGCGGGTGACGAGCCCGACGAGCAGCAGCGTCGTCCCGGCGAGGAAGACGGCCGACACGAAGGCGCTGATGGGGGTG
>CADCUE010000176.1 GCA_902805805.1 uncultured Frankineae bacterium | reverse complement strand
CGGCCGGCTGTTCCGAACTCCGCCGCGCGCGCACCGTCCGGGGTGAGCGCCTCGATGCTGGAGCGCGCCGGCGACGTGAGCAGGTTGCGCAGGACGTACGACCTGCCGTCGGCTGCGACGACGTCCACCGCCGCGTCCGCCTCGGGACCGAGGTCGAGCAGGCCGTTGACGCCCCAGCGGCTGTCCAGGGCGACCGGTGTCACGCCGGGCTCGGCGGCGTCCGCCCGCGACGGGGCGTCGACCGCCGGCGTGGCGAGCAGCGCGGCCGCCAGGGCGACGACCACCCGCCGCCGGACGCGAGCAGGACGCAGGGCGAACTCGGGCACGAAGGACTCCTGGACGGGCTGGGCGGTGCGCCCGTCGGGACGGACGAGAACGCTCCCCCATCGGCAGGGGCGGCCCGGACTTGAGCCCGGAGCCACCACCCTGTCCGGACCGTCCACTGCCGGCGCTCCGACGAGCGGTGCGAGCGGGGTGGTCGAGCGGGCGGCTACCCGCCGATGGCGCTCATCGGCCGGTCGGGCTGCACGAAGCCGGGGTCGCCGATGCCGTGGCCCTTCTTCTTGCCGGCCACGGCCAGGCGCAGCCGGTCGGCCAGCTCGTCGTCGGAGGCCCCCTCGCGCAGCGGCGCGCGCAGGTCGGACTCGTCCCGGGCGAACAGGCAGTTGCGGACCTGGCCGTCGGCGGTGAGCCGCAGCCGGTCGCAGGCCGAGCAGAACGGACGGCTGACCGAGCCCACGACCCCGACGGTGGCCGGGCCGCCGTCCACGAGGAACTCCTCGGCGGGCGCGCTGCCGCGGACCTCGACGGGGGTGAGGGCGTAGGAGCGGCCGAGCACCTCGAGGATCTCGTCGGCGTCGACCATGGTCCCGCGGTCCCAGCCGTGCTGCGGGTCCAAGGGCATCTGCTCGATGAAGCGCAGGGCGTAGCCGTGCTCGAGCGCCCAGTGCAGCAGCTCGGGCGCCTCGTCGTCGTTGACGCCCCGCATCAGCACGGTGTTGACCTTGACGGGCTCGAGCCCGGCGGCCTTGGCGGCCGCGAGGCCCTTGAGCACGTCGGCGTGCCGGTCGCGCAGCGTCAGCTCGAGGAAGCGCTCGGGCCGCAGGGTGTCGAGGCTGACGTTGACCCGGCGCAGCCCCGCGGCGCGCAGCGCTTCCGCCTGCCGCTCGAGCCCGACGCCGTTGGTCGTCAGCGACAGCGCGAGGTCGAGCTCGGCCAGCCGGGCGATCAGCCCGGGCAGCCCGCGCCGCAGCAGCGGCTCGCCGCCGGTGAGCCGGACCGTACGCACGCCCATGGACGCCAGCACCCCGACCAGCCGGACCAGCTCGTCGTCGGTCAGCAGCTGCGGCTTGGGCAGCCAGTCGAGCCCCTCGGCCGGCATGCAGTAGGTGCAGCGCAGGTTGCAGCGGTCCGTCAGCGACAGGCGCAGGTCGGTGTGCACCCGACCGAAGCCGTCGACCAGCGGTGCGCGCATGCTCCGACTCTACGTCGGCGGCCCCGGCCCATGCAGGGCCACGGGTCGGCGGACGACCGATCACCGCGGGGACCGTCCCTGCCACACCCTCCGGGCCGCACCCTGCGGTCACCGTGGACCTCGGCGGAGCAGGACCTGGCAGCCTGGACCGCGACAGTGGCCCTCCCGCAGGGACCACGACAGGGAGGACGCCATGAGCGAGCCCGCAGCAGCACCGCTGGCCGGCTTCACGGTCGCGGTCACTGCCGCCCGACGACGAGAGGAGCTCACGGCCCTGCTCGAGCGGCGGGGGGCCCGGGTCCTCGAGGGCCCGGCGATCCGCATCGTGCCGACGCAGGACGACGTCGAGCTGCTCGCCGTCACGAAGGCCTGCGTCGCACTGGCCCCGGACGTGGTGGTCGCGACGACCGGCATCGGCTTCCGCGGGTGGATGGAGGCCGCGGACGGCTGGGGACTCGGCGAGCCGTTGCGGGCCTGCCTCGGTCGTGCGGAGCTGCTGGCCCGCGGTCCCAAGGCCAAGGGCGCCGTACGCGCTGCGGGCCTGGTCGAGAGCTGGTCCCCCGCCTCCGAGGCCTCGGACGAGGTGCTGGCCCGCCTGCTCGCCGAGGGCGTCGTCGGCCGGCGCATCGCGGTCCAGCTGCACGGCGAGCCGCTGACCGGGTTCACCGGCGCGCTGCGGGCCGCCGGGGCCGACGTCGTGGAGGTGCCGGTCTACCGGTGGGTGCTGCCGGAGGACGTCCGACCGCTGCGGGCGCTGGTGGAGCAGACGGTCGACGGCGCCGTCGACTGCGTGACCTTCACCAGCGCACCGGCCGTGTCGAGCATGCTGGCCGTCGCCCGGGACCTCGGTCGCGAGCAGGCGCTGGTCGAGGCTCTGCGCGGACCCGTGCTGGTGGCCGCCGTCGGACCGGTCACCGCCGCGCCGCTGGACCGGGCTGGCATCCCGAGCGTGCAGCCCGAGCGCGCGCGGCTGGCGGCGCTCGTCCGCACGGTGGTCGAGGAGCTGCCGGCGCGGCGGCCCCGGACCGTGCCCGCCGGGAAGCAGCGGCCGCTCTCAGACGCCTGAGGCCGCGGGCGACCCGACCGGCAGAAGTGGCGATCACCGGCCACCCCCACGCACGCGAGATCGCCACATCCGGCCGGCCCACCAGCAACAGGCACCCCGGGCGCCCAGCCCCCGGACCGCTCGACCGGCAGAAGTGGCGATCACCGGCCACCCCCACGCACGCGAGATCGCCACATCCGGCCGGCTCACGAGCAACGGGCACCCCGGGCGACCTGCACCGGGCCGCGCGCCCCGCCGCCGCCCTCCCGCCGCAGGCGTCAGCTCTCGATGCGCTTGACCCACTCGTCGTACGAAGGGGCCTCGGCGCCCACGGTCGTCTCGTCGCCGTGACCGGTCAGCACCCGCGTCTCGGGCGGCAGGCTGAACAGGCGGGTGCGGATCGAGGACAGGATCGTCGGGTAGTCGCTGTACGACCGGCCGGTGGCGCCCGGGCCGCCGTTGAACAGCGTGTCGCCGGACAGCACGACCCCGAGGTCCGGCACGGAGAAGCAGACCGCGCCGGGGGCGTGGCCCGGCGTGTGCAGGACGTGCACCTTGGTCCCCGCGACCTCGAGCACCTGGCCGTCGCGCAGGGAGCCGTCCGGCTCGTGCCGCGCGTGGACGAGGTCCCACAGCACCCGGTCGTCGGGGTGCAGCAGCACCGACGTGGACAGCCGCTCGGCCAGCTCGGGCGCCGACCGCACGTGGTCGTCGTGGGCGTGCGTGCACGCGACGGCCACGACCATGCGGTCGCCGACGGCCGCCTCGATCGCGTCCGGGTCGTGGGGGGCGTCGAAGACGATGACCTCCTCGTCGTCGCCGAGCAGCCACACGTTGTTGTCGACGTCGAAGGTCTGGCCGTCGAGGCTGAAGGTGCCGCTGGTGACGAGGTGCTCGATCCGCGCGGTCATCGCGCTGCCCCGTCCAGCACGACGACCGAGCGCAGGACCTCGCCCTTCTCCATGCGGTGGAACGCCTCCTCGACCTCGTCGAGCGCGATCCGCTCGGTCACGAACGCGTCGAGCGCGAAGCGCCCCTGCAGGAACAGGTCGATCAGCAGCGGGAAGTCCCGCGAGGGCAGGCAGTCGCCGTACCAGGACGACTTGAGCGCCCCGCCGTGGCCGAAGAACTCGATCAGCGGCATCTCCAGCTGCATCGACGGCGTGGGGACTCCGACCAGCA
>CADCUE010000175.1 GCA_902805805.1 uncultured Frankineae bacterium | reverse complement strand
CCAGCGCCCGCTGGAGCGCCTGGCGGATCCACCACGTGGCGTAGGTGGAGAACTTGTAGCCCTTGGCGTAGTCGAACTTCTCCACCGCGCGGACCAGGCCGAGGTTGCCCTCCTGCACGAGGTCGAGCAGGTCGAGCCCGCGGCCCTGGTAGCGCTTGGCCAGCGAGACGACCAGGCGCAGGTTGGCCTCCAGCAGGTGGCGCTTGGCCACCTCGCCGTCCCGCTCGATCTCGACGAGGTCGCGGCGCATCGCGGCCGGGACCTTGGTCTCGCCGACGCTGTGCTGGCGCAGCTTCTCCGTGGCGAACAGGCCGGCCTCGATGCGCTTGGCCAGGTCGACCTCCATCTCGGCGGTCAGCAGCGCGACCCGGCCGATCTCGCGGAGGTAGGCCTTGACCAGGTCGATGCCGGGCGGCGGCTCGTCCAGCGCCAGGGGCTTGTCCTCGTCGGCGACGACGACGGGTGCGGCGACGGGCTCGGCGAACACCGTGTCGCCGTCGGGCTGGGCAGCCTCGAGCACGGCCGCCTCGGCCTCGGCCTTGGTCTGCTTGACCGCGGGCTTCACCGCGGGAGGGGCTGTCTTCTCGACGACCGGGTCAGCCTTGCGCCGGGTGCGCGCGGGGGTGACGACCAGGTCGGGGACAGGGGTCTGGACGGGCGTCTGGACAGACAAGCTGGGCTCCTCCACGAGCGGCTCGACGGCGGTGCCGTCCGCCACGGTGCGTCCGGCAGGACGCTTCTCCTGCGGGCCGGCGGCCCGCTTGGCCGGTCGAGCGACCGACGACTTGCTGGTGGGCGACTTCGCCGCGGCGCGGCGGGCCCGGGTGGGCTTGGGGGACGCCAGGTCGTCGGACATGACGACGGCCCCCTGCTCCGACAGCTCGCGGAGCACGGCTCGGGCCTCGGTCGGACCGATGCCGGCGGCGTCGAACGACGTGCGCAGCTGCTCGAGGGACAGACGTCCCTCAGAGCGCGCGCGGTCGACCAGCGCCTCGACGACGACGTCGGCGGGACGGGCGGGGGCGGACAATCTCTCAGCTCCTGGGTCGGGGTGGTCCCACGGTCGATGGACGGCGAGCTCGGGGGGTCGTGCTGGCGCGCCGTTGCCGGTCTGCCGACACCCGCGCTGCGGTGCCGGTGGGCACCGTGCGGAGACGGTGTGACGTCCCGGTTGCGGGCACCCTTCGAGCCGGTGCCCTCGCTTGTCGCAACGATCCTCTCACGTCCGCTGTTCCGGTAGCACTTCGGGCGGTGAGGCTGCTCACAGGCGCGTACCCCGGGGAGGGCGGTCCTACCGGATCAGTCCCAGCCGAGCTCGTGCAGCCGTGCGTCGTCGATGCCCACGTGGTGCGCGAACTCGTGCACGACCGTCACGGCGATCTCCTCGAGCAGGTGGTCGAGGTCCTCGGCCAGCAGGCACAGCGGGATCCGGTAGAGGCTGATGCGGTCCGGCAGGACGCCGGCGTACTGGTCGCGCTCGGTCAGCGCGACCCCTTCGTACAGCCCGAGCAGGTCGGGGTCCTCGTCGTTCTCGTCCTCGACGACGACCACGACGTTGTCGAAGCGGGCGGCGAGCTCGGGCGGCAGGCCGTCGAGAGCGTCCGCGACGTAGCCCTCGAACTCCGCCGGCGAGACCGGCTGCACGTGCTCGTCCTGCGCCGCTCGCCGCGCCTAGTCGAGGTAGTCGCGCAGCTTCTGCGAGCGGCTGGGATGGCGCAGCTTGGACAGCGTCTTGCTCTCGATCTGGCGGATGCGCTCGCGGGTCAGCCCGAACTCCCGGCCGATCTCGTCGAGCGTGCGCGGCTGCCCGTCGACCAGGCCGAAGCGCATCTTGACGACCGCTGCCTCGCGGTCGGTCAGCGTGCGCAGCACCTCGCCGAGCTGCTCCTGCATCAGGCCGTACGACACGACCTCTGCGGCGATGGGCGCGTCGGCGTCCTCGATGAAGTCGCCGAGGCTCGAGTCCTGGTCGTCACCGATCGTCGTCTCGAGGCTCACCGGCTCGCGGGCGTAGCCCTGGATCTCGACGACCTTCTCGGGCGTCATGTCGAGCTCCTTGGCCAGTTCCTCCGGGGTGGGCTCGCGGCCCAGGTCCTGGAGCAGCTCACGCTGTATGCGGCCGAGCTTGTTGATGACCTCCACCATGTGCACCGGGATGCGGATGGTGCGGGCCTGGTCGGCCATGGCGCGGGTGATGGCCTGGCGGATCCACCAGGTGGCGTAGGTGGAGAACTTGTAGCCCTTGGTGTAGTCGAACTTCTCGACCGCGCGGATCAGGCCGAGGTTGCCCTCCTGGATCAGGTCGAGGAACAGCATCCCGCGCCCCAGGTAGCGCTTGGCGATGCTGACCACGAGCCGCAGGTTGGCCTCGAGCAGGTGGCGCTTGGCCTTGCCGCCGTCCTGCACCAGCCACTCGAGGTCACGGCGCAGGGCCGCCGACAGCTTGGGCGCCTCGCCCGCGTCGGCCAGGCGCACCTTCTCGGCCGCGAACAGCCCGGCCTCGATGCGCTGCGCGAGCTCGACCTCGAGCTCGGCGGTGAGCAGCGGGACCTTGCCGATCTCCTTGAGGTAGGCCCGGACGAGGTCGGTCGAGATGCCGACCTCCCCCTCGGCGGCGATCGGCTTGTCGTCCTCGTCGTCGTCGTCCGACGGCGGCTTGGGGGTCTCGTCGTCCTCGTCGTCGTCCTCGTCCTCCGCGACGGGGACCGTCCCGGCCGCGGCGGCCAGCGCCGGGTCGGCCGCGGCGACGACCGACTGGTCGAGCACGGCGCCGGTCTCGGTGGGCTCCGCCGCGAGCTCGGCCTCGAGGGCGGCGGGGTCCAGGTCGTCGAGGTCCTCGAGCGCGGGCTCACCGGCGTCGGCGAGGGCGGTGGGCGGAGGCGTGCTGCGCTTCGAGGCGGCGGGGACGGCGTCGACGGCGGTGGCGTCGGCGGTCGCGCGAGCGGTGCGAGGCGGGGTCACTGGGATGTCCTTCGTCAGCAGGGACGTGCCGGTGCTACGCCGAGCCGTTCCGGGCTCGCCGGCGCCGCTCCGGCTCGCGAGGACGTGTCCGTGGCTGACGGCCCCGTCGGGGGCGGGCACGAGCACGACCGCTCCCACGAGCAGACCGGCACGTGACCAGTATCGCTGCTGCGGCGCTCGGCAACCTCACGTCGCCAGGTGACGCGCTGATCTCACCCGTCGGGGGTCGGCCGGTGAGCACGCTGCGTGAGAGGGCGCCTGCGGAGGAGGGATGGGACGGGCGATGAGGTCCCGGTGCAGGCGCGGGGCCGGGTCCGGGCCGCCGGATGTGGCGATCTCACGGCCGGGGGCGAGCGGGCGTGATCGCCACTTCCGCGAGGGGTGGCCGGGCGGGTCCGGGCTCAGGAGCGGCGCCGGCCAGCCGGCCCAGCACCCACCGGCGCAGCCCGGCCCGCGGGCCGCGCCGGTGGTCGTCCTAGAGCAGCGAGCGCAGCACGAACGGCATGATCCCGCCGTGCGCGTAGTAGCTCTGCTCGCCGGGGGTGTCGATGCGCACGGTGACCGTGAAGCTCGTGTCGTCGGCCCGGACGGTCAGCTCGCGCGGCACGCTGCCGCCACCGGCGATGCCCTCGATCGTGAAGGTCTCGGTGCCGGTCAGCCCCAGCGACTCGGCGTTCTCCCCGGCGCTGTACTGCAGCGGCAGCACGCCCATCCCGATCAGGTTGGAGCGGTGGATGCGCTCGTACGACTCCGCGATCACGGCGCGCACCCCCAGCAGCGCGGTGCCCTTCGCGGCCCAGTCGCGCGAGGAGCCGGAGCCGTACTCCTTGCCGGCCAGCACCACCAGCGGCGTGCCCTCGGCCTGGTAGGCCTGCGACGCCTCGTAGATCGTCGTCGACTGGCCGTCCTTGACGGTGAACCCGCCCTCGGTGCCCGGCGCCAGCTGGTTGCGCAGGCGGATGTTGGCGAAGGTCCCGCGGATCATGACCTCGTGGTTGCCGCGGCGCGAGCCGTAGCTGTTGAAGTCCTTGGGCTCGACGCCGTGCTCCTGCAGGTAGGCGCCCGCGGGGGAGTCCTTGCGGATGTTGCCGGCCGGGCTGATGTGGTCGGTCGTGACCGAGTCGCCGAGCTTGGCGAGCACCTTCGCGCCGGTGATGTCGGTCAGCGGGGCCGGCTCGCGGGACATGCCGTCGAAGTACGGGGGCTTGCGGACGTACGTCGACTCCGGGTCCCAGGCGAACGCGTCGCCGGCGGGCACCTCGATCGCCTGCCAGCGCTCGGTCCCGGCGAAGACGTCGGCGTACGACGCGGCGTACATCTCGCTGGTGATGGCCTCGCCGACGACCGCCGCGACGTCCTGCGGCGACGGCCAGATGTCCCTGAGGAACACCGGGTTGCCCTCGCCGTCGGTGCCGAGCGGCTCGGTGGTGATGTCGACGTCCATCGAGCCGGCCAGGGCGTACGCCACGACGAGCGGCGGGGACGCCAGGTAGTTCATCTTGATGTCGGGGTTGATGCGCCCCTCGAAGTTGCGGTTGCCCGACAGCACCGACACGACGGCGAGGTCGCCCTCGTTGACCGCGGCGCTGACCTCCTCGGGCAGCGGGCCGCTGTTGCCGATGCAGGTGGTGCAGCCGTAGCCGACGGTCTGGAAGCCCAGCTTGTCGAGGTAGGGCGTCAGGCCGGCCCGCTCGTAGTAGTCGGTGACCACCTTGGAGCCGGGAGCCAGCGTCGTCTTGACCCACGGCTTGCTCGTCAGGCCCTTCTCGACGGCGTTCCTCGCCAGCAGGCCGGCGCCGACCATGACGTACGGGTTGCTCGTGTTGGTGCAGGACGTGATCGCGGCGATGGCCACGTGGCCGTGGTCGATCGTCACCTCGGCGCCGCTCGCGAGCGTCGCCGGCACGGGGTTGGACGGCCGGTCGGCGACGTCGGAGACCTGCACGTCGGCGGGCGCGTCGGCGCTGTCCGGCGTGCCCGGGGCGGCGGGGTCGGAGGCGGGGAACGACTCGGCGCTCGCCTCGTCGATGCCGGTGCCGGCGACCGCGGCGGCGGCGGCCGGCGGGACGCCGGGCTTGCGGCCCTGCTCGACCGGCGTCGTGGAGGCGTAGTCGGCCAGCACCGTCCGGAACATCGCCTTGGCGCGGTCGAGCGGCACGCGGTCCTGCGGGCGCTTCGGGCCGGCCAGCGACGGCACCACCGTCGAGAGGTCCAGCTCGACGCGCGTGGAGTAGCGCGGCTCGGCGGCCGGGTCGTGCCACAGGCCCTGCGTCTTGGCGTAGGCCTCGACGAGCGCGACGGTCTCGGCGGGACGGCCGGTCAGGCGCAGGTAGGACAGCGTCTCCTCGTCGACCGGGAAGATCGCGCACGTCGAGCCGTACTCCGGGCTCATGTTGCCGATCGTGGCCCGGTCGGCGAGCGGGACGTTGCTGACGCCGGGGCCGTAGAACTCGACGAACTTGCCGACCACGCCCTGCTTGCGCAGCAGCTCGGTGACCGTCAGCACCAGGTCGGTCGCGGTCGCGCCGGCCGGCAGCTCACCGGTGAGCTTGAAGCCCACGACCTGCGGGATGAGCATCGACACCGGCTGGCCCAGCATCGCCGCCTCGGCCTCGATGCCGCCGACGCCCCAGCCCAGCACGCCCAGGCCGTTGATCATCGTGGTGTGCGAGTCGGTGCCGACCAGGGTGTCCGGGTAGGCCTGCAGCGCACCCTCCGCGCCGGGTCGCGTGAACACCACGGTGGCGAGCCGCTCGAGGTTGACCTGGTGCACGATGCCGGTCTCCGGCGGCACGACCTTGAAGTCCTCGAACGCCGTCTGCCCCCACTTCAGGAACTCGTAGCGCTCCCGGTTGCGCTCGTACTCCAGCGCGCTGTTGAGCCCGAGGGCCTCGGCGCTGCCGAAGAAGTCGGCGATGACCGAGTGGTCGATCACGAGCTCGGCCGGAGCCAGCGGGTTGATCCGCTTGGGGTCGCCGCCGAGGTCGGCCATGGCCTCGCGCATGGTGGCGAGGTCGACGATGCAGGGCACGCCCGTGAAGTCCTGCATGAGCACGCGCGCGGGCGTGAACTGGATCTCCGAGTCGGGCTCCGCGCCGGGGTCCCAGCCGGCGACGGCCCGGATCGAGTCGGCGGTGGTGTTGGCGCCGTCCTCGGTGCGCAGGAGGTTCTCCAGCAGCACCTTGAGGCTGTACGGGAGGTCCGCCGCGCCCTCGACGGCATCCAGGCGGAAGATCTCGTACGAGGCGTCGCCGACCTCCAGCGAGCTGCGTGCGCCGAAGCTGTCCGAACTGGCCATGCGGGCTCCTCGTGCTCGTGCGTCCTCGCGGGGCGGGTGACGCTGCTGGTGGTGCGCCGTCGCGTGCCGACGACGCTAGTCCGGGGGTGCGGGCGGGTCGTGCCGTGGTGCCGGTACGGCGTCCGCGGGCTCGCGGCGCGCGCGTCCGGCGGCGTCCGACGGCTCGCGCACGGGCTGTCGGACGGTGTCCTCGACGAGGTCCAGGACCCCGTCCAGGTGCTCGGAGGGCAGGCCCGAGGCGCGGCTGCTGACCAGTCCGTCGAAGACCAGGCGCAGGAAGTCCACGAGCAGGGCCACGGGCACGTCGGTGCGCACGACGCCGGCGGCCCGTTGCCGCTCGAGCCGCGCGGTGGTGGCGGCGGTGATCGCGGCCTGGCGCTCGGCCCAGGAGGCGGCGAAGGCCGGGTCGGTGCGCAGGCGACGGCGGACCTCGAGCTGCACGCCGAGCCAGCCGGCGTCCTTGTCCCGCAGGTCGCGCATGACCTGCACCAGTCCGGCCCGGTGCACGACCTCGGCGGTCCGGGCGGCGTCGTCCTCGGCCAGCGCCAGGAACAGCGCCTCCTTGTCGCGGAAGTGGTGGAAGATCGCGCCGCGGGACAGTCCCGTCTCGGCTTCGAGCACCTTCACGGTGGCGCCCTCGTAGCCGTGCCGGGCGAAGGCGCGGCGTGCGCCGTCGAGGATCTCGCCGCGGCGCGCGGTGAGCTGCTCGTCGGTGATGCGGGGCACGGGGGCCACGCTATCACCAAACCGTACGTCCGTCTTGTTGCGTTGCCGGTCGCGTCGGAGTCCGCTGCCGGCCGAGGGGGTGCCGCACCGGACGACGCCGTCCGCCGCTGGCAGCTGCGCCTCGACCCGGTCTTTGCCCGGGCCTGGGCTAGTCGCGCGACTCGGCGGCCGCCGAGGTGGCATCCGCCCCGTGCCGCGATCCCTCGGTGCCCTCCGTCGCCCCCTCGCTCGCGGCGAGCAGCGGATCGCCGTGCTGCTTCACGGGTGCGCCGTCGGCCGCGGCCGCCGGCGTCGACTCGTCGAGGGGACGGGGGTGCTCGCCTGCGGTGGTCATCGGCTCTCCAGGTGTTCGCCCGCGGCCGGTCGGCCGCCTCACGGCCGCCCTACCCCGGGACCGGCGCCCGGCACCCCGCACCCGGCAGCACGACGCCGCCGACCCCGGTCGGGGGGTCGGCGGCGTCGGTGGCGTCGCGGGTGCTGAGGTCAGTAGACCCGTCGGCGGGACCCGCCCATCGGGACGAGGTTCAGGACCAGGCCGACGACCAGCAGGATGATGCCGATCGTCACGAGGATCGAGGGCCCGATGCCGAGCAGGCCCAGCAGGAGGAGGATCAGGCCGAGGACGATCATGCGGAGCTCCTGAGGTCGGGACGACGTGCCGTACCTGATCTGTTCCCCGGCGATCATCGCGCACCCTCACCCGACCGGGTGAACACCCGGCTGCCGCAGTCGTGCCAGGTCCTGCAGCTGCACCGACAGCCAGCGACGGACGTCGTTGCGGTGCACGACCTGCGCGGCGTGCTCGCGCCGGTCGCGGCGCAGCGACGGCGGCATGGTGAGAGCGGTGTGCAGCGCGTCGGCCTGCTGCGCGATGTCGAACGGGTGCAGCGTCACCGCGAAGCTGCCCAGCTCGTCGTGCGCGCCCGTCGCCTCCGACAGGGCGAGCACCATGTCGCGCTCGTTGACGACCACGGCCTCCTTGGCGACGAGGTTCATCCCGTCGGCGACGGCGTTGACGACGAGCACGTCGCAGCGGCGGTACGCGGCCGTCGCGAGCGCCATGTCGGAGGCCAGGCGCAGGTCGACCGGCTGCCAGTCGCCGGTCCCGTGACGGGCGTTGACCGACGCGGCGGCCGCACCGATGTCGGCGAGGTAGGTGGCGTACTCCGGCACGTCCTGCCGACTGGGCTGCAGCAGCGCGAGGAACAGCACCTTGCCGTGCAGCTCCGGGTGCTCGGTGAGCAGCAGGTCGAAGGCGGTGAAGCCGCGCACGATGTTCTTGCTCGGGTCCGTGCGGTCGACCCGCAGGACCAGCTGGCCGCCCGAGAGCCGCTCGTCGAGGTCGGCGAGGTGCTCGTCCGAGGCGTCGGTGGAGGCGAGCTCCTCGAGCGCGGCGACGTCGATGCTGATGGGGTAGGCCCGCACGTGCACCGTGCGGCCGCCCGTGGTCACCGTCATGGCCGACAGGTCGACGGGCAGGTCCAGCAGCTCCTGGGCGCACAGGACGAACGCCCGGGCGTCGGCCCGGGTGTGGAAGGCGACGACGTCGCAGCCGAGCAGCCCGAGCAGGATCCGCTCGCGCATGTCGGGCGGCAGGACCTGCCAGGCCTCCGGACCGGGCCAGGGGATGTGGACGAAGTGGTTGATCACCGCGCCGGGACAGCGCTCCCGCACGAGCCGGCCGACGAGGTAGAAGTGGTAGTCGTGCAGCAGCACGATGGCCTCGCCGCCGGAGCGCTCGACCTGCTCCACCACGGCGTCGGCGGCCAGCGAGTTCGCGGCGACGTAGCCGTCCTCGAAGGCCGCTCGCTCGTCCCGTCCGATGGCCGGGCTGGTCTTGAGGTCGTGCAGCCGGTGCTGCACGAACCACAGCAGCGGGTTGGCGATGACGCCGTAGAACGGCTCGTGCACCTCGGCGGGCACGTCCACCAGGCGCACCGACACCTCGCGGTCGGTCGTCTCGCCGTCGCCCAGCACCCGCGGGTCGCCGTCCAGCGCAAGGCGCAGGGGCTCCTGCCCCGTCTCCGAGGAGACCGCGCCGTCCTCCTCGCCCGCGGCGACGCACACCCAGACCGCGCGGTCCAGGTGACCGGCCAGCCCGGACAGGGCCGTCACGAGACCGCCGGCGCCGCGGGAGGCGGTGCGCTCGCCGCTGACCGGATCCAGACCGAACGACACCGGGCCACGGTGGGACAGCAGGACGACCGGCAGGTCGAGGGACGGGACGAGGGGGGTCACAGGGGGCACCGGTCGATCCTGCCCGGTGCGGGTGGGTCTGCACGGGGAAGGGGCGACGAGTCCGGCCGAACGCCGTGCGCCCCCGACCCGCCCCCGACCTCCAGGAGTCATCTCCATGACCGGTGAGATCGTCCAGCCCTCGCCCGAGCCCGACGCCGCCGCCGGGACCGGCACCAGCGGTGACAAGGCCGCCGCACCGCCGCCCCCGCCCGAGCAGTCGGCGGGCACGGGCGGCCTCGGCACGGCCGCCGAGCAGCAGAGCGGCGGCGCGCCGTCCGCGGACGGGCCGCACGACCTGACCGACAGCGGCCCCACCGACCCGGCGCAGCCGCCCCGGTCGCCGTCCGGCACGTAGGC
>CADCUE010000174.1 GCA_902805805.1 uncultured Frankineae bacterium | reverse complement strand
CGACCGGTGCCTGCGCGACCGCCAGCGCCGGGTGCGGCACGCGCGGCGCAGCGCCGGGCGCGCCGTCGGGGAGCCGGGTCCGCGAGGCCAGCCAGAGCGCGAGGTGCCCGCCGGCCGAGTGCCCCACCACCGCCGTGCGCGTCAGGTCGACGCGGGCGCGAGTCCGCAGGTGGTCGTGCGCAGCGGCGACGTCGGTGAGCGTCGCGGGCCAGGGCTCGCTCGACGGGCGGTAGTCGACGTTCCAGACGAGGAACCCCCGGCCGGCGAGGTCGGCGGCGACGTCGTCCTCGAGCGAGAGGTCCCACTCCGCCCGCCAGAAGCCGCCGTGGACCAGCACGACCGTCGGCAGCCGCTCGTCGGGGCGGTCGGGCACCCACCAGTCGCCGACGTGCCGCTCGGACGGGCCGTACGCCTCGCGGACCGGCGTCACGGCACCGGCGCGAGGTAGACCCAGCGGCCGTCCTCGCGGGCGAAGCGGCTCTGCTCCTCGAGCACGCCCACGGCGCCGCGCCGCACGTGGGTCGCGCGGAAGTGCACCGTCCCGACGGTGTCGAGCAGCCCGCCACCGGAGGTGGCCACGACCTGCAGCCGCGTCCAGCGCAGCGCTGCGTCGAAGGGCAGGGTCGCCGGCCGCGTCGTGGAGTGCCAGGACGACAGCAGGTACGCGCCGTCCTCGCGGGCGTAGGCGGTGTAGCGCGAGCGCATGAGCAGCTCGGCCGTGGGCGCGGGCTCGCCGGCGTGGAAGCGTCCGCAGCACCGGTCGTACGCCGCCGGCAGCCCGCACGGGCAGCCCCGGTCGCGGCGCCGGCCCATCAGGCGCCCCCGCGCACGTCCGTCAGCAGCGGCACGAGCAGCTCGTCGTCGGTGAGCGCGCCGTGCTGGCCGCGCAGGGCGGAGAAGCGCGGCTCGGCGCGACGGCGCACGACCGCCACCTCGCCGGTGGCGATCGCGACGACGTCGCCGGTGCGGGCCAGGGCCGCCGGGTCGACCACGGGCCCCAGCAGGCCGGCCGCGACGACCTCGTCCCTCGTCCCGACCCACATGCGGTCGCCCAGCTCGGCCCGCCAGCGCGCCAGCACGTCGGCGGTCGCCCCCGGCTCGGCGTGGACGTGGCGGGCACGGGGCTCGCCCGCCAGCGCCCGCACGCCCTCGCGCAGGACCGGCGAGGCGTCGGCGTCGACCCGGGCGTCGTCGGGGACGTCGACCATGCCGTGGTCGGCGGTGACGTGCAGCGCCGTCCCGGCCGGCAGCCGCGACGCCAGCTGCTCGGCGAAGCGGTCGACGACGGCCAGCTGCTCGCGCCAGGCCTCGGTGTCGACGCCGCGGACGTGGCCGGTGAGGTCGAGGTCCGGCGTGTAGCAGTAGACGAGGCTGCGGCGACCGAGCCGGCTGGCGTCCTTGGCCACGGCGATCGCGTCGCCGGCGGTGATCGAGCCGCGGGACGTGCCGCCCCGCAGGACCGCCCGGGTCAGTCCGCTGCCGTCGAAGGACGCCGGCTGCGCGATCGTCACCTCGACGCCGGCCGCCGCCGCGCGCTCGAAGGCGGTCGCCCGCGGCTGCACGAGCTCGGGGACCAGCTGCTCGCGCAGGTCGGTGCGGGCGCTGACCGGCGACCAGCCGAGCCAGCCGACGGTCTGCTCGACCTCCTCCACCCAGGAGGTGTAGCCGGGCAGGCCGTGCTCGCCCGGCGGCAGGCCCGTGCCGAACGACGCCAGGCTCGTGACGGTGGTGCTCGGGAAGCCGGCGGTCAGGTCGCGCGAGGTGAGCGAGCTCAGGAACGGCGCGGCGTCGGCGTGCCGCCGCAGCAGCGCGGCGCCCAGGCCGTCGACCAGCAGCACGACGGCCCTGGCGGTCGGCGCGAGGCCGAGGACGTCCCGCTCCCCCGCCACGCCCAGCGAGGTGAGGACCGCAGGCAGCAGGTCGGCCAGGCTCGCGCTCCCGTACGCCGGCCGCCGCAGGACCTCCGCCACCGACGCGCTGTCACCCATGGACGCGGTCTGCCCGCTCGAGGCTGACGGCACGGCGCATGGCGCGCCGCCCCCGCCGGGCGTCGCGGGCGTCGCCGTACGCCGCGGCGAGGCGCCACCACCCACGCCAGTCGTCGGGCTCGGCCTCCACCTCGGCCTTGCGCTGCTCGAAGATGCGGTCGGCGTCGGCCTTCTCGAGCCGGCCGCTGGGCAGCCGGGTGACGTCGGGCGGGTCGTACGGCAGCCCGCCCTCGGCCTCGAGCCGCCGCGCGAGGCGGGCGCTGTCGGCGCCGAGCTTCACCTCGCCGGCCACGAGCACGCACCCGACGACGACGAGCAGCAGCACGCCGACGCCGACGCCGACCTGCACGAGGTCGCCCGTGGCGAGCAGGGACAGGGCGGTGGTCACCATCGCCCCGCTCACCAGCACCATCACGAGGACGGTGAAGGCGGCGCCCAGCTTGCCGGCCACAGCTACAGGTCGAGCAGGTGCTCGAGGCCCACCGTCAGCCCCGGGCGGGCCGCGACCGACCGCACGCCGAGCAGCACCCCCGGCATGAAGGAGGCCCGGTCGTAGCTGTCGTGGCGGATCGTCAGGCTCTCCCCGGCGCCGCCGAGCAGCACCTCCTGGTGGGCGACGAGCCCGGCCAGGCGGACGGCGTGCACCCGGACGCCCGACACGTCGGCCCCGCGGGCGCCGTCGAGGGCGCTCGTGGTGGCGTCGGGCATCGCGTCCATGCCGGCGCGCGCCTCGGCGACGAGCTCAGCGGTGCGGCGCGCGGTGCCGGAGGGCGCGTCGGCCTTGCGGGGGTGGTGGAGCTCGACGATCTCGACCGACTCGAAGAAGCGGGCGGCAGAGGCGGCGAACTGCATCATCAGCACTGCAGCGACGCCGAAGTTCGGCGCGACGAGCACGCCGACCTGCGTGCCGTCGAGCATCGCGCGCAGCTCGGCGAGCCGGGCGTCGTCGAAGCCGGTCGTGCCCACCACCGCGTGCACCCCGGCGTCGACGCAGGCGCGCAGGTTGCCCATGACGGCGTCGGGGTGGGTGAAGTCGACGGCGACGTCGGCGCCGGCCAGGTCGAGCGGGTCACCGGCGTCGAGCGCCGCAGCGAGCGAGAGGTCGTCCGCGCCCTCGACGGCCCGCACGACCTCCGAGCCCATGCGCCCCCGGGCGCCCAGCACTGCCACGCGCGTCGTCATGCGATCGCCTCCTGCAGGTCGGCGCCGCCGTACGGGCCGAGGACGGCCAGCGAGCGCGGTCGGGTGAGCACGTCGCGGGCGACCTCGCGCACGTCGTCGGGCGTCACGGCGCTGATCCGCTCGAGGACCTGCTCGGGCGTCAGGACCTCCTCGTGCACGAGCTCGGACTTGCCGAGGCGGCTCATGCGGGCGCCGCTGTCCTCGAGGCCGAGGACCATCGCACCGCGCAGGCCCCCCTGCGCGCGGCGCACCTCCTCGTCGGTGACGCCGTGCTCGGCGACCGCGGCCAGCTCGGTGCGCACGAGGTCGAGCACCTCGCCGACCCGGCTCGGCGAGCAGCCGGCGTAGACCCCGAACAGCCCGGTGTCGGCGTGGGAGTCGGTGTAGGAGTAGACCGAGTAGGCCAGCCCGCGCTCCTCGCGCACCGTCTGGAACAGCCGGCTCGACATGCCGCCGCCCAGCGCCCCGGACAGCACCGACAGCGCGAAGCGCCGGGGGTCGTCGCGCCGCAGGGCGCTGGTGCCGAGCACGACGTGGGCCTGCCCCG
>CADCUE010000173.1 GCA_902805805.1 uncultured Frankineae bacterium | reverse complement strand
CCCGCCGCCGTGGCGTACCGCACCGCAGGGGAAGCCCCGACGGCTGACCCGCCGGGCGCTCCCTGGCCGCACTTCCCCTGCGCGCCCGTACGCGCCGGCGGACGCGGCGTACCGCAACGCAGGGGAAGCCGCACAGGCTCGGCCCGCCGGCCCCCGCCCAGCCGCACTTCCCCTGCGAGCCGGTACTGCCGGCGGCTCCGGCGTACCGCACCGCCGGGGAAGCCCACAGGCTCGGCCAGCCGGGGATGCTCGAGCGCCGTCGGGGCGGCGTCAGGGGTCGAGCGTCGGAACCCCCGCCACGAGGGCCCGCAGGCCGGTGGTGTCGAGCAGGTCGGCGGGCCGGACCGTGGCACCGGTGCGCACGTAGAAGAAGGCAGCGCGTACCCGCTCGAGCGGCGCCCCGGTGAGCTGGTGCCAGGCGAGCCGGTAGGCAGCGAGCTGCACGGCCGCCGCCCGGGCGCCCTCGCCCGAGGGCTGCCGACCGGTCTTCCAGTCGACGACGTCCCAGCCCCCGTCGTCGTCGGCGAAGACGGCGTCGATGCGCCCCCGGACGAGCAGTCCCTCGACCTCCATCTCGAACGGCACCTCGATCTCCTGCGGCTGCCGTCCCCACCAGCTGCTGGACCGGAAGGCGTCCTGCAGCAGCTGCAGGTCGTCGTCGACGGCGGCGCCCTGGTCGGCCGCGCCCGGCAGGTCGTCGGGATCGAGCAGCTGCGGCTGCCCGAACACCGTCGACTCGAGCCAGGCGTGGAACGCGGTGCCTCGGCGGGTGACCGGCGAGGGTGGCCGCGGCAGCGGACGCAGCAGCGAGCGGGCCAGCGCCGCCCGATCGCGCTGCAGCTCGACCAGTCCGGTCACCGACAGCACCGGGGGCAGGAGCGCGGTCGTGCGCCGGGACCGGCGTCGCGCCGCCTCCTCGGCCAGCCGGCGGAGGTCGTCGTCCCAGCGGTCGACGACCTCCCTCGCGGCCGGGTCGAGAGCGGCGGCATCGAGAGCCGCGGCATCGAGAGCCGCGGCGTCGAGAGCCGCGGCGTCGAGAGCCGCGGCGTCGAAAGCGGCGGCGTCGAGAGCGGCGGCGTCGAGGGTCGCGCGGTCGATTGCCGCGGTGGAGAGCGTCGCGGTGGAGAGCGTCGCGGCCCCGGCCGTCCCGTTCCCCCCGAGCGGACCACTCGCCAGCTCAGCCATGATCTCGCGCACCCGGCGTGCCGCGGCCTGCACCGCCGGTCCGGCCGGGGGGGCCGGCGACGGCCAGGCGGCGGTGCGCCCGGAGCCGACCACCGGGTTGTCCTCCAGCGGCTCGTCCTCCCACACGTCGACCTCGCCGGCGCCGTCCTCGCAGGCCTGCCGTGCCTCGTGCAGGAACACGGAGGGGCCGACGACGCCCGCGCCCTCGCCCCAGTGGTAGCCGGAGCACAGCAGCAGCTGCTCCGCGCGGGTGACGGCGACGTAGGCGAGGCGGCGCTCCTCGCGGGCGTCGCGCGCGGCGTTGGCCTCCGTGTGGGCCTTGAGGTCCTCCGGCTCGAGGCCGGACAGCGCGGGCAGCTCGGTGCGGTCGCCGCGCAGCGGGAAGGGCAGCAGGCGGAAGTTGGCGGTCCACGACGTGCTCGCCACCGGCTTGGCGGGGAAGACGGCGGCGCCGGTGCCGGTGCTGCGGGACAGCCCCGGGACGGCCACGACCGGCCACTCGAGCCCCTTGGCGGCGTGCACCGTCATGAGCTTGACCGTGTCGGCGCCGCTGACGGCGCCGGTGTCGAGGCCGTGCTCCTCGTCCTCGGCCGCGGACAGGTGGGCGAGGAAGGCGGACAGCACCGCCTCGCCGGCGCCGTCCTGCGCGGTGTCGCCGGCGAACTGCGCGGCTGCGTCGGCGAAGGCGTCGAGGTCGGCGCGGGCGGACGCCGGGTCGGTGGTGCCGGGTCGCGCCGACACCTCGACGTCGAGCCCGAGCGTGCGCTCGACGTCGGCGACGAGATCGGGCAGCGGCTGGTCGATCCGGCGTCGCAGGGCCCGCAGCTCGTCGCGCAGGGTCTCGAGCCGACGACGACCCTCGGACGAGAGCGGATCGCGGTCGCCGGAGGGCGGCAGGTCGTCGAGCGCGTCCACCAGCGAGCCGACCTGCGACTCGTCCACACCCAGGACCACCGCCTCGACGGGATCGTCGGGCGCCGCCGTGCCGCCCCGGACGAGCTGTCGCGCCCGGCGCCCGAGCGCGGCCAGGTCGCGCGGACCGAGTCGCCACCGCGGTCCGGTGAGCAGCCGCAGGACGGCCGCGTCGGCGGTGGGGTCGTCGAGCACCTGCAGCGTCGCCCGCAGGTCGGCCACCTCGGGCACAGCGAGCAGCCCGCCGAGCCCGACCACCTCCACCGGCACGTCGAGCTCGTCGAACGCGGCGCGCAGACGCGGGAACATCGACCGCTTGCGGCACAGCACGGCGGCACGAGCCCAGTAGCGGCCCTCCTCGGCCGGCAGAGCCGCCAGACCCGCCACGACCTGGTCGGCCACCCAGCGGGCCTCGGTGTCGACGTCGGCGAGCAGGGCGCAGCGGACCTGTCCGTCGTCCTCCCGGCCGGGCGCCGGGGCCAGGCGCGGCACGCGGACGCCCTCGGTGCGCAGCTCGTCCGAGACGAGGTTGGCCAGGCGGAGCAGCCGACCGCCGCTCCGGTAGGTGGTGCTGAGCGTCCGTGGCGTGCTGCGCGCCGCGGCGTAGGCGGACGGGAAGCGCCGCAGGGTGCCTGCGCTGGCGCCCCGCCAGCCGTAGATGCTCTGGCACGGATCGCCCACAGCGGTCACCGGGTGACCGTCGCCGAACAGGCTCGACAGCAGCACCTCCTGGGCCGCTCCGGTGTCCTGGTACTCGTCGAGCAGGACCACCCGGCTGGTGGCCCGCTCGACCTCGCGCACCTGCGGGCAGGTGCGGGCGAGCTCCGCCGCCAGCGCCACGACGTCGCCGAAGTCGAGCAGCTCGCGCTCCCGCTTGAGGGCCGCGTAGCGCTCGACGACGGGCAGCAGCTGCTCGCGGGCCTCCTGCAGGGCCAGCACCTTCTTGGCCGGACCCTGCAGCTTGCGCGTGGCGGCGGCCGTCTTCTGCAGCCAGGCGCCGACGTCGAGCACCTCCTGCCCGCCGACGAGGTGCTCGGACAGGTCGCCGGCCAGGGCGAGGACGGCCTGCACGACGGTCGACTCCGCCCACGTCACCGCCTCCATCGGCCCGTCGTACGACCCGACGGCACGGGCCGCGAGCTGCCAGCTCGTGGCCGGTGTGACCAGGCGCGCCCCCGGCTCGCGGCCCAGGCGCAGCGCGTGGTCGCGGACCAGCCGCGCGGCGTAGGCGTGGTAGGTCGAGACGGTCGGCTCGAGGGAGGTGACGTCGGGGGGCAGGGGAACGTCCGAGCGTCCGGTCGACGGGGTGTCCGGCTGCAGACCCGCGGCGCGCAGTCGTCGCAGGCCGTGGCGCACCCGGACCGCGAGCTCGTCGGCGGCCTTGGTGGTGAACGTCAGGCCCAGCACCTGGTCCGGCGTGACCAGCCCCGAGCCCACCAGCCACACCACGCGGGCGACCATGGTGGCCGTCTTGCCGCTGCCGGCGCCGGCCACGACGACCCCGGCCTCGAGCGGCGCCGTCACCACCGCGGCCTGCTCGTCGCTGATCGGCCGCTCGAGCACCTCGACCAGGACGTCGAGCGGCATCGGCCGCACGGCGGGCGGCGGGTGCAGCGCGGTCATCGCAGCACCCCGTCGCCCTCGGGCCAGGCGGGGCAGCTGGCGCGCACCGCGCAGGTGCGGGCGCAGTGCTCGTTGACCGTCGCGGGGAAGTCGCTGCCGCTCATCCCCTCGACGACCCGGTCGACGAGCGCCCGCGCCCAGTCGGGGTCCTCGTCGTCGGGCAGCGCCCGCTGCAGCTGCTCGTCGGCGCTCTTGCCGGTCCTGAGCTGCAGCAGCGCAGCGCCTCCCGGCTCGGTCAGGCCGTGCTGCTCGGCGAAGGCCCCGAGCGCGACGGCCAGCTGGTAGACCCCGAGCTGGGGGTGACGCGCCAGCTCGGCCCTGCCCGGCTTCGAGCTGCCGGTCTTGAGGTCGACGACGACGGCCCGGCCTGCGCTGTCGCGCTCGAGCCGGTCGACCCGGCCGGACAGGACGGCACGCTCGCCGACGGGGACGGCCACGGCCAGCTCGGTGCCGACCAGCCGGCGCGCGCTGCCGCGCTGCCAGTCGAGGAACTTGCGCAGCTGGGCGATCGCCTCGGTCCGCCGCTGGCGCACGGCCCACGGCGCGCCGAGGTCGAGCTCGGGGAGCGCCGCGTCGAGCCGGGCGGTGAGCGCGGCCTCGTCGAGGGCGTCCGCGCCGCTGCCCAGCTCGGCCAGGGCGTGGACGAGCGTCCCGACGACCTGCGCCGGGCCCGTCGTGCTGGACACGCCGACGGCGCTCTCGAGGAACCACCGCAGGGAGCAGGTGTCGAAGGCCTCGACCTTGGAGGGGGACACCCGCACGGTCTCGCCCGCACCGACCAGCGGCGCGTCGTCGGACAGCGGCGCCAGCCCCCACCACCGGTCCGGGTCGGCCGACCCGACGTGCGGGACGTGCTCGGCGTCCAGCGTCGCGGCGAGCGCGAGCCGCCGGCAGGCCGCCTCGCGCAGCGCCGGGTCGGGACTGGTCGCCGCGACGTGGCGCAGCTCGGCCACGAGGCCGCTGCCGGTGAGCGGTCGCCCGACCGCGCTGACCCGGTCGGGCAGGGGCACACCGAGCTCCTCCACGAACCGGCTGGGCCGGTCGTCGCCCTCGCTCCCCGCCACGGCGGTGACGACGAGCCGCTCCTGGGCGCGGGTCACCGCGACGTAGAACAGGCGTCGCTCCTCGGCCAGCAGCTCGGCCCGACGGTCCGGCCGCGAGCCCGGGGCCTCCACCACCGCCTCGCCGGACCGGGCGGCGGCCGCCAGGTCGTCGGCGCCGAGCAGCGAGCCGCGCAGCCGCAGGTCGGGCCACACACCCTCCTGCACGCCGGCGACGACGACCAGCGGCCACTCGAGTCCCTTGCTGGCGTGCGCCGTCAGGACACGGACGGCGTCGCCCTCCGGCGTGCGCTGCGCCAGCGTGTCTCCCGGGACCTCCTGCGCCTCGACGTCGTCGACGAAGCCCAGGACCGAGGCGTGCGGCAGCCGGTCGACGTAGCGCGCCGCCGCGTCGAACAGCGCCAGCACGGCGTCCAGCGCCCGGTCGGCGACGGCGCCCCGGCTGCCTCCGGCGAGGCTGTCCTGCTCGAGGCGCCGCGCCAGCCCGGTGGCCTCCCACAGTGCCCAGAGCACCTGCTCGGCGCTGCCGCTGCCCGCCGTCTCGCGCACCGCCGAGACGAGCCGGTGCAGCCGGTCCATCGGCGCCCGTGCTCGCTCGGCGACGAGCAGCAGCGACCGGCGGTCGGCGAGCGCCTCGACGAGCAGCTCGTCGGACGGAGCGCCGCCGCCGGCCGCGAGGTCGGCCTCGCGCAGCGCGCGCCGCAGCCGTCGTACGGCCAGGGCGTCGGCGCGCACCAGCGGTCCGGTGAGCAGGGCCAGCACATCACCGGCGCGGACGTCGGCCGGGCGCAGCGCTGCTCGCAGGAGGTCGAGCAGCGCCCGCACCAGCGGTTCCTCGACCAGGGGGACCTCGTCGGCCGGGACCCCGACCGGGACGCCCGCCGCGTGCAGACCACGCCGGACCACGGCCAGCGACCGCGGCGTGGAGCGCAGGAGCACGGCCATGTCGGACCACGCCAGGCCGTCGTGCAGGTGCGCGCGGCGCAGGACGTCGGCGACGACGGCCGCCTCGCCGGTCGGCGACGCGGCGAGCAGCACCTCGACGCGGCCCGGGCTGCGCACGGCGGCGGGATCGGTCGCGAGCTCGCGGAACGACGGCGACAGCCGTCCGGCCGGCAGCCGGCGCGCCACGGACCGGGAAGCGGCCAGCAGCACAGGCCCGCAGCGGCGTCCGGTGCGCAGCTCGACCACCGGCGCCGGGCGCCCGTCGACGGTGCGGAAGGCGTCGGGCAGGTCGAGGATGCCCCGGACGTCGGCGCCGCGGAACGCGTAGATGCTCTGGTCGGGGTCGCCCACGGCCACCAGGTCGCGCCCGTCACCGGCCAGGGCCTGCAGCAGGCGGACCTGCGCGGGGTCGGTGTCCTGGTACTCGTCGACGAAGACGACGGCGTGGGCGGCGCGCTCCCTGCTCCGCACGTCGTCGTCGGTCTCGAGCAGTCCTGCCGCCGCCCGCACCAGGCCGCTGTGGTCGAGGACCTCCGCGGCCGGGTCGAGGGCGAAGCGCCCCTCGTACCCCTCGAGGAAGCGGCCCGCGGCACGCCACTCCGGCCGGTCGGCCCGCTCGCCCAGCGCGGACAGCAGCGGCCCGTCGACCCCGCGCTCCTGCGCCCGCTGGAGCAGGTCGCGCAGCTCGCGGCGGAACCCCCGCAGGGGCAGCGCCGGCCGCAGTCCCGAGGGCCAGTCGGCGGCGCCGTCGACCAGCACCCCCTGCAGCAGCCGCGCCACCTCGAGGTCCTGCTCCGGTCCCGACAGCAGGCGCAGCGGCGGTCCGCCCGCGGCGGCCAGCTCCCGGCGCAGCAGCGCGAAGGCGTAGGAGTGGAACGTCATGGCGAGAGCGCCACGGGTCGTGCGGCCCAGCCGCGCGGTCACCCGCTCCCGCAGCTCCTGCGCGGCCTTGCGGCTGAACGTCAGGACGAGCACCTGCTCGGGGGGCAGCCCGCGCCGCTCGACCCGGTCGACGACCGCCTCCACCAGGGTGGTGGTCTTGCCGGTGCCCGGACCGGCCAGGACGAGCAGCGGTCCACCGGGGTGCGCGACCACGCGCGACTGCGCCTCGTCGAGGACGGGGGCGCCGGTCCGCCGGACCGGGCGGCGGCGGAGGACGGGATCGCTCACACGAGCCATCCCAGCACGGCCCTGAGACAGGACCGCGCGGCGAGCCTCAGGCCGGCGGGCCGGGGTCGGGGGCCCCTGCTCCGCGCCCGTCCCAGCGGGCCGCCGCGAGGTCCACCCGCTCCCCCGTGACCGGGCAGCCCTCCGCCGCGAGCAGCGCGAGCGCCTCCCGCAGGTAGGGCTCCGCCGGCCGGCCGGAGGCCTGCACGACCCGCTGCCAGGGCACCTCGCGCCCGTGGTCGCTCATCACGGCACCGACCGTCCTCGGCGAGCCGCGGCCCATCAGCTCGGCGACGTCGCCGTACGTCATCACCTTGCCGGGCGGGATCCGGTCCACGACGTCGAGGACCGCGCGGGCGTAGTCGGTCGGCGCCGCTCCACCACCCGGGCGCACGGCGAGTCCGGCAGAAGCGGAGGCGGAGCGCGTCACGGGCTCATTCTGGGGTATCGCACCCTGCGGCAGCGTGCCGACGACGAGACGACAGAGGCGGGGGACGCGTGAGCTGCCAGCGGATCCTCCCCGGGGCGCTCCCGCCCTGCGACCAGGTCCGCGAGAGCCACCACCTGCACCTCGACCCGGTGCCGCGGCTCGTCTCTGACGCACGGCGCTTCGTGCTCTCGCACGCCCCGGACCTGCCCGCCGACACCCAGGACAGCCTCGTCCTGCTCACCAGCGAGCTGGTCACCAACGCCGTCCTGCACGCCCGGACCACGATCGAGCTGGGCATCACCATCGCCGACGACTGCATCGTCGTGACGGTCCACGACCTGGACCTGGCGCGGCCGGAGCAGGCCCCGTACGCCCAACGGGAGGGCGGCTGGGGCCTCGGGCTGGTCTCCGCGCTGGCCGATGTGTGCGCCATGGAGACCGACCCCGACGGCGGCAAGACCGCGTGGTTCCGGCTGCCGCGCACGGGAGCGCCGGTCGTGGCGGACGGTGCCGCCGCCCGCGCCGACGGTCTCGGGCGGGGGACCCCGTGACCGACGCCGCTGCCGCCACGACCGGTCCCGCGCCCGACGACGACGCGAGCACCACGGACGCCCGCACCGCCCGGGCCGCGGGCGTCCTCCGCCTCGGCGAGGACGGGCACCAGGAAGGCGCGTCGATCCGCAAGGTGGCCACCGGCATCCGGGGCTTCGACCACGTGTCGATGGGCGGTCTGCCCGCGCGCCGGGCGACGGTCGTGGCGGGGCAGGCGGGCAGCGCCAAGACGGTGTTCGCCGCGCAGTTCCTCGCCGAGGGCGTGCGCAGGGGGCAGCCCGGCGTCTTCGTCACGCTCGAGGAGCCGGCCGACGACCTGCGGGCCAACCTGCGCACCCTCGGCTGGGACGTCGAGGCCTGGGAGGCTGCGGGCGACTGGCGCTTCGTCGACGCCTCCCCGCTGGCCCGCGCGGACGCACCCCAGGGGCACCTGCCGTACAGCATGGAGACCCTTGCCGCGCAGATCGGGCACGCCGTCGACGCGACCGGCGCCGAGCGCCTGGCCCTGGACAGCCTCAACGCGGTGCTGTCCCTGCAGGAGGACGTCGTCGCCGCGCGCCAGCTGCTGCGGAGCCTGATCGCGTCGCTGCGCCGCCTGGGCCTGACGGTCGTGCTCACCGTGGAGACGCCCGGCGACCCGGGCGGGACGCTGTCCCGCTACGGCGTGGAGGAGTTCGTCGCCGACAACGTCGTGCTGCTGCGCAACGTCCGCGAGGGGGCCTTCCGCCGGCGCACGCTCGAGGTGCTCAAGATGCGCGGCGCCATGCACCACAAGGGCGACGCCGGCTTCACGATCGTGCCGGGTCAGGGGCTGGTCGTGCTGCCCGTCACCGCGCCGCACCCGTCACCCAACGTCCTCGACCAGCGGGTGTCCTCCGGCAACGCCGGGCTGGACCGGCTCACCCACGGCGGGCTGATGCGCGGCTCCAGCACGCTGCTGTCCGGGCCGACCGGCACGGGCAAGACGCTGCTCGCGACGCAGTTCGCCGGGGACGGCGCCGCCGCGGGCGAGCGGGTCCTGCTCGTCGCCTACGAGGAGACCCGGGAGCAGGTCCACCGCAACGGCCGGGCGATGGGTCACGACTTCGCGGCGTACGAGCAGGCCGGGCTGCTGCACATCGTCTCGCTCTACCCGGAGGTGGCCTCCCTCGACGACCACCTCGTCGAGGTCCGCGACCTCGTCGAGCGGCTGCAGCCGGGGCGCCTCGTGATCGACAGCCTGTCGGCGCTGGAGCGGCTCGGGTCGACGCACGCCTACCGCGAGTTCGTCATCGGGGTCACGTCCTTCGTCAAGACGGTCGGCCTGGCCTCGCTCGTGACCGCCGCCTCACCTCACCTCGTCGGGGCGACGTCGGTCACGGAGAGCCACATCTCGGGTCTCATCGACGCGATCGTCGTGCTGCGTCACGTCGAGCACCGCAGCGAGCTCAAGCGGGGCATCCTCGTGCTCAAGATGCGCGGCAGCAGCCACGACCACTCCATCCACGAGCTCGTCATCGGCGAGGGCGACCTGGTCGTCGGCGAGCCCTTCACGGAGGTGACCGGCATCCTGTCCGGCCTGTCCCTCGGCAGCGGCTGAGCCTGGCCCTCGCGCGCCGGCTGCCACCGTGCCGGCATGACTGCGCCACCGGACGGCATCGCCGGCGTCTTCTCCCGAGCGGCCGACACCTACGACGACGTGGGCGTGCCGTGGTTCGGACCGATCGCCCGACGCGGGGCTCGCG
>CADCUE010000172.1:3346-3729 GCA_902805805.1 uncultured Frankineae bacterium | reverse complement strand
CTGCACGGCTCAACCCGAAGGCCTCGTCGATCACCGGCACGGTCTGACGACCAGCCGACTTCCCCGGCCCGGCCCCCACAGGGGCCGGACCGGGGCGACGCGTGTCAGCAGTCCCCTGGCGCGGCGGGAGCCGGGACCGTCAGCCGCCCACCGGGCGGTCCGCCCGCTTCACCGGCACGGTCCGGACCAGACGCCGGTTGGCGAACTCGAACATCGCCAGCTCGGAGAGCTCGCGACCGTAGCCGGAGCGCTTGACGCCGCCGAAGGGGAGCTCCGGGGAGGAGCCGGTCGGCTGGTTGATCCAGACCATGCCGGCCTCGAGCCGCTCGGCCACCGCCCGTGCCCGCTCGAGGTCGCTGCTCATGACGGTGGCGCCCAGGCCG
>CADCUE010000172.1:0-3336 GCA_902805805.1 uncultured Frankineae bacterium | reverse complement strand
ACACGACCGCGGCCGGACCGAAGAGCTCCTCGCGGTAGGCCCGCATGTCCGGGGTGACGTCCGTGAGGATCGTGGCCTCGACGAAGGCACCCGGGTGGTCCGGCCGGCCGCCGCCGGCGACGACGGTGGCCCCCTTGTCGATCGCGTCCTGCACCTGCGCGTGCAGGTCCTGCGCGGCCCGCTCGCTCGACAGCGGAGCCAGCGACGTCGAGGGGTCGGCCGGGTCGCCCGGGCTGAACGTCGAGAAGGCCTGCCGCAGGCCTTCGACGAACGGCTCGTAGAGGTCCTCGGTGACGATCAGCCGCTTCGAGGCGGTGCACGCCTGGCCGGTGTTCTGCATCCGGCCCATGGTCGCGGCCTTCACCGTGGCGGCGAGGTCGTCGGCGTCGAGCACGATGAACGGGTCGCTGCCGCCGAGCTCGAGCACGGACTTCTTGAGGTGCTTGCCGGCCAGCGCGGCGACGGCACTGCCGGCCCGCTCGCTCCCGGTCAGCGTCACGGCCTGGATGCGAGGGTCGGCGATGACCTGCTCGACGTCCTCGATGCGCAGGAACGTGTTGGTGAAGACGCCCGCCGGGGCGCCCGCGTCGGTGAAGAGCTGCTCGATGGCGACCGCGCACTGGGGCACGATCTCGGCGTGCTTGAGGATGACGGTGTTCCCCAGCACGAGGTTCGGCCCGACCACGCGGACGACCTGGTAGAAGGGGTAGTTCCACGGCTCGATGGCCAGCAGGGCGCCGATCGGCTTGGTCTCGACGACTGCCTCGCCCTTGCCCATGAGCGGCTTGATGGCCGTCGGCTCCAGGAACCCGGGCCCGTTGTCGGCGTAGTACTTGAGGATCATCGAGCACAGCTTCAGCTCGCCGGTGGCCTCCTCGGCGCGCTTGCCCATCTCCGTCGTGATCAGCTTGGCGAGATCGGCGCGGCGCTCGTCCATGAGCTCCGCGGCCCGGCGCACGACGCCGGCCCGCTCCTCGACCGGACGCTGCCGCCACTGCTCGTAGGCGGCGTGCGCGCGCCCGACGATCCCGTCGATCTCCTCGGTCGGGGTGAAGTCGAACGCCTTCTCCGTCTCGCCCGTGAAGGGGTTGACCGTCGCGTACGTGCGCTCCGCAGACTCGCTGGCGGTCTTCGGGCGCTCCTGAGTCGGGTTCTGTGTCGCAGTCACGTGCCTGTCCCTCGTCTTCTGTCGGTTCGACGGCCTTGGCTCGATCCCGAGCCGGCAGCGTTCGGCCGGATGGGCCTCGAGCACCCGGTCGCTGCTGTGTGCACCGAAGACGGACCTGCCCGCATCGGCCGGCATGTACGCCAGGCGGTCCGGGCACCGCTGCCGGCGCGCTGCCCGCTCGAGATCTTCAGAGCTTCCCCAGCACCAGGATGCTGGGGAAGTGCGGAAGATCTTGGGCGTCGCGTCCGCAGGCCGGCCCACCACCGGCGCCCCGGCTGCGTCAGGGGGCCCCTGGCGGGACGAACGGCAGACCGGCCGGGGCGCCTCCGGCCAGCAGGGCCCGGACGGCGTCGGTGTCGAGGTGATCGGCCACCAGGTCGCCCAGCGCGTCCAGGCGCGCCTGCCGCACGTCCTCGAACGCCACCGAGCCGGGCCGCCAGTCCCGTCCGGCGGCCGCGGCGACCTCGGACAGCAGCGCCCGGCGCGCGCCGTCGCTCTCCAGCGCGCCGTGCCACACGGTGCCGCTGACCGCGCCGACCCGGCACCCCTCCCCCGGCGCGAACAGCTCGGCGCCTCCGTCGACGGTGATGCGGCCGTGGTGGATCTCGTACGCCGTGGTCACCGGGTGCGGTCCGTAGCGGCCGACCGGCCGTCCCAGCACCTTGTCCGGCCCGAAGACGGTCCGTACGGGCAGCAGGCCGAGGCCCTCGACCACGCCGGCGCGCGACTCGACGTCGTCCTCGATGCGGGTGCCGAGCAGCTGGTAGCCACCGCAGATCCCCAGCACCGGACGCCCCTCTGCGGCGCGGCGCTGCAGGACGGCGTCCAGGCCCCGCCGGCGCAGCCAGGCCAGGTCGGCGACGGTCGCCCGGGTCCCCGGGACGACGACCAGGTCGGCGTCGGCCAGCTCCTCCGGCGTCGTGGCGAAGCGCACGAGCAGCCCGGGCTCGCTGCGCAGCGCGTCGACATCGGTCCAGTTGGACAGCCGCGGCAGCCGCACGACGGACACCCGCAGCACGTCGCCGCCCACCGGCGGCACGGGCGCCACGGCCACGGACAGCCCGAGCGAGTCCTCGACGTCGAGCTCGAGCCCTTCGGTCCAGGGCAGCACGCCGTACGTCCGCCGGCCGGTCAGCCGCTCGAGCATCGCGAGGCCGGGCTCGAGCAGCGCCACGTCGCCGCGGAACTTGTTGACCACGAACCCGCAGACCAGCGCCTGGTCCTCCGGTGACAGCAGGGCCAGCGTGCCGAACAGCGCGGCGAAGACGCCACCGGGGTTGATGTCCCCCACGACCAGGACCGGGAGGCCGGCGGCGCGCGCCAGCCCCATGTTGGCGATGTCGGTCGCCCGCAGGTTGATCTCGGCCGGCGAGCCGGCCCCTTCGCACACCACGACGTCGTAGCGCGACCTCAGGTCGGCCAGGCACTGCAGGGAGATCTCGAGCAGCTCGGCCTTGTGGGCCCGGTAGCTCATCGCCGAGACGTCGGCCCAGGGCCGGCCCAGGACGACGACCTGCGAGGTCTGGTCGCTGCCGGGCTTGAGCAGCACCGGGTTCATCGCGGCCTCGGGGGCGACTCCTGCCGCGGCCGCCTGCATCGCCTGGGCCCGGCCGATCTCGGCGCCGTCGGCGGTGACCGCGCTGTTCAGCGACATGTTCTGCGCCTTGAACGGCGCCACCTCCACGCCCTCGCGCGCCAGCCACCGGCACAGCCCGGCGGTGACGACGGACTTGCCCGCGTCGGACGTCGTCCCCGCGACGAGCAGCGCCCCGCCGGTCACCCGCGGACCCGGTCGAGCAGGACACGGCCACCGACCGTCACGAGCCCGGCTCCGACGGTGACAGCGGCCGACAGGCGGGCGGCGCGCGCGATGTCGGCGACCCCCGGCGCAGGTCCGTCTCCGAGCAGCGGCCGGTCCTCGACCCGCCCGGCGTACGACAGGCGGCCGCCGAGGGTGCGGCCCAGCGCGCCGGCGAAGGCGGCCTCGACGGGGCCGGCGTTGGGGCTCGGGTGCTGTTGACCGTCACGCCGCCAGGCGCGCACCGCTGCCTGCGGGCGACCGCCGACGAGCGGAGCGCAGCCGGCGGCGAGCAGTGCCGTGAGCCGGGACGGCAGCAGGTTGGCCAGGTCGTCGGCTCGCGCGGACGCCCAGCCGAAGCGGGCATGAC
>CADCUE010000171.1 GCA_902805805.1 uncultured Frankineae bacterium | reverse complement strand
GGCGACCTTGAGGACGAGGTAGATCTTGTCCTCGCCCTTGATGGTGCGGGTCTCGATGGCCTCGATGAGCGCGGCCCCGTGGTGCGGGTAGACGACGGTCTCGCCGACTGCGAACGTCATGTGTGATTAGCCCCTCTCGCCACGACGAGGATAACACCCGGCTCGGACGACCGGGTGAGCAACGTCGCAGGTCAGACGGCATGCGGAGCCTGATCGGCCCTTGACGGAACGCCCTGGAGTGTGCTGCAGGGGGCTCAGGAGCGACGTCGGAGCAGGGCCGCGTACAGCGTCAGACCGGGTCCGAAGGCCATCGCCACGACGTGCCCGCCGGGCGGGACGTCGACCGTCTCGACCAGGCGCTCGAGCACCAGCAGCACCGTCGCGCTGGAGCAGTTGCCGACGTCGCGCAGCACGTCGTACGACGGGGCGAGCGCGGCGTCGGGCAGTCCGAGGACCTCGCCGACCACCTCGACGATCCTGCGGCCACCGGGGTGGACGGCCCAGCCGCTCACCTGGTCGACGGCCAGGCCGTGGGCGCCCAGCAGGTCCTCGACGACGGGCCGGGCGTGCCGGGCCAGCACGCTCGGGACGGCCGGCGACAGGCCCATCTTGAAGCCGAGGTCGGTGACGTCCCAGGTCATGTGGTCAGCGGTGGACACGTCGGTGCGGGCGACGACGTCGACGACGTCGAAGCCCGCGAGCGGCTCGTCGCCCGAGGGCTCCAGGACGACGGCGGCCGCCGCGTCGCTGAACAGCGCGTGCGAGACCATCTGCTGCAGGTCCTCCGGCGTCGGACGGCCGCTGCGCGCGGTGTCGGTCGCCGGCTGGACGTGCAGGCTGGTCAGCTCGAGGCAGAGCATGACCGCCGGGCGCTGCCGCGCGACGACGAAGTCGGCCGTCGCGCCGAGGCCCGGAAGGGCCGCGTAGCAGCCCATGTGGCCGACGTGCAGCCGCTGGACGTCGTCGCGCATGCCGAGGTCGCGGGCGAGCAGGATGTCGAGGCCCGGGGTGACGTAGCCGGTGCACGACACGACTGTGAGCAGCCCCACGTCGGCCGGGTCGAGGCCGGCGTCGGCCAGCGCTCCGCCGATCGCCTCCTTGCCGAGCGGCATGGCCTCCGACAGGAAGCGCTGCATCCGGGCGGCGGTGCCCCAGCCCGAGACGTCCTCCGCGGTCGGGTCCACCACACCGCGGCGGGTCGTGATGGCGGAGGACTGCCAGACCTTGCGGGCGATCCGGTCGTCGCCGTAGTGCTCACGGAAGAAGCCGTCCCACAGCGCCTTCTGGTCCATGGGAGGGGGCAGGGCGTGCCCGGCACCGGTCAGGGCGGCGTTCATGGGGTGGTCCTCCGAGCAGTGGGGTCGACGCGGCACCGGCGGGCGGTCAGCACTTGCGCCCGTGCGCCGAGAACAGGCCTGCGGTGGAGCGGGTCGGCAGCATGCGCACCTCGGACTTCCTGCCCACCAGCCAGGCCAGGTAGTCGACGGCGCTCGGCCGCAGGCCGCGCAGCTGCAGCTCGACGCCGCCGGCGCGGGCGCCGGCCACGAGCGCGTCGCGGTCGACGAACAGGGCCGGGTCGTGCAGCCGGCGCGGTGGCCCGGCCGGCAGCCGCTCCGCCACCGTCACCGAGGAGAACCGGCCCCACCAGGTGGCGGCGATCGTGTCGAGCACGAGCGCACCGCCGGGCCGCAGCACCCGGCAGGCCTCCGCGACGAGCTCCAGCGGTGCCGCGACGTGCTCCAGCACCTCCCCCGCGACGACCACGTCGGCGACCTCGTCGGCGAAGGGCAGGCGGAGCACGTCACCGCGGACGGGCACGACGCCGTGGTCGCGCGCCAGCGGCAGCGCGGTGGGCGACAGGTCGAGCCCGACGTGCCGGTGGCCCCTGTCCGCCACGTGCGGCGCCAGCACGCCGCCGCCGCAGGCGAGGTCGAGCAGCAGGCTCCCGGAGCGGGTGGCGCGCGGGACGAGCCGCGCCCGCGCGGCCGCGATCCAGTGCAGCATCACGAAGCCGCCCCGGGGGGCCCACCAGTCGTCCGCGAGGTCGTCGTACTGCGCCGGGTCGTTGCGGGGTCGCACGGGCAGCGTCATGCCGCGCCGCCGGACGGGGAAGTCACCGTCCCATCGTCGTACGCGCGGCGGGAGACTGCGCGACGTGCCCCCCGTCGCCTCGCTCGTGCGTGCCAGCCACCCGGAGCCGACCGCGGCGGTCACGGCCATCGCGACCGCCCTCGCCGTGTCGACCGGGGTGGGTGCCCGGTCGCTGCTGGTGGCCGCGGCGTTCCTCACCGGTCAGCTGTCGGTGGGCTGGAGCAACGACTGGATCGACGCGGCCCGCGACGCCCGCAACGGCCGCACGGACAAGCCGGTCGGTCAGGGACAGCTGGGGGTGGCCACCGTCCGCACCGCGGCGCTGCTCGCCCTGGGTCTGTGCGTGCCGCTGTCGCTGGCCCTCGGACTGCCCGCCGGCCTGCTGCACCTGGCGGCGGTCGCCGCCGCCTGGTCCTACAACGCGCGGCTCAAGTCCACGGCCCTGTCCTGGCTGCCGTACGCCCTGGCCTTCGGCGCCGTCCCGTCGATCGTCGTGCTGGCCCTGCCGCCGGGCGGCCCGTCCGGCGGCGCGGCGGCGCCCTGGTGGGCGACGGCCGGCGGCGCGCTGCTGGGGGTCGGCGCCCACCTGTGCAACGCGCTGCCCGACCTCGAGGAGGACCTCGCGCAGGGGGTGCGCGGCCTGCCGCACCGCCTGGGAGCCGCGCGGTCCGCCGGCCTGGCCGCGGGACTGCTGCTCACGGCGGCCGTCGTCCTGGCCCTCGGCCCGGCCGGTGCGCCCGGTCCCGCCGCACTGCTCGCCGTGGCCGTCTCGGCGGTCGTGACCGCCGCCGGGCTGGTCCGCTCGCGGCGCCCCGGCTCCCGCGCCGCCTTCCGTGCCGCGATCGTCGTGGCGGTGCTCTGCGTCGCTCTGCTGGTCGCCCGCGGTGCCGTGCTCGCACCCGGCTGAGACGATGGGCGCATGCGCCGCGTCCGACTGCCCGCCGCCCTGCTGTGCGGGGCCCTGCTGGCGACCGGCTGCGCGGCGGGCACGGCCGATCCGGCCCCGGCGCGAGCCGCGTCGACGGCGGCCTTCCACGGCCAGCAGCCGCCCGGAGAGCTGCCGACCCGCCCGTCGTTCGTCCTGCGCGACACCGACGGGCAGCGCTACGACTTCGCGGCGCGGACCGCCGGACGGCCGACGCTGCTCTACTTCGGCTACACGAACTGCCCGGACGAGTGCCCCACCGCGATGGCCGACATCGCGGGGGCGCTCCGGACGAGTCCTCCGGAGCTGCGGGGGCAGACCCGCGTCGTGTTCGTGACGACCGACCCCGAGCGGGACACCCCGCAGGTGCTGCGCAGGTGGCTCGACCAGTTCGACGCCGGCACCATCGGCCTCACCGGGACGCAGGCGGAGGTCGACGCCGCCCAGGAGGCCGTACGGCTGGCGCCTGCCGCGCGCACCGGGCCGGTGCCGACCCTGCCCGGACGGCCCGACGCCCACGAGCACGCCGAGGGGACAGCCCCTCACCGGCACGACGGACCGCTTGGATACGGTGTGGGACATGCCGACGTGATCTTCGCGTTCGACACCGACGACCGGATGCCCGTGACCTACCCCGGCGGGACGCGCCCGTCGGACCTCGCCGCCGACCTCCCCCTGCTCGCCTCAGGAGACGCCTCGTGAGCTCGCCGCGCCGCCCCCGCCCCGTGACCGCGCGGCCCCTCGCCTCGCGCAGCGCGGCCCTGCTCCTGGCCGGTGTGCTGCCGCTGGCCCTGGCCGGCTGCGGGGCCGGCCGGGACGCGCAGACCTACCAGGAGCGCAGCCAGGCCGACGCCACCAACACCGCGGTGGGCACGCTGGCCATCCGGGGCCTGGCCGTCCTGCCGTCCGAGGACGGGCGCACGCTCGAGGAGGGCGAGGACGCCGAGGCGGTCCTGGTCGTCACCAACAACGACGACGAGCCCGACACCCTGCTCGAGGTGACGACCGACGGCGCCGAGTCCGTCGAGGTGCTGGTCGAGGACTCGCCCGCCTCGCTCGAGGTCCCCGCGCTCGGCAGCACCGAGAACACCGCCCGCCTGCGCCTGGTCTCGCTGACGCAGGACCTCACCGAGGGCGAGTACGTCACCATGACGTTCCGCTTCGAGAAGAACGGCACGATCGAGGTGCCCGTCCCGGTCGCCGTCTCCGGCCGCACCGACCGCCCCGTCTACACCGGTGGTGAGGGCGAGGAGGGCGAGCCGGCCCTGCAGGCCCCCGCCGGCGGGCACCACGGGGAGGAGTCCGGCGGCGACGAGGACGGCGCCGGCGGCGAGGGCGAGGAAGGCATCGTGGGCGAGGGCGAGAGCGGTCAGGGCGAGGACGAGGGCGAGACCGCGCCCCGCAGCGAGGAGTCCCCCGAGGGCGAGGGCGCCGAGGAGCCGGCGGAGTCGGCCGAGCCCGAGGCGTCCGCGAGCCCCTCCACCGGCTGACGCCGGCTCTGCACAGGCATCCGCCGCCTCCCCCGCGGTGTCGGTGGGCGCCGCTAGCGTCCGCACCATGACCGTCGGTCCGCCAGCACCCGTCCCCGCCCGGCCGGCTTCCGGCCGGTCGACTGCCGCCCGTCCGGCCGCCGGCCGGTCCGCCAAGGAGCGCCCGGCCTACCGCTGCACCGACTGCGCGGCCACCGTGGGCAAGTGGGTGGGGCAGTGCCCGCAGTGCAGCGCCTGGGGCACGCTGGCCGAGACGGCTCCCGTCCGGGCGCTGCCCGGGCTCAGGACGTCGGTGACGGGGTCGCCGCCCGAGCACCCGGCACGCCCTCTCGCCGAGGTCGTCGCGGACCGCACCCCGCGCGAGCTGACCGGGCTCGCGGAGTTCGACCGCGTCCTCGGCGGCGGGCTGGTGGCCGGTCAGGTGGTCCTGCTGGCCGGTGAGCCCGGCGTCGGCAAGAGCACGCTCGTCGCCGCGGTCGCCCACCGGATGGCGCTGCGCAACGAGACGGCCAACGTCCTCTACGTCTCGGGCGAGGAGAGCGTCGAGCAGATCAGCGTGCGGGCCCGCCGCACCGGCTCGGTGGCACCCGGCATCCTGCTCGCCGACGAGACCGACCTCGGCGCCCTGCTCGGCCACGTCGAGGCGCACGACCCCGTGCTGCTGATCGTCGACAGCGTGCAGGCCATCGCGTCGTCGTCCGTGGACGGGCGGGCCGGCGGGATGTCCCAGGTGCAGGAGGTGACCTCCGTGCTCGTCCGCCTCGCCAAGAGCCGACGGCTCCCGCTGCTGCTCATCGGCCAGTCGACCCGGGAGAACTCCGTCGCCGGTCCCCGCGCGCTCGAGCACATGGTGGACACCGTGCTGACGTTCGAGGGCGACAAGCACACCACGCTGCGGATGCTGCGGGCCGTCAAGAACCGCTACGGCCCCGCCGACGAGGTGGTCTGCTTCGAGCAGGCCGACGACGGTCTGCGCGAGGTCCCGGACCCGTCTGCGCTGTTCCGCAGCTCGCGCGAGGTCCCGGTGCCCGGCACCGCCGTGGCGGTGTCGGTCGACGGGCGGCGAGCCGTGCCCGCGGAGGTGCAGGCGCTGGTCGCCGCGACGCCGTCCGCCAACCCGCGCCGCGGCGTGACCGGGCTCGACTCCTCGCGGGTGGCGATGCTGCTGGCGGTCACCGAGCGCGAGGCCGGCTACAAGCTGGACCGCGACGTCTTCGTGGCCACCGTCGGGGGCGCCCGGCTCTCCGATCCGGCCACCGACCTGGCGGTGTGCCTGGCCGTGGCCTCAGCGGCGTCGAGCATCCCGATGCCGCGCGACATCGCCGTCATCGGGGAGGTCGCGCTGTCCGGTGACATCCGGCCCGTGGGGCACCTCGCGCAACGGGTGGCGGAGGCCGCGCGCATCGGCTACCACCGCATCCTGGTCCCGCCCGGAGCGCGCGCACAGCTCACGTCCGTGCCGTCGGGGGTGGCCGTGGTCGAGCTGCCGCACCTGAGCCGAGCCCTGGAGAGCCTGTCGGCGCACGGGCCGCCCGGCCGTACCGCCTGACGCGTCGGCACGTGCCGTGACCGAGCCGTGACCGACGAGATCCGGCGATGTGGCTGCAGATCCCTAGACTCCGGCGTACGGGCGCGCGAGAGCTGGATGCGGGGGTGCGGGTGGCAGGCACGGACGAGCGGCTGCGCTCGACGCTGGCCGCGATGGCCCCGGGCACCCCGCTGCGGGACGGCCTCGAGCGGATCCTGCGGGGCAACACCGGCGCGCTGATCGTCCTCGGCCACGACAAGGTCGTCGAGTCCCTGTCGACGGGCGGCTTCTCGCTCGACGTCGACTTCTCCGCGCAGCGGCTGCGCGAGCTGTCGAAGATGGACGGCGCCGTCGTCGTGACCGGCGATCTCAGCAAGATCGTGCTGGCGAGCGTCCAGCTGGTCCCCGATCCGGCCATCCCGACGGAGGAGACCGGCACCCGTCACCGCACGGCCGAGCGGGTCGCCAAGCAGACCGGCTACTCGGTCGTGAGCGTCAGCCAGTCGATGCGGATCATCGCTCTCTACACGCCGAGCGGTCGCTACGTCCTGGACGACAGCGCCTCCATCCTGTCGCGCGCGAACCAGGCGCTCGCCACGCTCGAGCGCTACAAGCTGCGGCTCGACGAGGTGGCGGGCACGCTGTCGGCCCTCGAGATCGAGGACCTCGTCACCGTCCGCGACGCGATGGCGGTCAGCCAGCGCCTGGAGATGGTGCGGCGCATCGCCACCGAGATCGAGGGCTACGTCGTCGAGCTCGGCACCGACGGGCGCCTGCTGTCGCTGCAGCTCGAGGAGCTCATGGCGGGGGTCGACGGCGAGCGCGAGCTCGTCGTCCGCGACTACCTGGTGACCGGCACCGGCCGCAAGACGCGCACGCTGGTGGACGCCGTCGCCGAGCTCGACAGCCTGTCGGCGGCGGACCTGCTCGACCTGTCCGTCGTCGCCAAGGCGGTCGGCTACGCGACCACGGCCGACGCCCTCGAGCAGGCGGTCAGCCCGCGGGGCTACCGGCTGCTGGCCAAGGTCCCGCGGCTGCCCGGGACCGTCGTCGACCGGCTCGTCGACCACTTCGGCGGTCTGCAGAAGCTGCTGGCCGCCGGCATCGACGACCTCCAGGTCGTCGACGGGGTCGGGGAGACCCGGGCACGCAGCGTCCGCGAGGGCCTGTCGCGGCTGGCGGAGAGCTCCATCCTCGAGCGCTACGTCTGACCGGGCGGCCGGACGCGGGCCGCCGCAGGGCGCCGCCCCCGCCGGTCAGCGCAGGACGAAGGGCTCGCCCTCCTCGCGCAGGGCGCCGACCCGGCCGTTGACCCGGTAGGTGCCGGCCTTGGCCGGCTCCTCGTCGCCCGCGCAGCCCGGCCGCGAGCGCGTGCCCGACCAGGTCACCGTGCTGACCTCCGGCGTGCCCGGCACGAGGGTCGTGACGTCGGCGTCCCCACCGGGCGCGCAGTCGTCGCTGGACCAGATGCGGTCGTCGCCGGACACGACGAGCAGCTCGACCGCCGCCTGTCCCAGGTCGCGCGTGCAGGGCGCGGTCCCCGTGTTGGTGACCCGCAGCTGCAGCCGGGGCTCGGCCCCCACCGCGTAGCTGTCCTCGGCGGCCGCCGCCTCGATCCGCAGCACCTCGTCGGTGCACTCGCCGGCCGCGGCGGTGGGACTGGCGCTCGGGTCGGCGCTCGGGTCGGCGCTCGGGTCCGGGGTGGCGCTGGGGTCGGCGCTGGGAGTGGCCGCGGCGCTCGCCTCGGGCGTGGTCCGGGCCGACGCGGTGGCGGCCGGGCGCTGCGCGAGCTCGTCCGGGTCGTCCCCGCCGCCCAGCAGCGACAGCAGGAGCACGAGGGGCGCGAGGACGGCCAGCGCGACGGCGGCACGCCGCTTCCAGTAGGTCTGTGCGGGCTCCGGTCCGACCGGTTGCCAGTGCAGCGCCATCTGCTCGACCCTATCCGCCGCCTACCGTGATCGGGGTGCCCGACACCGCCCTCGCGCAGGCCGTCTCCGACTGGTACGCCGGTGCAGCCCGCGACCTCCCGTGGCGCCGCCCCGGCACCCCCGCCTGGGCCGTCCTGGTGAGCGAGGTGATGCTGCAGCAGACCCCCGTCGCGCGGGTCCTGCCGGCGTACGAGGCGTGGCTGCAGCGCTGGCCGACCCCTCAGGCGCTGGTCGCCGCCCCGCCTGGAGAGGCCGTGCGGATGTGGGGCCGCCTGGGCTACCCCCGGCGGGCGCTGCGCCTGCACGCCTGCGCCGTCGAGGTGGTGGAGCGGTACGACGGGCGGCTGCCGCGCACCGTGCCGGAGCTGCTGAGCCTGCCGGGCGTCGGGGCCTACACGGCCCGGGCGGTCGCGGCCTTCGCCTACCGCCAGCGGGTGCCCGTCGTCGACACGAACGTGCGCCGGGTGGTCGCGCGCAGCGTCGAGGGGCGGGCCGACGCCGCCGTCACCGCGGCCGACCTGCCGCGCATGGAGGCCCTGCTGCCCCCGGACCCGGAGGCGGCGGCGACGGCGTCCGTGGCCTTCATGGAGCTCGGTGCGCTGGTGTGCACCGCCCGCGCCCCCCGCTGCCCGGTCTGCCCCGTGCAGGACCGCTGCGCCTGGGCCGCGGCCGGGCGGCCGGAGCTCGCCGCCCCGGTGCGGCGTCCGCAGAGCTGGGCCGGCACCGACCGGCAGGTCCGGGGGCGGCTGCTCGCGGTGCTGCGCGACGCCGACGGCCCCGTCGAGGCGGCGGTCCTGGCGCAGGTGTGGGACGAGCCGGTGCAGCGGGCCCGCTCGCTGGACGCCCTGGTGGCCGACGGGCTGGTCCACCCGCTGCCGGACGGCCGCTTCGCCCTGCCGGGCACGACCCCGGCAGCCTGACCCCCGCAGCGCCCCCGGAGGGGCCGCGCACGCCGAAGGGGCGGCTCCTCCGCAGAGGTGCCGCCCCTTCGGGGACGCGGGTCTACTGCTCGGCGGCCTTGCCACCGGCGAGGTCGACCGGGGGCACGTCCGGCACCGCGCTCGGCTTGGGCTCGCCGCGGAAGGAGAAGCCGTCCTCGCCGGACTCCTTCTTCTCCACGTCGACGACCACGATGTTGCCGGCGCTCAGCGTGCCGAACAGGATCTGCTCGGACAGCTGGTCCTCCAGCTCGCGCTGGATCGTGCGGCGCAGCGGCCGGGCGCCGAGGACCGGGTCGTAGCCCTTCTTCGCCAGCAGCTTCTTGGCCGGTGTCGTGACCTCGAGGCCCATGTCCTTGTTCTTGAGCTGGACGTCGAGCCGGGCCAGCATCAGGTCGACGATCTGCAGGATCTCCGGCTCGGTGAGCTGGTGGAACACGACGATGTCGTCGACGCGGTTGAGGAACTCGGGCCGGAAGTGCTGCTTGAGCTCGTCCTGCACCTTGGTCTTCATCCGCTCGTAGGCACCCTGCGTGTCGCCGTCCTTCTGGAAGCCCAGGTTGAAGCCCTTGGAGATGTCCCGGGTGCCGAGGTTCGACGTCATGATGAGCACGGTGTTCTTGAAGTCGACGACCCGGCCCTGGGAATCGGTCAGGCGCCCGTCCTCCAGGATCTGCAGGAGCGTGTTGAACACGTCCGGGTGGGCCTTCTCGACCTCGTCGAACAGCACCACCGAGAACGGCTTGCGCCGCACCTTCTCG
>CADCUE010000170.1 GCA_902805805.1 uncultured Frankineae bacterium | reverse complement strand
CGACAGCGCGACGGCGCCGGACAGCGCGGACCACGACGCGGCGGCCCGCCTCGGTCGCAGGACCGCGGTGGCGCGCACGGCGACCAGCGCCGTGGCCAGGCCCATGACGACCAGCAGCGCAGCAGCAGCGGCGGCGCGGGTGGCCGGCGCGACCGTCCCGGCCTCGACCAGCCCTCCGGCCAGGAGCAGCAGGGCCGAGAAGCAGAGGAAGGACCACCGCAGGCGACGGACACCGGGCGGTGTCGACGCACGGGGAGCACCGGCTCGACGGTCGACGTCCGGGACCGACGGGTCGGACGCCCGTCGCGGAAGTCCCTGGAACGCGGTCACCCCCGAGTCATCGGCGTGACAGGGCCGACCCTGAGGTCCGGACAGGCGCCTGGTCAGCGCAGCTAGGGCAGGTCGTGACCCAGCAGCCGGGCCAGCAGGGCGTCGAGCGCCTCCTCGCTGCGCTCGCTGCCGCAGGGCACGGCGTGCTCGGTCCGGCTGAGGAACTCGAGGGCCGTGGTCCGTGGCAGTGAGACGCGGGCGGCCCGACCGGGGCGGGCGAGCTCCAGGCAGACCCGTCCCCGAGGCAGGTCCGGCCGGATGCGGACGTCCCCGTCGCCGGTGGGCTCGTCGAGGCCGTAGCGCAGGAAGTCGCGCAGCACGATCCACCGTCCTCGCGGGAGCGCCGGGTGGTCGGGCTGGGGGGTGAGCAGCAGCTCCACCGCCAGCGGGTCCTCCGGGCGCCACAGCAGCGTCAGGACGGTGATCCGCCCCCGTCCGGTGGAGCCGCCGTCGTCGACCACGACCTCGACGGACACGGACGTGGTCGGCACGCGCGAAGACTGGCACCCGCGGGGACGGCGAGCCACTCCGGGGCCCGCGGCGCGTCCGGCGGTGGCCGGGCGGCACGTACGCTGGACGCCGTGGCAGACCCGTCGTCGTACCGTCCGGCGACGGGGACGATCCCGACGTCCGCGGGGGTCTACCGCTTCCGGGACGCCACCGGCCGCGTCGTCTACGTCGGCAAGGCCAAGAGCCTGCGCAGCCGCCTGAACAGCTACTTCGCCGACCTGTCCGCCCTGCACCCGCGCACCCGCCAGATGGTGACGACCGCGGCGTCGGTGGAGTGGACGGTGGTCTCGACGGAGGTCGAGGCCCTGCAGCTCGAGTACTCCTGGATCAAGGAGTACGACCCCCGCTTCAACGTGAAGTACCGCGACGACAAGAGCTACCCGTCGCTGGCCGTCACGCTGTCCGACGACTTCCCCCGGCTGCAGGTGATGCGCGGGCCGAAGAAGAAGGGCGTGCGCTACTTCGGCCCGTACGCGCACGCCTGGGCCATCCGCGAGACCCTCGACCTCCTGCTGAGGGTGTTCCCGGCCCGGACCTGCTCCAACGGCGTCTTCAAGCGGGCCGGCCAGGTCGGTCGTCCGTGCCTGCTGGGCTACATCGACAAGTGCTCCGCCCCCTGCGTCGGCAAGGTGGACCAGGACGAGCACCGGGCGATCGTGGACGACTTCTGCGACTTCATGGCCGGTCAGTCCGGCCGCTTCGTCAAGCGGCTGGAGCGGCAGATGGCCGACGCCGCGGCGGCGCAGGACTACGAGCGGGCGGCCCGCCTGCGGGACGACATCGGCGCGCTCACCCGCGCCACGGAGAAGCAGGCCGTGGTGCTGGCCGACGGCACGGACGCCGACGTCGTCGCCGTGGCCGAGGACCAGCTCGAGGCGGCCGTGCAGGTCTTCCACGTGCGGGGCGGACGCGTCCGCGGGCAGCGCGGCTACGTGGTCGACAAGGTCGAGGAGCTCACCACCGGCGAGCTGGTGGGGCAGTTCCTGGCCCAGGCGTACGGCGACGAGCCCGACCCTGAAGTGGACGTCGAGGTGGAGCGCCGCATGGTGCCCGGCGCCGGGGTGACGGTGCGGACCGCCGACGACGTGCCCCGCGAGGTGCTCGTGCCCGCGCTGCCGCCGGACCTCGACGTCCTGCAGAGCTGGCTGTGCGACCTGCGGGGCACGAACGTGCAGATCCGGGTGCCGCAGCGCGGGGACAAGCGGGCGCTGCTCGAGACGGTCGAGCGCAACGCCGCGCAGGCGTTCGCGCTGCACAAGACCAAGCGCGCCAGCGACCTGACGGCCCGCTCGCTGGCGCTGTCCGAGCTGCAGGACGCGCTCGAGCTCGCCGAGGCGCCGCTGCGCATCGAGTGCTTCGACGTGTCCCACGTGCAGGGCACCAACGTCGTGGCGTCCATGGTGGTCTTCGAGGACGGGCTGGCACGCAAGAGCGAGTACCGCCGCTTCGCGGTCCGCGGCTCCGACGGCAACGACGACACCGCCTCGATGCGGGAGGTCGTCCGGCGCCGCTTCAGCCGCTACCTCGACGAGCGGGCCGACACCGGTCAGCTCGACGTCGAGGACGGCCACGTCGACGGGCACCCGCAGCCGGTGCAGGGCGCGGAGGTGTCCGACGGCGTCCCGCAGCAGCGCGCGGGCATCGACCCCGAGACCGGACGGCCCCGCCGCTTCGCCTACCCCCCGCAGCTGGTGGTCGTCGACGGCGGTGCACCCCAGGTGGCCGCAGCGCAGGCGGCGCTGGACGAGCTGGGCATCGACGACGTCGCGCTCGTCGGGCTGGCCAAGCGGCTGGAGGAGGTCTGGGTCTCAGGACACGACGACCCGGTGATCCTCCCGCGCACCAGCGAGGGCCTCTACCTCCTGCAGAGGGTGCGGGACGAGGCGCACCGCTTCGCGATCGCCTACCACCGGCAGAAGCGCTCCAAGACGATGACCGCCTCGGCGCTGGACGGGATCGCCGGGCTGGGGGAGACGCGCCGCAAGGCGCTGCTGCGGCACTTCGGCTCGCTCAAGCGCCTCAAGGCGGCGACGGTCGAGGAGGTCATGGAGGTGCCCGGGATCGGGCGGCGCACCGCCGAGGCGGTGCTCGCCGCGGTGGCGGTCCCCGAGCCCGTCGGCGCGCAGGGCCCCGCCGACCCGCCCTCCGGGCCGGCCGACGAGCCGTCGACCGTCCTGCCGGCGTTCGACCCGGTCACCGGAGAGGTGGTCGGATGACGGTCCCGCACCCCGGCCACCCGGGACTGCAGCTCGTCGTGGTCACCGGTCTGTCGGGCGCCGGCCGGTCGACGGCGGCCAAGTGCCTCGAGGACCTCGGCTGGTTCGTGGTCGACAACCTGCCTCCCTCGCTCGTCCCGACGATGGTCGACCTCGGCTCGCGGTCGCAGGGCGCCGTCGGCAAGATCGCTGTGGTCGTCGACGTGCGCTCGCGGGCCTTCTCCTCCGACCTGCGCACCGCGCTCGACGAGATCCGCCGGGTCGGCGTCCACCCCCGCGTGCTGTTCCTCGAGGCGTCCGACGACGCCCTCGTCCGCCGCTTCGAGAGCGTCCGCCGCCCCCACCCTCTGCAGGGCGACGGCCGGCTGGTGGACGGGATCGCCCGGGAGCGCGAGCTCCAGCGCGACCTGCGCGGCGGCGCCGACCTCGTGCTGGACAGCACCGACCTCAACGTCCACGAGCTGCGCGGCAAGGTCACCGCGGCCTTCGGCGCCACCGGGGAGGGCACCGGCCTGCGGCTGACGGTGCTGTCGTTCGGCTTCAAGTACGGCCTGCCGGTCGACGCCGACCTCGTCGCCGACGTCCGCTTCCTGCCCAACCCGCACTGGGTGCCCGAGCTGCGCCCGCACACCGGCCGGGAGAGCGCGGTGCGCGACTACGTGCTCGACCAGGACGGCGCGCTCGAGTTCCTCGACCGCTACGAGGGGCTGCTGCGCCTGGTCTTCGCGGGCTACGCGCGGGAGGGCAAGCGCTACGCCCTCGTCGCGGTCGGCTGCACCGGCGGCAAGCACCGCAGCGTGGCGATGACCGAGCAGCTCGCCGGCCGGCTGGCCGGCGAGGGCGTCGACGTCCAGGTCGTCCACCGCGACCTGGGCCGCGAGTGAGCGCGGACCAGGCCCGCGGTCCCGTCGCGGGTGCGCCGCCGACCGCGGGGGTGCCCCCGCTGGTGCCCGCGCCGAAGGTCGTCGCCCTGGGCGGGGGCCACGGCCTGGCCGCCTCGCTGTCCGCGCTGCGTCAGGTCACGCCCCACCTCACGGCCGTGGTGACCGTCGCGGACGACGGCGGCTCGAGCGGGCGGCTGCGCCAGGAGCTCGGGCAGCTGCCGCCGGGAGACCTGCGGATGGCGCTGTCGGCGCTCGCCGGCGCCGACGAGTGGGGCAGCACCTGGACGGCGCTGCTGCAGCACCGCTTCGGCGGGGACGGCCCGCTGGCCGGGCACGCCGTCGGCAACCTCGTGATCGCCGGCCTCACCGAGTGCAGCGGCAGCCCCGTCGCCGCCCTGGACCTCGCCGCCCGGCTCCTCGGCGCCGTCGGGCGGGTGCTGCCGATGAGCACCGCCCCGCTCGAGATCGCCGCCGACGTCGTCGGGCTGGACCCGGCCGACCCGACCCGGGTGCGGGAGGTCGTCGGCCAGGTCGCGGTCGCGACCACCACCGGGCGCGTGGCCGCGGTGCACCTGCGTCCGCAGGACCCGCCGGCCTGCGAGGAGTCGGTGCGCGCGGTGCTCGACGCCGACTGGGTCGTGCTGGGACCCGGCTCCTGGTACACCAGCGTCCTGCCGCACCTGCTCGTCCCCGAGCTGCGCGACGCCCTGGTCCGCACGCGTGCCCGACGCCTGGTGTGCCTGAACCTCGCCGAGCAGGTGGGGGAGACCGACGGGCTGTCGCCGCGGGACCACCTCGAGGTCCTGCTCGCGCACGCCCCGGGGCTGTCCCTCGACGTCGTCCTCGGCGACGCGCGGGCCGTCGGCGACGCGGCCGGTCTCGGGCATGCTGTCCGCGACGCCGGTGCTCGTCTCGTGCTGGCACCCGTCGCCCTCGGGGACGGCACGCCCCGCCACTCGCCCGACCGGCTCGCCGCGGCGTACGCCGACGTGCTGGCCGGACGCCGTCCGGCCAGCAGCCCGCCCAACCGCACCACACCGGAGGACCCATGGCGATGACCGCGGCGGTCAAGGACGAGCTCTCCCGGCTCAGCGTCACGCGGCCGTGCTGCCGCAAGGCCGAGATCTCCGCGTTGCTGCGCTTCGCCGGAGGGCTGCACCTCGTGGGCGGCACGGAGAGCCGGACGGCCAGCCGCATCGTCGTCGAGGCCGAGCTGGACACCGGGTCGACGGCGCGACGGCTGCGCAAGGAGCTGGCCGAGGTCTACGGGCACGCCAGCGACGTCCACGTCGTGGCCGCAGGCGGGCTGCGCAAGGGCAACCGCTACGTCGTGCGCGTGTCCAAGGACGGTGAGGGGCTGGCCCGGCAGGCCGGCCTCGTCGACGGCAACGGCCGGCCGGTCCGGGGCCTGCCCCCCCAGGTCGTCAGTGGCGGGACCTGCGACGCGGCGGCCGCGTGGCGCGGCGCGTTCCTGGCCCACGGCTCGCTCACCGAGCCGGGCCGGTCGTGCTCGCTCGAGATCACCTGCCCCGGGCCGGAGGCCGCGCTGGCGCTGGTCGGTGCGGCCCGCCGCCTCGGGGTCGCGGCCAAGGCGCGCGAGGTGCGCGGCGTCGACCGCGTCGTGGTGCGCGACGGAGACGCGATCAGCGTCCTGCTCACCCGGCTGGGCGCTCACGAGGCGGTGCTCGCGTGGGAGGACCGGCGGATGCGCCGGGAGGTGCGGGCCACCGCCAACCGCCTGGCGAACTTCGACGACGCCAACCTCCGGCGCTCGGCCCGCGCGGCCGTGGCCGCGGGGGCCCGCGTCGAGCGCGCGCTGACGATCCTGGGCGACGACGCCCCGGAGCACCTGCTCGTCGCGGGACGGCTGCGGCGCGAGCACGCCAACGCCTCGCTCGAGGAGCTCGGCGCGCTGGCCGATCCGCCCATGACCAAGGACGCGGTCGCCGGCCGCATCCGCCGCCTGCTGGCCATGGCCGACAAGCGGGCGGCCGACCTGGGTGTCCCGGACACCGAGTCGAGCGTCACCGCCGAGATGCTCGACCCCGACCTGGTGGACGGCGCCTCCTGACCGCAGCGGCCCGCGCCGCCCGGCTCGCCCGCCCTGCCGGCTGGACGCCGACGATGGTGGTGGCCGGCGCGGTCGACCCGGCTCCGCTGCGCGCCGCCGGGTGGTCGCTGCGGGGAGCGCTGTCCCGTGACCCGTACGACGCGCCGCACGGGGCGGGGCTGTACGCCGACGCGGACGACGTCCTGGCCGATCCGCAGGTCGACGCCGTCGCCCTGGACGGCGGCGACGCGGGACTCGCCGGTCTGCTGCCCGAGCTGCGGGCCGGCGGTCTGCTCGTGCTGCTCCCCACCGCCGCGCCGCTCGACCCGGACCTGGTCCGCGCCGCCCGCGCGGTCGCCGAGCCGGCCGAGGCCGCGGTCGGGCTGCTCGGCCGCTGGGAGCCGTGGGCGCTCACCGTGGCGGCGGCGCTGCCGCTCGTCGGGTCCCTGCCGGTGCAGGTCACGGTGCGCGGCTGGCCGCGGGGCCGCTCGGCCGCCGCCGAGCTGGTCGACCTCGTCGCGGCCTGGTGCGGTGAGGTCGTCGGCGCCGTCGCGGCGCCCGCTCCGCTGCCCGCCGAGGTGCTGCCGGGCGGCGCGAGCGTGGCGTGGGCGCTGCTGACGGCCTCGGGCGCGACCGTGCTGGTGTCGCACGACGGCGGGCCGCCGGAGGTCCGGCTGTCGTTCCCGACCGCCCGGCTGGAGGCGGGACCGGCCGGCGCCCGCTGGACGGGCGGCGCCGATCTGCCGCTGCTGCCCCTGCCGCCCGGTGTGCCGCCTGCGCACGGCTCGCCACCCGGCCTGGTCGCCACCGCCGCCGCACTCGCCGCGGCGGTCGGCGGAGGGGACATCCCCACGGACCGCTGGCCCTGGCCCGCCGACCTCGGTGACCTGCTCGTCGTGGCCCGCGTCCTGGAGGCGCTGCGCACGTCCGCACGCACCGAGCAGCTGGTGGCCGTCGCCTGAGCCGGGCCGGGGGAGCGCGCGGACCGCACCGTCGGCCCGCAGGCCGGGTCCGCTAGGTTCGTGCGCGACGACGAGCCGTCGACTCGAGGAGATCTGCAGTGACCGTCCGCGTGGGCATCAACGGCTTCGGCCGCATCGGCCGCAACTTCTACCGCGCTGTGCAGGCGTCCGGCGCGGACATCGAGATCGTCGCCGCGAACGACCTCGGCGACCTCGCGACGATGGCGCACCTGCTCAAGTACGACTCGATCCTCGGCCGCTTCCCGGCCGAGGTCTCCGTCGTCGACGGCGGCATCCAGGTGGGCGACAAGACCCTCAAGATCTTCGCCGAGCGCGAGCCCGCGGACCTGCGGTGGGGCGACGTCGGCGCCGACGTCGTCGTGGAGTCGACCGGCTTCTTCACCGACGCGACGAAGGCCAAGGCGCACGTCGACGGCGGCGCTCAGAAGGTCATCATCTCCGCCCCGGCCTCGCACGAGGACGTCACGATCGTGATGGGCGTCAACCACGAGGACTACGACCCCGCGCAGCACACCGTCATCTCGAACGCCTCGTGCACGACCAACTGCCTCGGTCCGATGGCCAAGGCGATCCACGACGAGTTCGGCATCGTCAAGGGCCTCATGACGACGATCCACGCCTACACGCAGGACCAGAACCTCCAGGACGCCCCGCACAAGGACCTGCGCCGGGCCCGCGCCGCCGCCCTCAACCTCGTCCCCACCAGCACCGGCGCGGCCAAGGCGATCGGCCTGGTCCTGCCCGAGCTCAAGGGCAAGCTCGACGGCTACGCCGTGCGGGTGCCGATCCCGACCGGCTCGGCCACCGACCTGACGGTCGAGCTGGGGCGCGAGACGACCGCCGACGAGGTCAACGCGGCGGTCCGGGCCGCCGCTGAGGGTCCGATGAAGGGCTTCCTGCGCTACAGCACCGACCCCATCGTCTCCAGCGACATCGTCACCGACCCGGCGTCGTGCATCTTCGACGCGCCGCTGACCAAGGTCATCGGCAACCAGGCCAAGGTCGTCGGGTGGTACGACAACGAGTGGGGCTACTCCAACCGCCTCGCCGACCTGATCACCCTCGTCGGCAAGAGCCTGTAGCCCGTGCCGCCGACCATGCCGGTCGCGGCGGACCTCGACGTCGAGGGCAAGCGGGTCCTCGTCCGCAGCGACCTCAACGTCCCCGTGACGGACGGGTCCGTCGGCGACGACGGCCGCATCCGCGCCAGCGTGCCGCTGCTGCGCGACCTGCTCGACCGCGGCGCCCGCCCGATCGTCGTCGCCCACCTCGGCCGGCCGAAGGGCGAGCCCGACCCCGCGACGAGCCTCGCGCCCGTCGCGGAACGGCTGCAGGAGCTGCTCGGAGCGCCGGTGCGCATGGCGCAGGACGTCGTGGGGGAGTCGGCTGCGGAGGCGGTCCGAGCGACCGAGCCCGATCGCGTGGTGCTGCTCGAGAACGTCCGCTGGGCGCCGGGGGAGACGAGCAAGGACGACGCCGCGCGGGGAGCCTTCGCCGACCGGCTCGCGGCCTTCGCCGACCTGTACGTCGACGACGCCTTCGGCGCCGTGCACCGCAAGCACGCCAGCGTCTACGACGTCGCGAGCCGGCTGCCGCACGCGGCCGGACCGCTCGTCGCCGCTGAGGTCGCGGTCCTGCGGCGGCTCACCGAGGACCCGGCGCGGCCGTACGCCGTCGTGCTGGGCGGCAGCAAGGTCAGCGACAAGCTGAAGGTCATCGAGGCGCTGCTGCCGAAGGTCGACACGCTGCTCGTCGGCGGCGGGATGTGCTTCACCTTCCTGGCCGCGCAGGGGCACGACGTCGGCTCGAGCCTGCTGGAGCAGGACCAGGTCGACGTCTGCCGCGGCTTCCTGGAGACGGGCAAGGTCGTCCTGCCGGTCGACGTGGTCGCCGCCGACCGGTTCGCCGCCGACGCGCAGCACGACGTGGTGCCGGCCGACGCGATCCCGTCCGACCGGATGGGCCTGGACATCGGGCCGCGCAGCGTGGAGCGCTTCGCCGACGCGCTGGCCGGCGCGCAGACGGTGTTCTGGAACGGCCCGATGGGCGTGTTCGAGCTGGCGCCGTACGCCGAGGGGACCCGCGGGGTCGCCGAGGCCGTCGCCGCCCTGTCCTCCGGCGGCGGCACCGCCCTGACCGTGGTCGGCGGCGGGGACAGCGCCGCGGCGGTGCGCGCGCTGGGCATCGACGAGGACCGGTTCACCCACATCAGCACCGGGGGAGGCGCGAGCCTGGAGTACCTCGAGGGCAAGGCCCTGCCGGGCCTGACCGTCCTCGAGGACTGACCCATGGCGCAACGCTCGGACGCCGCGCAGCGCACCCGCCGGCCGCTCATGGCCGGCAACTGGAAGATGAACCTCAACCACCTCGAGGCCATCGCCCTGGTGCAGAAGCTGGCCTTCAGCCTCACCTCCCAGGACCACGACGCGGTGGAGTGCGTGGTCCTCCCGCCCTTCATCGACCTGCGCAGCGTGCAGACCCTCGTCGACGGCGACCGGCTCGCGATCCGGTACGGCGCGCAGGACCTGTCACCGCACGACAGCGGCGCCTACACCGGCGACGTCAGCGGTGCGATGCTCGCCAAGCTCGGCTGCTCCTACGTCCTGGTCGGTCACAGCGAGCGCCGGCAGCACCACGGCGAGACCGACGAGATCGTCAACGCGAAGGTGAAGGCCGCCCTGCGGCACGGGCTGACGCCGATCCTGTGCGTCGGCGAGGGCCTGGACGTGCGGCAGCTCAACGGGCAGATCGACCACACCGTGGACCAGGTCGCCGCGGCCCTGCAGGGCGTCTCCGCCGAGCAGGCGACGTCGCTGGTGGTGGCGTACGAGCCGGTGTGGGCGATCGGCACCGGCGAGGTGGCCACCCCCCAGGACGCGCAGGAGGTCTGCGGCGAGGTGCGCCTCACGCTGCGAGAGCTGTACTCGCCCTCGCTCGCGGACACCACGCGGGTGCTCTACGGCGGCTCCGTCAAGGCGGCGAACATCGCTGCGCTCATGGAGCAGCCCGACGTCGACGGGGCGCTCGTGGGGGGCGCGAGCCTCGACCCGACGGAGTTCGCCGCGCTGTGCCGACTGGGTGAGAGCTGAGCCTTCCCGCCCCCCGACAGGAGCGCGTCACAGGCCGATCACGATTCGGTACGGGCCAGGCGTCGTGGGCCGTACCGGCCGGACCGGAGTGGTTCTATCGGACCATTCCCGCCGGCGCCCGCCACAAGCGGCCCGGTCCAGGTGCGTACTCCCGTCCGCGGGAGAAGGAGGACACAACCGGTGCAGGTCCAGAACAAGAAGGTGCGCCTCAGCGCGGCGCTGCTCGTGCTCGCGCTCGGCGCTGCCGCATGCGGTGGGGGCGGCGACGAAGGCAACACCGAGACCGAGGCGGAGACCACGGAGGGCAAGGCGGGCGGCACCTTCTCGCTCTACATCGGTGAGCCCGAGAACCCGCTGATCCCCAGCAACACGAGCGAGACGGAGGGCGGGCAGGTCCTCGACGCCCTGTTCACCGGTCTCGTGCAGTACGACCCGGAGACCACGGAGCAGACCGAGGGTGTCGCCGAGTCGATCGAGTCCGAGGACTCCAAGACCTGGACCATCAAGCTCAAGGACGGCTGGACGTTCCACGACGGCTCGCCCGTGACGGCCGACTCGTTCATCAAGGCCTGGAACTTCGCGGACAACTCCGCCAACGCGCAGGGCGGCTCGTACTTCTTCGCCAACATCGAGGGCTACGACCAGCTGCAGGCGGCGGAGGGCGCTGCTGCACCGGCCGCCACCGAGCTGAGCGGTCTGAAGAAGGAGAGCGACACCGAGTTCACCGTCACGCTGTCCCAGCCGTTCCGCCAGTACCCCCTGACGCTCGGCTACACGGCGTTCGCGCCGCTGCCGGAGTCCTTCTTCGGCGGCAAGCCGGCGCAGGACGCGTTCGGCAAGAAGCCGATCGGCAACGGCCCCTTCAAGGCCGACGCCGACTTCGCGACCGGCAAGGGCATCACGGTCAGCCGCTTCGAGGAGTACGCCGGCGAGGACAAGGCCAAGGCCGACTCCGTCGAGTTCCGGGTCTACACCGACGTCAACACGGCCTACACCGACGTCCAGGCCGGCAACCTCGACTTCGGCGAGGTCCCGCCGGACGCGATCGCCAGCTACAAGGACGAGTTCGGCGAGCGCGCCATCGAGCGCGAGACCTCCACCTTCACCTACATGGGCTTCCCGACCTACGACCCGCGCTTCGCCGACAAGAAGGTCCGCCAGGCCTTCTCCATGGCGATCGACCGCGAGGGCATCTCGGAGGCGATCTTCAACGGCACCCGCAAGGCCGCCAAGTCGGTCATCTCGCCGGTCGTCGACGGGCACCGCGAGGACGCCTGCAAGTACTGCGACTACAAGCCGGACGAGGCCAAGGCGCTGCTCGCCGAGACCGACTTCGACACCAGCAAGCCGGTCGACCTGTGGTTCAACGCCGGTGCCGGCCACGACGAGTGGGTGCAGGCCGTCGGCAACAACCTGCGCGACAACCTGGGCATCACCTACAAGCTCCAGGGCGGCCTGCAGTTCGCCGAGTACCTGCCCAAGGCGGACGCGAAGGGCTTCACCGGGCCGTTCCGCCTCGGCTGGGCGATGGACTACCCGAGCCCGCAGAACTACCTCGAGCCGCTGTACAGCACCTCGGCACTGCCGCCGAACGGCTCCAACACGGCGTTCTACTCCAACAAGGAGTTCGACGAGCTCATCGCCGAGGGCAACGGCGCCGAGTCCAGCGAGGAGGCGGTCGAGAAGTACCACGCCGCCGAGGACGTCCTGCTCGAGGACATGCCGATCGCCCCGATGTTCTTCACCGAGGCGCAGTACGTGCACTCCGACAAGGTCGCCAACGTCAAGGTGGACGCGTTCAGCAACGTCGTCCTCGAGGACGTGACGGTCAACCAGTAGTCCCGAGGACCGGAGCCGCTCCGGCTCCTGGGCTCCGGCTCCCGCCGCCCCCGTGCTCCGCGCACGGGGGCGGCGTGCTGTCGGCACACGTGCCGACGGCGCACGGCTCGTCCACCGTCGCACCGGCAGGCTCGTGACCACGGCCTAGCATCGTGCCGCCGGAGTACTGTCCCACCCCGCGCGATCACCCCCCGTCGTGCGCCCGCGCGGCTCACCCGCCACGCCGCTCGACCCCCGTCCCACCGACACCGGTCCCGCCCTCCCCACTCCCGAGGCCGCGGACGTTCCCGAGGAGGGCCATGGCCCGCTACATCGCGCGCCGCCTGCTGCTGGCGATCCCTGTCCTGGTCGGCGCGTCGTTCCTGATCTTCGCGATGGTGTTCGCGCTGCCGGGCGACCCCATCCGGGCCCTCGGCGGCGACCGGCCGATCTCGCCCGCCGTCCAGGCGCAGCTGCGCGACGAGTACAACCTCGACGACCCGCTGGTCATCCAGTACGGCAAGTACGTCGGCGGGCTGCTGCAGGGCGATCTGGGCACCGACTTCAGCGGCCGACCGGTGAGCGACATCCTCGGCGAGACCGTCCCGGTCACCGTGAAGCTCGCCCTGGTCGCGCTGGCGTTCGAGACGGTGTTCGGGCTGATCGCCGGAGTGCTCGCGGGCATCCGCCAGAAGTCCTTCTTCGACACGCTGGTGCTGGTCTCGACGACGCTCATCGTGTCCATCCCGGTCTTCGTCCTGGGCTTCGTCGCGCAGTACGTCTTCGGGCTCAAGCTCGGGCTGTTCCCGATCGCCGGCGTGGCCAACGGCTTCGAGGGCTACCTGCTGCCGGGGTTCGTCCTCGCGGCGCTGTCCCTCGCCTACGTCGCCCGGCTGACCCGCACGTCGCTGGTGGAGAACCTGCGCAACGACTACGTCCGCACGGCCAAGGCCAAGGGCCTGACACCGATGTCCATCGTCGGCAAGCACACCCTGCGCAACAGCCTGATCCCGGTCGTCACCTACCTCGGCGCGGACCTCGGCCTGCTGCTCAGCGGCGCCGTCGTCACGGAGGGCATCTTCAACATCCCCGGGCTCGGCCGCGCCGTCTTCCAGGCCATCGAGAGCCAGGAGGGCAACGTCGTCGTCGGCGTCGTCACGCTGTTCGTCTTCGTCTACATCTTCTTCAACCTGCTGGTCGACGTCCTGTACGCCGCCCTCGACCCCCGGATCCGCTATGAGTGAGCCGCGCAGGCCCAAGCCCGGCGCCCCGTCCACCGCCGACCGCGGCCTGCTGCTGGACGACCAGGCCCGGCACCAGCCCGGCCCCGACACCGCCGGCGACGTCGTCGCGCACGCCGCCGCCCCCGGTCACGGGGCCGACGGCTCGGTCGACCTGCGGCAGGCCAGCCTGTGGTCGGACGCCTGGCGCCAGCTGCGGCGCAACAAGCTGTTCCTGCTGTCCGGGGTGCTGCTGCTGGTCCTCACCCTCATGGCGGCCTTCCCGCAGCTGTTCAGCAGCATCGACCCGCGCGAGGCCGGCGCCTGCCAGCTGTCGGACTCCAAGCTCGGACCGCGCGGCGACGCGTGGTTCGGCAACGACGTCCAGGGCTGCGACCACTACGCCAACGTCATCTACGGCGCCCGCGTCTCGATGATCATCGGTCTGCTGGTCGTCACCGGGTCGGCGGTCATCGGGGTGTTCCTCGGTGCGCTGGCCGGCTTCTACGGCGGGTGGTTCGACGTGCTGGTCGCGCGCATCACCGACATCGTCTACGGCCTGCCGCTGGTGCTCGGCGCCATCCTCATCCTGAACTCGTTCCCCGACCGCGGTCTGCTGCAGGTGGCGATCGCCCTGATCGCGCTGGGCTGGATGACGTTCCTGCGGCTGTTCCGCTCCAGCGTCATCTCGATCAAGGAGACGGACTACGTGTCCGCCGCTCGTGCGATGGGCGCCACCAACTCGCGCATCATCGTCAAGCACATCCTCCCCAACGCGCTGGCGCCCGTGCTGGTCTACGGCACCATCGCGATCGGCACCGTCATCGCCGCCGAGGCGACGCTGTCGTTCCTCGGCATCGGCCTGCAGCTGCCCGCCATCTCCTGGGGCCTGCAGATCGGGAGCGGTCAGCGGCTCATCCGGACGGCGCCGCACATCATCTTCTTCCCGAGCATCTTCCTGTCCGTGACGGTGCTGTCGTTCATCCTGCTCGGCGACGCCCTGCGCGACGCCCTCGACCCCAAGCTGCGCTAGACCCGTGAGGACGACATGACCAGCACCCTGCACGACCCGGTCGTCTCGGGCGGTCCCGCAGGAGCGGCGCTGCTCGAGGTCGACGACCTGCACGTCGAGTTCCGCACCGACTACGGCGTCGTGCACGCCGTCAACGGCATCAGCTACACCCTCGCCGCCGGCGAGACCCTGGCCATCCTCGGTGAGTCGGGGTGCGGCAAGTCCGTCAGCGCGCAGACGATCATGGGGATCCTCGACTCGCCGCCCGGCTTCGTCACCGGCGGCGAGATCCGCTACAAGGGCCGCGACCTGCTGACCATGCCGAGCAGGGAGCAGCGCAACATCCGGGGCGAGGAGATCTCCATCGTCTTCCAGGACGCGCTCTCCTCGCTGAACCCGGTGTTCAGCGTGGGCATGCAGATCGGGGAGATGTTCCGCCGGCACCGCGGCCTCTCGCGGGCGGACGCCAAGAAGGCTGCGATCGAGCTCATGGACCGGGTGCGCATCCCGTCCGCCAAGGAGCGCGTCGGCGACTACCCGCACCAGTTCTCCGGCGGCATGCGCCAGCGCGTGATGATCGCCATGGCGATCGCGCTCGACCCCGCCATCCTCATCGCCGACGAGCCCACGACGGCTCTCGACGTGACCGTCCAGGCGCAGATCATGGACCTGCTGGGCGAGCTGCAGCGCGAGACCGGCATGGGCCTGATCCTCATCACCCACGACCTCGCGGTCGTCGGGGAGATCGCCGACCGGATCGCCGTCATGTACGCCGGCGGCATCGTCGAGACCGGGGCCACCGACGCGGTCTTCAGCGCGCCGGCGATGCCGTACACCCAGGGCCTGATGGCCTCCATCGCCCGCGTCGACCAGAAGGGGCAGCGGCTCAACCCGATCGTCGGTGCGCCGCCGAACCTCGCCGCCCTGCCGACGGGCTGCCCGTTCCACCCGCGCTGCCCGCGGGCGACCGAGCGCTGCCCGGCCGAGGTGCCGGTGCTCCGCGAGGTCCTGCCGGGCCGGCGCGCCGCCTGCCACTACGCCGAAGAGGTCCTGGGTGTCTGAGCACGTCATCTCCGGCAGCACCGGCCGCGGTGCGACCGTCGACGCCGCGGCTGTCCCGCACGCGCCCTTCCGCGAGGGCGAGCCCCTGCTGCGCGTGGAGGGCCTGGTCAAGCACTTCCCGCTGACCCAGGGCATCGTCTTCAAGAAGACGATCGGTCAGGTGCGGGCCGTCGACGGCGTCAACTTCACGTTGAACTCCGGCGAGACGCTGGGGCTGGTGGGGGAGTCGGGCTGCGGCAAGTCGACCGTCAGCAAGCTGCTCATGAGCCTGGAGAAGCCCACGGCCGGCTCGGTGTTCTACAAGGGCACCGACATCACGGACCTCAAGGGCCGCGAGCTGCGGCGGCTGCGCCGCAACATCCAGATCATCTTCCAGGACCCCTACAGCTCGCTCAACCCGCGCATGACGGTCGGGGACATCGTCTCCGAGCCCTGGGACATCCACCCCGACGTGGTCGCCGCCAAGGACCGCCAGGGGCGCACCCGCGAGCTGCTGGAGCGGGTCGGCCTCAACCCCGACTTCGTCAACCGCTATCCGCACCAGTTCTCCGGCGGGCAGCGCCAGCGCATCGGGATCGCCCGTGCGCTCGCGCTGCAGCCGGAGATCATCATCTGCGACGAGCCGGTGTCGGCCCTGGACGTCTCGGTCCAGGCGCAGGTCGTCAACCTGCTCGAGGAGCTGCAGCGCGACTTCGGGCTGGCCTACATCTTCATCGCGCACGACCTGTCCGTGGTCCGCCACATCAGCGACCGGGTCGCGGTGATGTACCTCGGCAGCATCGTCGAGATCGGCTCCGAGGACGACATCTACGAGAAGACGGCGCACCCCTACACGCAGGCGCTGCTGTCGGCCGTGCCCGTCCTCGACCCGACGGTCCGCGCCCAGAAGAAGCGGATCATGCTGACGGGCGACGTCCCCAGCCCGGCCAACCCGCCGTCGGGCTGCCGCTTCCGGACCCGGTGCTGGAAGGCGCAGGACATCTGCGCGACGTCGGCCCCCGAGCTGGTCGACCGCGGCCAGGGTCATCCGGTCGCCTGCCACTTCGCCGAGGCCGTCCAGGTCGTCGAGGCCGTCGAGGTCGCCGCTGAGCCGCTGCCGGACAACGCGCCGGGACTGTCCGCGCCGGGCTCCCGGCGGATCGGCGCCACGCCGGAGCCCTGAGCCCGGGGCGCCGCGGGCTCCCGTCCGCCGGCCGCGCGGCTATCCTGAGCGGAGCCGCACGTCCCCGTCCTGCCCACGCCTGCCCCGCGCACCGCGCCCGATCGGAGCCCTCCCGTGGTCACCTTCCTGTCCGTGCTGCTCGTGATCACCAGCGTCGGCATGATCGTCCTGGTCCTGCTGCACCGCGGCAAGGGCGGCGGCCTGTCCAACCTGTTCGGCGGGGGCGTGTCGTCCTCGCTCGGCGGCAGCGCCGTGGTGGAGAAGAACCTCGACCGGCTGACGATCGTCTGCGGTCTGGTGTGGGCGGTGTGCATCGTGGCGATCGGCCTGCTGCTCAAGGACACCGGCGCGGCCTGACCGCGCGGCATGTGAGCAAGTCGCTCCGCCGGCCCTGCGCGGCAGGCACACTCTCGACCAGCACGACGACAGCGCACGACGACGAGGAGCACCTGTGGCCGGCGGCAACGCGATCCGTGGCAGTCGAGTAGGCGCCGGCCCGATGGGTGAGGCGGAGCGGGGCGAGGCCGCCCCCCGCCGGCGCATCGCCTTCTGGTGCGCCAACGACCACGAGACCCGGCCCTCGTTCGCCGACGACGCGGCGATCCCGGACACCTGGGACTGCCCGCGCTGCGGCTTCCCGGCCGGTCAGGACAAGGACAACCCGCCGGCGCAGACGAAGACCGAGCCCTACAAGACCCACCTGGCCTACGTGCGTGAGCGTCGCAACGCCGAGGACGGCGAGGCGATCCTCGCCGAGGCGCTGGCCAAGCTGCGCGGTCGCAAGGCCTGAGCAGACCCGCAGGGCGCTAGCGGCGGCGCAGGTCGCGCGGCAGGTCCGCCGCGGCGGCCTCGTCGAGCAGCCACAGCGTCGCGGCCGTGCCGGCGACACCGGCGGCCGGGATCTGCACCCGGCCGGCTCCTGACATCGCCAGGGCGACGGCGCCCGCCTTGCCTCCCCCGGCGACCACCAGCCAGACCTCGCGGGCCGCGCACAGGGCGTCGAAGCCCAGGGAGATGCGGGTCGGCGGCGGCTTGGGGCACCCGTGGACGCCGAGCACCAGCCGCTCGTCGTGGGCCGCCGGTGACTCCGGGAAGATCGACGCCGTGTGGCCCTCCGGTCCGAGGCCCAGCAGCAGCACGTCGAACGGCGGGACGTCGTAGTCGGGCGGAGCAGCCGCCTGCAGCTCCTCCAGGTAGCGCGCGGCCGCGGCGTCGACGTCGTCACCGTCCGGGCCGCCGGCCGCGCCCATCGGGTGGACCCGCGCCGGGTCGAGGTCGAGGTGGTCGAGCAGCGCCTCGCGGGCCTGCCGCTCGTTGCGCTCCGGGTCGTCGGCGGGCAGGAAGCGCTCATCGCCCCACCAGACGTCCACCTGCCGCCAGTCGACGGCGGAGCGCGCGGGGGAGCGGCGCACGGCCTCCAGCGCCGCGATGCCGACGCCACCGCCGGTCAGGACGACGCTGGCCCGGCCGCGCAGGGCCTGTGCGTCGACCAGGCGGGTCAGCAGTCGCGCGGCGACGGCCTCGGCGAGGACGGCGGCGTCGCGGACGACGACGACCGTGGGCGCAGCGCCGGTCATGACGCGCCGGCCGCCGGGTCGTGGACCGCCCGGTGATGGTGAGCGGAGGGCGGGCTCATCGGGTGGTCAGCGCCGGATCGGGCTCGTCGGCCTCCGTCGGGTCGTGCCAGACGTGGGTGCGCTCGACCTCACGGTCGACGAGGCCCGGGACGCCGGTCGCGGCGCTCAGGGCGCGGGCGTAGGTCTCGTCGGCGTCCAGCCGTCGCAGCTCCTCGGCGAGCAGGTCTCCGAGCTCGCGCGGCTCCAGCGGCATGCGCCGGTCGGGCTGGCCGGTGCGGCTCAGCAGAGCGGTGCGGCCGTCGTCGCGGCGCACGCAGACCTCCCCCTCCTCGAGGGCGATGCGGACCTCGGCGATGCCGCTCGTACCGGAGTCGACGGACGTCACCTCGACGTCCAGAGCCGTGCGCAGCCAGCCGGCGACCAGCTCGCGGGACGGCCCGGGGTCGCCCTCGACGACGGCCGAACGCGCCGGGTGCTCGATCGAGTCGAAGGCGGACGCGCACAGCGCCCGCCAGCTCGTCACCCGTGTCCAGGTCAGGTCGGTGTCGCCGGGGGCGTAGTCGACCGCGCGCTGCCGCAGGGCGTCGACGGGGTCCTCGGACAGGCTGCAGTCGGTGACCCGCCGGTCGGCCAGCACGCCCAGCGGATCGTGGGCGATGAGCTGCGGCGGACGGCCGAACCACCAGGTGACGACCGGGGCGTCCGGCGCCAGCAGGGGCAGCACGACGGACTCGGCGTGCAGCGCGAGCCGGCCGTACATCCGCAGGACGGCGGCCTCCCCGGGCCCGAGGCGGCCGCCGATGAGCACCTCGGCGTCCAGCCGGGCCTCCGGCGCGTCGGGGCGACGCCGTACGACGATGATCAACCGGCACGGGTGCTCGGCGGCGGCGCGGGTCGCGGCCTGCTCCGCCTCGTCGACGCGGCCCTCCTCGACGACGACGACGAGGGTCAGGGCCAGCCCGCTCGAGACCGAGCCGGCCTTGCGGCGCTCGGCGCCCAGGGCCTTGACGACCGCGGTCCCGGTGGTGTCCCACAGCGTCGTCATCGCCTCACCCCTCGCCGATCCTGCAGTCCGTGCCCGGCCGGCACGCTCAACGGGTGTGCCACAGCTGCGTGATCGCGCCAGAGAACGGCGGGCGGGGCGGGCGGTGTCACGGCCGCCGCCAGACGCGGCCGTCGCGGGCCAGCATGTCGACGGCGGCCTTGGGACCCCACTCACCGGCCCGGTAGGGCTCGGGCTGCCCGCCGGCGTCGTTCTGCTCGGCCCAGAAGTGCTCGATCGGGTCGATGACGCGCCAGCTCTCCTCGACCTCCTCGTTGCGGGGGAACAGCGACGCGTCGCCCAGCAGCACGTCGAGCAGGAGCCGCTCGTACGCCTCGGGGCTGGCCTCGGTGAAGGCCTCGCCGTACTGGAAGTCCATGGCGACGTCGCGGACCTCCATGGTCGTGCCGGGCACCTTGGAGCCGAAGCGCAGCGTGACCCCCTCGTCGGGCTGGACCCGGACGACGAGCTGGTTGGCGCCGAGCTCCTCGGTGTCGTTCTTGGCGAACGGCAGGACCGGAGCGCGGTGGAAGACGACGCCGATCTCGGTGACCCGGCGGGGGAGCCGCTTGCCGGTGCGCAGGTAGAAGGGCACACCCGCCCAGCGACGGGTCTCCACCTCGAGACGCACCGCGGCGTAGGTCTCGGTGCGGCTGTCGTCGGCGACGTCGTCCTCGGCGCGGTACGACCTGACGCGCTCGCCGGCCAGCCAGCCCTGCTCGTACTGCCCGCGCACGGCGTAGGCCGCGAGGTCCTTGGGGGGCTTGAGAGCACCGAGCACCTTGCGCTTCTCGGTCCGCAGGCTCTCGGCGTCGAAGCCGACCGGCTCCTCCATCGCGGTCAGGGCCAGCAGCTGGAGCAGGTGGTTCTGCAGGACGTCGCGGGCGGCGCCGGTCTGCTCGTAGAAGGCGGCACGGCCGCCGATCCCGACGTCCTCGGCCATGGTGATCTGCACCGAGTCGACGTGGTGGCTGTTCCAGATCGGCTCGAACAGGGTGTTGGCGAAGCGCAGGGCCAGCAGGTTCTGGACCGTCTCCTTGCCGAGGTAGTGGTCGATGCGGAAGACGTCGCGCGCCGTGAAGACGTCGTCGACGAGGTCGTTGAGGGCCTTGGACGACGGCAGGTCGGTCCCGAACGGCTTCTCCACGACGACCCGCCGCCAGCCGCCGGACTCGCGGTTGTCGGCCATCCCCGTGCGCTGCATCTGCTTGAGCACCGTCGGGAAGGCCGCCGGCGGGATGGACAGGTAGAACGCCGCGTTGCCCTGCGTGCCGTGGGTGCCGTCGAGCTCGCGCAGGGTCTGCGCCAGGGTGTCGAAGGCCTCGTCGTCGTCGAAGCTGCCCGGCACGAACTTGATCGAGTCGCAGAGCCGCGACCAGGTGGACTCGCGGAACTCGGTGCGGGCGCCCTTGTGCGCCGCGGTCCGGGCGAGCGACTCGAAGTCGCCGTCACCCCAGTCGCGGCGGGCGAAGCCCAGCAGCACGAACCCGGCCGGCAGCAGACCGCGGTTGGCGAGGTCGTAGACGGCCGGGATCAGCTTCTTCTTGGCCAGGTCGCCGGTCACCCCGAAGACCACCAGCACGCAGGGGTCGGGCACCCTGGGCAGGCGTCGGTCCTGCGGAGAGCGGAGCGGATTGCTGTGACCCGTCACGGTCCACCTCCAGCAGCGCGCAGCAGGGTCGCCAGCCCCCGGGAGCGTTCGGCGAGGTGCAGGTGCAGTACTGGTCGGCTCCGGTCCGCGAGGGCCCGCAGGTCGCCGGCGGCTCGGGCGGTCTGCAGCTGCCCGAACGTCCACGGACGGCCGGGGACCGCCAGGTCCTCGTCGGCCGGAGCGGTGACCTGCAGGAAGGCGCCGGTCTGCGGTCCGCCCTTGTGCAGCTGGCCGGTCGAGTGCAGCAGCCGCGGCGCCCAGCCGAAGGTCACCGGATGGGCCAGCCGGGCGGCCAGCCGCGGCCGCAGCTGTGTCGCACCGGACTCGGCCAGCCGGTCCAGGTAGGCCATGATCGCAAGGTAGCCGCGCTCGGGTACGGCGTCGAGCAGTGCCTGCAGCGCGCCCTCGAGGTCGGTCACCTCGGCCAGCAGGTCACCGGTGGCGCGCACCTCGACCCCGTCCTGGACGAACAGCGGCGCCCGCTCGGGAGGCGCGCCGCCGTCCAGGAACGCCGCCGTGCCGTCCTCGCTCTCCGCGACCTCCGGCTGGTCGAAGGGGTTGACCAGCAGGGCGTGCGCGGCGACGGCCGTGGCGTACTCCCAGGCGAGCAGCTGCGCCCCGAGCGGACCGGCGACCGACGTGTGCGGCGCTGCAGGCGTCGGGAGCTCGCCGGCACCGACGAGCACCAGGTGGCTGTCGGCGGCCGGCTCCGTCCCGGGCGCGTCGGCGCTCTCGACGACCACGGGCAGCAGGCCCTTGCCCTGCTTGCCGGTCGACCCGGCCAGAAGCTGCTCGGCCCAGCCGCCGAAGCCCACCAGCGCGTCGTCGACGACGAGCACGATCTTGTCGCGGCCGTCGACCGCACCGCCGCCGAGGACCGCGCCGAGCGCCAGCGCGGGCCCGTCGTCGGACGACAGGGTCGACTCGAGGCCGGCGGCCTCGTCGAGCAGGGCGGTGAGGTCGGCACCGGCCAGACCGGACGGCACCAGTCCGAAGGCGGTGAGCGCCGAGAAGCGGCCGCCGACGTCCGGGTCGGCGAGGAAGACCGCTCGAGTGCCCTTCTCGCGGGCCTCGGTCTCGAGCGGCGAGCCCGGGTCGGTCACGACGACGACGCGCGACGACGGGTCCAGACCGGCCGCTCCGAGGGCGGCGCAGGCGGCGCGGTGGAGGCTGTCGGTCTCCAGGGTGCTCCCGGACCCGGAGGACACCACGACGACGGTGCGCTCGAGCTCGGTCAAGGTGGACCGGACCTGGCCCGGGTCCGTGGTGTCGAGCACGACGAGCGGGCTGCCGGTCGAGCCGCAGACGACCTCCGGCGCGAGGGCGGAGCCGCCCGTGCCGCAGAGCACCACCCGGTCGACGCCCTCGGCGCGCAGGGCGTCCCGGAGCTCGACCACCGGCCCGACCAGCTCGCGCCCGAGGGCGACGGCGTCCAGCCAGCCGAGCCGCGCGCTGGCCTCGGCTGTGGCGTCCGGGCCCCACAGCGTCGCGTCCTTGGCCACCAGCGATGCCGCCAGGCCGTCGGAGACCGCCCTGTCCAGCACGGCGTCGCGGGCCGCGACGAGCGCGGCGCCCGAGGTGCGCACGGTCAGGCCACCCGCGCTCACCGGGTCACCGGTCAGCAGCGTGTCGCGGGTGGGCGGACCCGTCATGGCCGCCGCCTGGCGCAAGGTGTGGTCGTCACGCGCGACCGGTCACGAGCGGGCCGTCATGGGCAGGCGGCCCTCGTGCGGACGGCAGCCGTCATGAGGCGGTGCTCGCCGGCGAGGCCGCTGCCGGACCGTCGCCGGCCGGCTTGGCAGCACCGGCCGGGGTGATGTCGGCGCCCGCCTTCTCGAGCTGCTCGGTGACCGACTCGATCAGGGAGTTCCACGACTCCTCGAACTTGGCGACCCCCTCGCGCTCGAGCGTCTCGACGACGTCGTCGTACGAGATGCCGGCCCGGGCCAGCTCGTCGAGGACCTGCTGGGCGTCGTCGTAGGCGCCGGTGACCGTGTCCCCGCGCACGACGCCGTGGTCGGCGACCGCCTCGAGCGTCGACTCGGGCATGGTGTTGACCGTCCCCGGCGCCACCAGCTCGACGACGTACTGGGTGTCGTCGTACGCCGGGTCCTTGACGCCGGTCGACGCCCACAGCGGGCGCTGCGGCTTGGCTCCCGCGGCCTCGAGGGCCTTCCAGCGGCCGCCGGAGACCACCTTCTCGTAGTGGGAGTAGGCCAGGCGCGCGTTGGCGATGGCGGCCTGACCGCGCAGCGGCGAGTCGTCGGGCAGCTGCTTGTCGATCTCGGAGTCGACGCGGCTGACGAAGAAGGACGCGACCGAGCCCATGCGGGACAGGTCGTGGCCGTTGTCCTTCGCCTGCTCGAGCCCGGCCAGGAACGCGTCCATGACGGCGTCGTAGCGCTCGAGGGAGAAGATCAGCGTGACGTTGACGCTGATCCCCTCCGCCAGCACCGCTGTGATGGCCGGCAGACCGGCCTTCGTGGCGGGGATCTTGATGTAGAGGTTGGGCCGGTCCACCAGCCACCACAGCGCCTTGGCCTCGGCCACGGTGCGCTCGGTGTCGTGGGCGATGCGGGGGTCGACCTCGATCGACACCCGGCCGTCGACGCCGTCGGTCCGGTCGTAGACCTCGCGCAGGACGTCGCACGCCCAGCGCACGTCGTAGGTCGTGAGCGCACGGACGGCCTCGCCGATGTCGGTGCCGCGCAGGGCGAGGTCCCGCACCTGGTCGTCGTAGGCCGCCCCGTCGGACAGGGCCTTCTGGAAGATCGACGGGTTGGTGGTCACCCCCACGACGCTCGACGTGGTGATGAGCTCGGCCAGGTTGCCGGTGGACAGCCGCGAGCGGGACAGGTCGTCGAGCCAGACGGCGACTCCGGCGGCGCTGAGGTCGGACAGGGCACTGGTCTGCTGGGTCGTCGTCATCGGATCTCCTCTAGTTGCCGGTGGTCGAGCCGCTGGTCTTGCCGAGCTTCGAGCGCGAGGACCGGACGGCGGCGACGACCCGCTCGGCGGTGAAGCCGAACTGCTCGTACAGCACGCCGTAGGGGGCCGACGCCCCGAAGTGCTCGAGGGACACGCACTCGCCGCCCTCGCCGACCCACTCGTGCCAGCCCTGGGACACCGCCGCCTCGACGGAGACGCGGACCTTGACGTCGTTCGGCAGGACGGTGCGCTGGTAGGCCTCGTCCTGCGCCCGGAACCACTCCACGCAGGGCACGGACACCACCCGCGTGGGCAGGCCCTCGGCCTCGAGCAGCTCCTGGGCGGCGACGCAGATCTGCACCTCGGAGCCGGTGCCCAGGAGGATGACCTCGGGCCGACCGTTGGCGGCGTCGCGCAGGACGTACGCGCCGCGCGCCGCTCCCTCGGCGCTCGCGAACACCGAGCGGTCGAACGTCGGGACGTTCTGCCGGGTCAGGCAGATGCCGGCGGGACGGTCGGTGTGCTCCAGGACGGTGCGCCAGACCACGGCCGTCTCGTTGGCATCGCCGGGGCGGACGACGTCGAGCCCCGGCATGGCGCGCAGCGCGGCGAGGTGCTCCACGGGCTGGTGCGTCGGTCCGTCCTCCCCGAGGCCGATCGAGTCGTGGGTCCACACGTAGGTGACGGGCAGGCCCATGACCGCGGCCAGGCGCACGGCTCCGCGCATGTAGTCGCTGAAGACGAGGAACGTGCCGCCGTAGACGCGGGTGCCGCCGTGCAGGGCGATGCCGTTCATGATCGAGGCCATGGCGTGCTCGCGGACGCCGAAGTGCAGTGTCCGGCCGAAGGCGTGGCCCGGGAACATCTTGGAGCCGCGGTCCTCGGGCAGGAAGCTCGGCTCGCCCTTCATGGTCGTGTTGTTGCTCTCCGCCAGGTCGGCGGAGCCTCCCCAGAGCTCGGGCAGGACGGGCGCGAGCGCGTTGAGCACCTCGCCGCTGGCCTTGCGCGTGGCGACGCCCTTCTCGCTGGCCTCGAACGTCGGCAGGGACTGCGCCCAGCCGTCGGGCAGGCGGCGGCTCTGCAGCCGCTCGTGCAGCGCCAGTCCATCGGGGTGAGCGGCCGCCCACGCGTCGTAGCGCTCCTGCCACTTCGCGTGGCTGTCCCGACCACGGTCGATGACCGAGCGGGCCCGGTCCAGGACGTCGTCGGGGACCGCGAAGACGGCGTCCGGGTCCAGGCCCATGAGCTGCTTGGTGGCCGCGACCTCGTCCTTGCCGAGGGCCGCGCCGTGCGCCTTGCCGCTGCCCTGCAGGTTGGGTGCCGGCCAGCCGATGACGGTCCGCAGGGCGATGAAGGAGGGGCGCTCGGTCTCGGCCCGGGCCGCCTCGAGGGCCGCGGCCAGCGCCTCGACGTCCTCGGCGTACGAGCCGTCCTCGGACACGAAGCTGATCCGCTGCACGTGCCAGCCGTAGGCCTCGTAGCGGGCGGCGACGTCCTCGGTGAAGGCGATCGACGTGTCGTCCTCGATGGAGATGCGGTTGTCGTCCCAGAGCAGGACGAGGTTCCCGAGGCGCTGCGTGCCGGCCAGGGACGACGCCTCCGCGCTCACGCCCTCCTCGAGGTCGCCGTCCGAGCAGATCGCCCAGACGGTGTGGTCGAACGGCGACTCGCCGGGTGCGGCGTCGGGGTCGAGCAGCCCCCGCTCGCGGCGGGCGGCCATCGCCATGCCGACGGCGTTGCCGACGCCCTGGCCCAGCGGGCCGGTGGTCGTCTCGACCCCCATGGTGTGCCCCTGCTCCGGGTGGCCGGGGGTCAGCGAGCCCCACTGGCGCAGGTGGGCCAGGTCCTCGAGCGTGAGCCCGTAGCCCGACAGGTAGAGCTGGGTGTAGAGCGTGATGCTCGAGTGGCCGCACGACAGCACGAAGCGGTCGCGTCCGGGCCAGGCCGGGTCGGTCGGGTCGTGCTGCACGAACCGGCTGAACAGCAGGTACGCCGCCGGTGCCAGGCTCATCGCGGTGCCCGGGTGGCCCGATCCGGCCGCTTCCACGGCGTCCATGGCCAGGCTGCGGGCGACGTCCACCGCGCGGCGGTCGAGGTCGTCCCAGGCGAGCGAGGGGGCTTCGGTCGAGGTCAGTGTCATGCGGGCGGTCGCCCTCCGTCGTGTGCCCTGCGGGCCAGGTGGGGTGGATGGCGGTGACCGGTCCGGGGGACCGGATGTCGCGGTGGTCGGCGTGCTCGCGGTCGGGCAGTCATCAGCACCGACCCTTGACGTGGCCGTTCCCCCGGGAGGCCTGCGCAATCCGCTGCGCCGACCGTCGGACGGGCCCCCTGCCCGGCAGGACCGGCCGATCGGCCGTCAGTAGACTCGGTGCGTGACGACGCTCGCGGACTCGACCAGGTCCGCTCTTCCGCCGGCCGCGACCGGCGTCACGGTCTCCCCGCGCGGCTGGTCGGGAGCCCGCGCCACCGTCGGGGCCTACGTCGCCCTCACCAAGCCCCGCATCATCGAGCTGCTGCTGGTCACCACCGTGCCGACCATGGTGCTCGCCGCGGGCGGGATGCCGTCGCTCGGCCTGGTGCTGGCGACGCTGGCCGGAGGCGCTCTGGCCGCGGGGAGCGCCAACGCCCTCAACTGCTACTACGACCGCGACATCGACTCGGTCATGCACCGCACGGCCCGCCGGCCGCTGGCCCGGCACACCGTCGCCCCGCGCAACGCCCTCGTGTTCGGGCTCGTCCTCGGGGTCGCGGCGACGGTCCTGCTGGCCGTGACGACCAACGCCCTGGCCGCGGCTCTGGGCGTCGCCGCCATCGCGTTCTACGTGGTGGTCTACACGATGCTGCTCAAGCGCCGGACCTCGCAGAACATCGTGTGGGGCGGCGCGGCAGGCTGCATGCCGGTGCTCATCGGCTGGGCGGCGGTGACCGGGTCGCTGTCCTGGGTGCCGTGGGTGCTGTTCGCCGTCATCTTCTTCTGGACGCCGCCGCACTACTGGCCGCTCGCCATGCGCTACCGCGAGGACTACGCCGCGGCCGGCGTGCCGATGCTGCCGGTCGTGGCGTCGCCCCGCGTCGTGTCGGTGCGGATCGTCGCCTACTCCTGGGCGATGGTCGCGGCCTCGCTGCTGCTCGTCGCCGGCCCTTCCGGTCCGCTCTACGCCGCCGCGGCCGTCCTGCTGGGCGGGGCGTTCCTGCGCGAGGCCCACCGGCTGCACGGCCGCACCAAGGCCGGGGCGGACGTCTCGCCGATGCGGCTGTTCCACTGGTCGATCACCTACCTGGCGCTGCTGTTCCTCGCCGTGGCGGTGGACCAGCTCGTCTGAGAGTTCACCGTCCCGTCACCGGAACCGGGAGGCGGAGGGCTGCGGACACGTCTACCGTGATCGGCGGCCCGCCGCGGCGGAGCTCAGACCGTCCGGGGGACCGCCGTGGAACGCTTGGCCGAGATCGTCCTGCGCCATCGCAGGCTCGTCGTGCTGGCCTGGGCCGTGGTGCTCCTCGCGGGTGGCGTCGCCGCGGGCCGGGTCGCCGACCGGCTGACCTTCGACTTCTCGCTGCCCGGACAGCCCGGCTACGAGACCGAGGTCGACGTCGAGCAGGCGTACGGCACGAGCACCTTCGACACCTACGTCCCGGTGCTCACGGTGCCCGAGGGCACGACGGTGGAGGAGCAGCGGGACGAGGTCGCGGCCGTCTTCGAGGCGGTCCGCACGCAGGTGCCCGGGGTGCGGGTCACCGACCTCGCGAGCAGCGGCGACGAGCGCTTCGTCGGCGACGACGGGCGCACGACGTACGCCCTCGTGCAGGGCCCGCTCCCGGTCGGCTTCGAACCGGGGACGGCCCTGCAGCTCGAGCCGGTGCTCGAGCAGGCCGCGGCGGCGGCCGGCTTCGAGGCCGGTCTGACGTCGTACGGGCTGCTCTCGGCCGGCGGCGAGACGGAGGGGCCGAGCGTGCTGGTCGAGACGCTCGTCGGCGCCACCGGAGCGCTGGCCGTCCTGGTGTTCGTCTTCGCGTCGTTCCTCGCCCTCGTGCCGATGGTCGTCGCGGCCGTGTCCATCCTCACGACGTTCCTGCTGGTGCTCGGGCTGACCTACGTGACCGACGTCAGCTTCGTGGTGCAGTTCCTCGTCTCCCTGATCGGTCTGGGCGTCGCGATCGACTACTCGCTGCTCGTCGTCTCGCGGTGGCGCGAGGAGCGGGCGCACGGCCACGACAACCACACCGCGGTGGTGACGGCCGTGCGCACGGCCGGTCACGCGGTGCTGGCCAGCGGCGTGACCGTGGCCATCAGCCTGGTGGCGCTGCTCGTCGTGCCGGTGCCGTTCCTGCAGTCCATGGGCCTGGGCGGGATGCTCATCCCGCTCGTGAGCGTGGCCGTCGTCCTGACGCTGCTGCCCGCGATCCTCGGCGGCATCGGCCCCCGTGTCGACTGGCCGCGCATCCGCAAGGAGGGCGACGCCGCCCGCGGCTGGTCGGCCTGGGCGCGGCTCATCGTCCGCCGCCGCTTCGTGGCCGCGGGCGTCGCGCTGGTCGCCCTCGGCGCTCTCGTGCTGCCGGTCTTCGACCTGCGGATCGGCCAGTCCGACCTGGCCTCGCTGTCGCGCAGCGGCCCCGCGTACGACGCGCTCGCCGACCTGCGCGACGTCGGCGTCGCGCCGGGCGTCCTCACGCCGATCACCGTGCTCGTGCCGGCGGACGAGGCGCAGGCCGCTGCGCAGGCCGCCCGGGACGTCGACGGTGTCTTCGCCGCGGTCGAGTCCGAGCCGCGCGGCGGCGTCTCGCTCGTCGACGTCCTGCCCGAGCGGGAGACGGTCGACAGCGACGGGACCGCGGTCGTGGCGGCGGTCCGCTCGGCCGTCGAGGCCGCCGTCGACGGCGACGTCGGCCTGACCGGAGCCGGTCCGACGGTCGAGGACTACAGCAGCGCCGTCTACGACAGGTTCCCGTACGTCCTGCTGCTCATCTCGGTCATCACCTTCGTGCTGCTGGTGCGGACGTTCCGGTCGGTGCTGCTGCCGCTCAAGGCGGTCCTGCTCAACCTGATCTCGCTGGCGGCGGTCTTCGGCGCGGTCGTCTACTTCTGGCAGCAGGGCCACGGCTCCGACGCGGTCTTCGACGTGTCGCCGACCGGCGCCATCACGTTCTGGCTGCCGGTGCTGATCTTCGCCTTCCTGTTCGGCCTGTCGATGGACTACGAGGTCTTCATCCTGGCCCGCATGCGGGAGGAGTACGACGCGACCGGCTCCACCTCGGCGGCCGTCGTGACCGGACTCGGGCGCACCGGCCGGCTGGTCACGTCCGCGGCGCTGATCCTGTTCTTCGCCTTCGCGGCGCTCGCGTCGGCGCCCGGGACCGACATCAAGGTCCTCGGCACGGCGCTCGGCGTCGGCATCCTCATCGACGCGACCCTGGTGCGTGCCCTGCTCGTGCCGGCGATGGTCAGCCTGTTCGGCCGGTGGAACTGGTGGCTGCCGGTCTGGCTGGCGCGGCTGCTGCGGGTGGAGCCGTCGCCGCTGAGCGGGCCGGAGGTGTCCGGGCTGCCCACGCAGCGCCAGGAGGCGTCCCGGCTGGACGCCCCGGGCTCCCGCCGGATCTGACGCTCAGGCCGGGGTGAGCTCGCGGGCGGCGGGGGCCGGCTCCGGCGCGGCGCCGACCGGACCGCGGTCCCGGAGGGCGAGGACGGCCTGGACGGCGGTGACGAGCACGAGGCAGGCGCCGACGAGGTGGAACCCGACGAGCAGGACGGGCAGGTCGGTCCAGTACTGCACGAAGCCGACGGTGCCCTGCGCGAGCTCGACGGCGAGCAGGACGCCCATCGGCCGTGACGGGCCGCCCGTCGCCTTGAGCGCCAGCCAGAAGGCGAGCGTCACCCCGACGAGCAGGAAGACGGCGTCGGCGTGCAGCTGGCTCATCGCGGCGGGGTCCAGCCCGGTGCGGCCGGCTTCCGGGTCGCCGGAGTGGGGGCCGCTGCCCGTGACGACGGTGCCGAGGACCAGCGTCGCCGCGACGAGCGCGAGCAGGATGCCCGCCAGCGATCGCAGGGGGGCCGCGACCAGCGGCCGCGGGGGCAGGTCGCCCTCCCGGGCGCGCTGGTGCAGCGCGGCCGCGAGGCCGATGAGCACCATCGACAGCAGGAAGTGGGCCATGACGGTCCACGGGTTCAGGCCGGTGAGGACCGTGACCCCGCCGAGCAGCGCCTGCGCCGGGATGCCGAGGAAGACGGCGACCGCCAGCGCCCGCATGCCGGGGCGGACGGGCCGCTGGCGCCACACCGCCACCAGGCAGGCGGCGACGACGGCCGTCAGCACGAAGGTCAGCAGCCGGTTGCCGAACTCGATGACGCCGTGGACGGCGTACTCCGCCGTCGGCGTGTAGGTCGTCGCCGTGCAGCGGGGCCACGTCGGGCAGCCCAGGCCGGACGCGGTCAGCCGGACCGCGCCGCCGGTGACGACGATGGCGCTGTTGGCGACGACGCTCGCGAGTGCCAGCCGGCGGACGGTGCGTGGGGACGGGCGGCTCGGCACGCCTCCCAGCGTACGGCGGTGCACGTCACCGGACCTGCCGGCAGGGGCCGGGCGTCCCGCCTACTCCCAGCGGAAGGCGCGGCTGGCCGCGGTGAGGGACACGACCGCCCAGACGACGAGCACCAGCGCCTCGCGCACGGCGGTCCCGCCGTCCTGCAGCACCTCGCGCAGCCCGGTCGACAGCGCCGCCGTCGGCAGCAGCTGCAGCACCGGCTCGGCCGCGCCGAACGCCGACAGGGGGAACAGCACCCCCCCGAGCACCAGCAGCAGGAACCACAGCAGGTTGGCCGCGGCCAGCGTCGTCAGCCCGCGCATCGTGCCGCCGAGCAGCAGCCCGAGGCCGGAGAAGGCGGCGGTGCCCACGACGACGAGCACGAGCACCGCCAGCGGCGAGCCCTGCGGGTCCCACCCCAGGGCGAGGCCGACGGCGCACAGCAGTGCGACCTGCAGCACCTCGACGACCAGGACCGACAGCGTCTTGGCCGCCAGCAGCACGGAGCGGGGCAGGGGGGTCGCGCCGAGCCGCTTGAGCACGCCGTACTGCCGCTCGAAGCCGACCGCGATCGCCTGGCCGGTGAAGGCGGCCGACATGACGGCGAGCGCCAGCACGCCGGGGACGAAGAAGTCGGCCCGCGAGGCGTCGGGCGCGCCGTCCAGCGCGATGAAGGGGACGGTCACGAGCAGCACGACCAGCGCGAGCGGGATCACCAGGCTGAGCAGCACCTGCTCGCCGTTGCGCAGCACCAGCTTGAGCTCTGCGGCGGTCTGGGCGGCGAGCATCCGGCCCAGCGGCGCCGCGCCGGGACGGGGGGCGAGGGACCCGGGAGCCCAGCTCACGGCCGCAGCTGCCGGCCGGTGAGGTCGAGGAACACGTCCTCGAGGGTGCGCCGGTCGATGCGCAGGTCGCGGGCCAGCGCCCCCGAGCCGGCGCACCAGGCCGTCACCGTGGCGAGGATCTGCGGGTCGATCGGCGCGCCGTGCGGTCCTTCGACGACGTACGCGCCGGCCGGCGACTCCTTGGCCGCGCAGCCGGCCGGCAGGGCCAGCAGCAGCTGGTCCAGGTCCAGCCCGGGCGTGGCCCGGAACCGCAGCTGCCCGGTCGCCTGCGAGGCGGTCAGCTCCTCGACCGAGCCGGCGGCGACGACCCGTCCGTGGTCGACGATCACCACGTCGTCGGCCAGCCGCTCGGCCTCGTCGAGCAGGTGGGTGGTCAGGACCACCGTGACGCCGTCGGCGCGCAGCGCCTCGACCAGCTCCCAGGTCGCGTGCCGGGCCTGCGGGTCCAGCCCGGCGGTCGGCTCGTCGAGGAAGACCAGCTCGGGGCGTCCGACGACGGCGAGCGCCAGCGACAGCCGCTGCTGCTGCCCGCCGGACAGCCGGCGGTAGGCCGTGCGGGCGACGTCGACCAGTCCGAGCCGCGCCAGCAGGTCGTCCGCGTCCAGGGGGTGCGCGGCGTAGGACGCGACGAGCCGCAGCATCTCCCCGCAGCGCAGGCCGGGGTAGGCGCCACCGGTCTGCGGCATGACGCCGACGCGCGGACGCAGGGACGGGTCCCGCGGCGGTCGCCCGAGGACCTGCACCTCGCCCTCGTCCGCGCTGCGGAAGCCCTCGCAGACCTCCACCGTGGTGCTCTTGCCCGCGCCGTTCGGCCCGAGCAGGGCCAGCACGGTGCCGGGGCGGACCGAGAACGTCAGCCCGTCGACGACGGCCCGGCCGCCGTAGCGCTTGACCAGCCCCGTCACCGACAGGGCGGGGGCGGAGGCCGTCACGACGGTCAGCCTACGGTCGGGCCGGTGCGCTCGCCTGCGCGGACGGGCCACCGTCCACCTCGCCCCCCGTGGAGGGAAAGCACGGGGGACCGGTGCGTGGTCTGCCGCAAGTGGACGGTGGAGCGTCCGCAGCGGGGCTGAGAAGCAGCGGGCGGCCCCGTCGGCGGCTCAGGTGAGGCTGCCCTTCGTGGGGCAGGTCACGCGGGGCGCGACAGGGCCCCGTTCGACGTGGGGACGCATTTACGTGACACTGGCGTTGTGAAAAACGTGGCAGAGCTCGCAGCACCGGCCGGCGGGACGCGTGAGCGCGTCCACGCCAGCCTGCTCGCGCTGGGCCCGTCGACCGCGGCGGCGCTCGGGGAGCGGCTCGGCCTGTCGCCGGCCGCCGTGCGCAAGCACCTCGACGCACTGCTCGCCGACGGCACCGTGACCACCCGTGAGGCGCGCCCGCGCGGACTGCGCGGCCGTGGCCGCCCGGCTCGGCTGTACGCCCTGACGGATGCCGGTCACGCCGACGGTCCCGCGGCGTACGACGACCTGGCCGCCGGCGCTCTGCGCTTCCTGGCAGAGGTCGGCGGCGACGCGGCGGTCGAGCGCTTCGCGCAGGCCCGCGGCGCCGAGCTCGAGGACCGCTACGCCGACCGGCTGCGCGAGGTCCCGGTGGCGGACCGCCCGGCGGCGCTCGCCGAGGCGCTGTCCGACGACGGCTACGCCGCGACGACGTCCGACCAGGGGATCGGCGTCCAGCTCTGCCAGCACCACTGCCCCGTGCGGCACGTCTCGGCGCAGTTCCCCCAGCTCTGCGACGCCGAGACGGCGGCCCTCGGGCGCCTGCTCGACGTGCACGTCCAGCGACTGGCGACCATCGCCCACGGCGACGGCGTCTGCACCACGTACATCCCTGCACCTGTCACCCCTGCAACAGCGAAGGCGACGCGATGACGACCACCCAGGACCAGACGATCGAGAGCCTCGGCTCCTACAAGTTCGGCTGGGCCGACAGCGACGTCGCCGGCTCCACCGCCGTGCGCGGCATCAACGACGGCGTCGTGCGCAACATCTCGGTGCTCAAGTCCGAGCCGCAGTGGATGCTCGACCTGCGGCTCAAGGGCCTCAAGCTGTTCTCGAAGAAGCCCATGCCGACCTGGGGCTCGGACCTGTCGGGCATCGACTTCGACAACATCAAGTACTTCGTGCGGTCCACGGAGAAGCAGGCCACCAGCTGGGAGGACCTGCCCGAGGACATCAAGAACACCTACGACAAGCTCGGCATCC
>CADCUE010000169.1 GCA_902805805.1 uncultured Frankineae bacterium | reverse complement strand
CGTCGATGCCGCGGGCGGCGACGTCCGTCGCGACGAGGACGTCGATCTTGCCGGAGCGGAACGCCCGCAGCGCCTGCTCGCGAGCGCCCTGCCCGAGGTCGCCGTGCACCGCAGCCGCCGCGAAGCCGCGGTCGGCCATGTCGCCGGCCACCTTGTCGCAGGTGCGCTTGGTGCGGCAGAACACCATCGTCAGACCGCGCCCCTCGGCCTGCAGGAGGCGCGCGAGCACCTCGCCCTTGTCCATCGAGTGCGCCCGGTAGGCGAAGATCTTGGTGTTCGGGACGGTCCGCTTCTCGTCCGGCTCCTCGGCCCGGATGTGCGTGGGCTGGCGCATGAAGCGGCGCGCCATCGTCACGACCGGCCCGGGCATCGTCGCCGAGAACAGCATCGTCTGCCGCTCGGTCGGCAGCTGCTCGAGGATGCGCTCGACGTCGGGCAGGAAGCCGAGGTCGAGCATCTCGTCGGCCTCGTCGAGCACCAGCACCCGCACGGCCGACAGGTCGAGGTGACCCTGACGGGCCAGGTCGAGCAGCCGCCCGGGGGTGCCGACGACGACGTCCACGCCCTTGCGCAGCGTCTCGACCTGCGGCTCGAACGCGCGTCCGCCGTAGATCGTGACGACCCGGACCGACCGGACCCGGCCGGCGTTCTCGAGGTCCTTGGACACCTGGACGGCGAGCTCGCGCGTCGGCACCACGACGAGCGCCTGCGGCACTCCGGCCCGCCCCTCGGGACCGCCCTCGCCGACGCTGACGATGCGCTGCAGCAGCGGCACGCCGAAGCCCAGCGTCTTGCCGGTGCCGGTGCGCGCCTGGCCGATGAGGTCGTGGCCGCCGAGGGCGATCGGCAGGGTCATGGTCTGGATGGCGAACGGCGCGGTGATGCCCATCTGCTCCAGGGCCTGCACCGTCTCGGGCAGGGCGCCGAGCGCGGCGAAGCCGTTCGGGACGGGTGCGTCGGGGGTGTTCGCGGGAGTGGTCAGCGTCGTGCCTCTCGTACGTCGCGCCGACCGACGACGGGAGCGGGCTCGCAGCGGGCGACGGCGCCGCGTCCGGGGACGGCGGGCTGGTCGACCGGCGCGCCGCGGGTGAAGAGCGGTCCGCGCACACGGGTCCGGAGCGGCGAGCGCCACTCCTCTGCGACCGATCCTACCGGGCCGGTCGACCAGGCCGGTGTACGGCAGGATCGCTGCCATGAGCTCCTTCCCGACCGCCGCCCTCGACCCGGCGACCGTCGACCTGCTCGGGGTGCTCGCGTACGGCGAGCTGACGGCCTTCGAGCGCCTGGCCACGGACGCCCGGCTGGCGCCGACGATCGCGGACAAGCACGCCCTGGCGAGCATGGCCGCAGCCGAGTTCGAGCACTACCGGACGCTGTACGAGCACCTGCGCGCGGCGGGCGTCGACCCGGAGGAGGCGATGCGGCCGTTCGTCGCGCCGGTGAACGGCTTCCACGACCTGACGCCCCCCAACGACTGGCTCGAGAGCATCATCAAGGCGTACGTCGGCGACGGCCTGGCGACGGACTTCTACCGCGAGGTCGCCGCCTTCGTGCAGGACGCCGCCACGCGCGACCTCATCCTCGAGACGCTGGCCGACACGGGCCAGGCGTCGTTCGCGGTGGCCAAGGTCCGCGAGGCGACCGCCCGCGACCCGGCCGTCGCCGGCCGGCTGGCGCTGTGGGCCCGCCGCCTGGTCGGCGAGGCGCTGCTGCAGGCGCAACGGGTCGCCGTCGAGCGCGACGCGCTCACCGAGCTGCTCGTCGGCGGCAGCGGCGACCTCGCCGGCATCGCCCGCCTGCTGTCGCGGCTGACCGACAACCACACCGCCCGGATGAAGGCGCTCGGGCTGCAGCCCTCCTGAGCACGACGAAGGCCGGCCCCGTGGGGGGACCGGCCTTCGGAGCGAGCGGTGCGACTAGACGCGCGAGCGGGTGTGCGTGCGGCCCTTGCGCCCGGTCATGGCGTTGTAGACCACGAGCGCGATGATCGCGCCGATGACCGACCCGATCAGCCCGCTCGGCTGCAGCAGGCCCTCGATCGCGTCCTTGCCGAACAGGATCGCGCCGAGGAAGCCGCCGATGAACGAGCCGACGATGCCGAGGACGATGGTGGGGACGATGCCCATGCTGTCCTTGCCGGGCACGATCGCCCGGGCCAGGAAGCCGGCAACGGCGCCGATGATCAGAAGTACGATGATGCCCACGGGGTTCCTCCTCCGATGTGCGGGCCAGGACGCCCGATCACTGGGTCTAGTGCCCCGCTTGCGCCATCGCCGAACCTGTGGTGCGCGTCGTCACCTGCTTGTCATCCGACCGGGTGACGGCCCGCTCGCCGGACGAACGACGGCCCGGCCGCTCGACCGGCGTCGGGTGTCCCGTCCGGGCGGCCGGCTGACGTCTCTAGAGCGCGCCGAAGCCCACGCGCCGCTGCTCGTTCTCGGCGATCTCGACGTAGGCGAGCTTGTCGGCCGGCACGAGGACCCGACGTCCCTTCTCGTCCACGAGGGTGAGCACCCCGAGGTCGGCCTTGAGCGCGTCGGCGACCGCCTGAGCGACCTCCTCGGCGGACTGGCTGCTCTCGAGGCTGAGCTCGCGCGGGGCGAACTGGACGCCGATCTTGACCTCCACGGAGGCTCCTTCTCGTCGGAGGGCGGACGAGAGACCACGCTAGTGCGTGGACCTGCAGGCGGCGCGGGCGTACGCCGTGGGCAGAACCGGCCGGGCGGGAGCGGCGCGGCGGGTCAGACGGCGCGCGGCGATCCGGAGATGCCGCGCCAGGCGAGACCGAGCAGCAGCTCGACGGCGCGCTCCTTGGGGATGCGGTCCGGAGAGGTCAGCCACCAGCGGGCGCTGACCTCCATCAGCCCGGTCAGGCCGATCGACAGCAGCTGCGCCTCCTCGGCGCGGTAGCCGGTGTCGTGCGCGATCGTCTCGGCGATGGCGTCCGCGCAGCCCCGCGTCATGCGCTCGACCCGCTCGCGCACGGCCGGGTCGTTGCGCAGGTCGCTCTCGAACACCAGCCGGAAGGCGCCCTCGACGTCGGTGCCCTCCCCGTCGACGAAGTCGAAGTAGGCCGCGACCGACGCGGCGACGCGCGAGTGGTTGTCGGTGGTCGAGGCCAGAGCCGCCCGGACCCTGCGCAGCAGGTGCTCGGCGTTCTGGTCGAGCAGCGCGCAGTACAGCTCCAGCTTGCTCGGGAAGTGCTGGTACAGGACCGGCTTGCTGACGCCGGCGCGCTCGGCGATGTCGTCCATGGCCGCCGCGTGGTAGCCGTGCGCCACGAACAGCTCCTGGGCGGCGCCGAGCAGCTGCTTGCGCCGCGCCGGGCGAGCCAGGCGGACCCCGCGCGGCACGGGGCTGCGGTCGTCCTCCGCCGTGGTCATGGGCCGACCCTAACGGCGCTCGTCCTCGTCGAGCTCCACACCGGCGCCCTGCTCCGCGACGTCGGCCGGGTCCGCCTCGAGCGGCAGGTCCCGCGTCTCGGTGTACGAGCCCGGCGCGGTCTCGGCAGCCTGCTCCACGACGTCGGCGTCGACCGCCTCCAGCGGCACCTCGACACCCGGGTCCGCCGCCGGCGGCGTGCCCTGCTCGACCCTGTCCTCCACGGGCGCCTCCACCGCTGCGTCGGTCCCCGGCTCCCGGTTCACGTGTCCTGCCCGGAGAGCTCGCGCGAGCCGTGCCGCGTGCGCCGCGCGTCGATGACCCGGTCGGGGTTGCGGCGCAGGTAGTCGTCCTCGAGCTCGGTCGTGCGCAGCGTGTGGAACTGCAGCGCGTCCTCGCTGCCGTGCAGGAACGTGTCGTGCCGCGTCTCGTGGAGGTGCTTGAGCTCGCGTTCCAGGTCCTCGTCGCTCAGCCGGTCGGCGGGCACTCCGGTCACGTCTTCTCCTCGTCGCGCGGGCGTGGGGCTGCAGGTGGTCCGCCCCGTACCCGGTGCCGGGCGGTCCAGCGCCCAGCCTGCACCCGACGCCCGGCGTCAGTCGAGCAGGGCCCCGAACAGGTCGCCGTGCCGCTCGACCCGGGCCAGGACGTCGTCGCTGGTGAACACCAGGTCCTCGGGCGTCACGCACGCCGACACCTCGTCCCAGGTGACCGGCGTCGACACGGTCGGGCGGTCGCGGGCCCGCAGGCTGTAGACCGACACCGTCGTCTTGGCCGCGCTGTTCTGCGACCAGTCGACGAGCACCTTGCCGTCGCGCAGGGACTTCGTCATCCGGTGGACGACGAGGTCCGGGTGCTCCTTCTCCAGCCGCTGCGCGAGGCCCTTGGCGTACGCCGACGTCTGCTCGCTGGAGGAGAAGTCGTCGGCGCGGGTGTAGAGCTGCAGCCCCTTGCTGCCCGAGGTCTTGGCGAGCGGCTCGAGGCCGTCGGCCTCCAGCAGCGGGCGCAGCAGGTCGGCGACGCGGCAGCAGTCGACGACGGTGGCCGGCGGGCCGGGGTCGAGGTCGAAGACCAGCAGGTCGGGGGAGTCGCGGTCGACCCGCCACATGTGCGTGTGCAGCTCGAGGCTGGCGAGGTTCGCGGTCCACACGAGCGCGGCGAGGTCGTCGACGACGACGTAGTCGATGCGCTCGCGGCCCTTGCTCGACCCCGGCGAGGGCAGGTCCACCGTCCGCACCCACTCCGGGGTGCCGCGCGGAGCGTTCTTCTCGAAGAAGACCTGCCCCTCCACCCCGTCGGGGTAGCGCTTGCGCGTCAGGGCGCGCTCGGCCAGGTGCGGCAGGAGCACCGGGGCGATGCGGGTGTAGTAGTCGAGCACCTGCGCCTTGGTGAAGCCGACCGACGGGTAGAGCACCTTCTCGAGGTTGGACAGGACGACCTGCCGGCCGCCCACGTCCACGGCGATCTTCGTGCTCACTGCTCCGCCCTTCCCGGGACGTCCTCGCGGACGACGTCCTGCGGCGGCACGTCGTCGCGCAGCCCCTTGTACGACGGGTGGCGCAGCCGGCCGTCGCGCGTCCACTCGGTGTACTCGACCTCGGCCACGAGCTCGGGCTCGACCCACACCGCAGTGCGGGCGTGCTCGCGCGGGACCTCGGTGGCGTACGGGGAGCTCGCGCGGCGCAGGGGCTCGAGCCGGCGGCCGAGCGACACCAGCTCGGCGGCGCTGAAGCCGGTCCCCACGTGCCCGGCGAACTCCAGGCCGCGCTCGCCGTGCACGCCCAGCAGCAGCGAGCCGATGCGTCCGGACCGTCCGCCCTCGCCCGGCTTCCAGCCGGCGACGACCGCGGAGGTCCGGGAGACGTGCTTGACCTTGAGCCAGCAGTCGCTGCGGCGGCCGGGCGTGTAGCTCGAGCTGCGCTTCTTCGCGACGACCCCCTCCAGCCGCTGGGCCCTGGTCGCCTCGAGCACCGCGGCGCCGTCGCCGAAGAAGGCCGGCGGCACCGACCAGTGCTCGCCCTGCAGCTCCAGGCCCTCGAGCGCCGCCCGGCGCTCGTCGTAGCTGCGCTCGAGCAGCGACGCGCCCGCCAGGTGGAGCACGTCGAACAGCAGCAGCTGCACCGGCGTCGAGCGCCGCAGGGCAGCGCCGGGACGGGCCACGTGCATCCGTGACTGCAGTCGACCGAAGTCGGTGCGGCCCTCGGCGTCGAAGGCGACGACCTCGCCGTCGAGCAGGACCGGCGTCGAGCCCAGCGACAGCCCGAGACCGTGCAGCTCCGGGTAGGACCCGGTCACGTCGTTGCCGTTGCGGGAGGTCACGGTCAGCCGACCGCCCTCCACGGCGACCAGCGCCCGCACCCCGTCCCACTTGACCTCGTAGGCCCAGCCGTCGTCGTCGACGGGCAGCGGCCCGGTCGTCGCCAGCATGGGACGCACGTCCCGGGGCAGCGGTGCCCGGCCGTCCGCCGAGAGGTCGGTGCGGGTGCGGGCGGCAGCCCGGCCGCCCCGGGAGCCGGCGGGGACGCGTCGCTCAGGGGGCACGTCGACCTCCTACCCACCTCGGCCCGGGCGCGGCCGGCACCGGGAATTGCCTCGGTTCCTGCGTGCCGAGCCCGGCGTGGGGCACAGTTGAGGAACCCCCGGTGCACCATCGGGGCTGCCGCCGTTGCCCCCAGCCCCGAGGACCGGACCGACGCGATGACATCCACCTGGTCGTGGTCCGGGCTGCGCAGCTGGGTCGTGCACGGCTACACCGCCACCGGTGCGGTGCTCGCTCTGCTCATCGTGCTGGCGGCCGTCGAGGGCAACGTCGCCCGCGCGCTGTGGCTCGGGCTCGCCGCGCTGGTCATCGACGGCACCGACGGCATGCTCGCCCGGCGCTACGACGTCAAGGAGCGGCTGCCCTGGTTCGACGGGGCGCTGCTCGACAACATCGTCGACTACCTGACGTACGTCTTCGCGCCGATGGTGCTGCTCCTGCAGAGCGGCTTCCTGCCCGGGGGCAACGCCGGCACCGTCGTCGCGGCGCTGCCGCTCGTCGCCTCGAGCTACCAGTTCTGCCGGGTCGACGCCAAGACCGACGACCACTTCTTCCTCGGTTTCCCCAGCTACTGGAACGTCGTGGCGTTCTACGCGATCGCGATGGACCTGCGGCCGGCCGTCGTCTCGACGATCGTGGTGGTGTGCTCCCTGCTCGTGCTCGTGCCGGTCGGCTACATCTACCCGTCGCGGATGCTGGTGCTGCGCACCCCGACCCTGGTCTTCTCCGCGGTGTGGCTGGTGCTCTACGGCGTCATCGTCGCCCAGCTGCCGTCGCCGGACCCGCTGCTGCTCGGCATCTCGCTGTCCTACATCGTCTACTACTGCGGTCTGAGCCTGTACCTGGAGCACCGGCGGCGCAGCGCCCGTCGCGACGCACCGGTCCCCGCCCGGGCGCTCGAGGGCGTGTGACCCCCGGCTCCTCCCGATGACCGCCCGGCCATGATCCTCGCCGTGCTGTGCGCCCTCGGCGCCATGGCGCTGTTCGGCGTCGCCGCCGTCCTGCAGGCGCTGGCCACCTCGCGCGCCGCGGACGTCGGGGTCCTCGACCCCCGGCTGATGCTCCGGCTCGCCCGGCAGAAGGTCTTCCTCGCCGCGCTCGCGCTCAACGGCCTGGGGTTCGTCCTGCACATCATCGCGCTGCAGAGCCTGCCGCTGTTCCTGGTGCAGGCCGTCATCGCCGGCAGCGTCGCGGTCACCGCGCTGCTGTCGGTGCGCGTGTTCGGCGTGCGGCTCGGCCGGGGCCAGTGGGCCGCGGTCGGCCTCGTGGTCCTGGGGCTGGTGCTGCTCGCGCCGACCGCGACGGAGGGCGCCGCCTCGCCGGTCGGGTCCCGCGCGCCGCTGCTGCTGCTCGCCGCGGTCGTGCTCGTGACGGCCACGGCGGTCGCCGTGCGCCGCGTGCCGGGTGCGGCGGGCACGGTGCTGCTCGGTCTGCTCGCCGGGACGGGCTTCGGCGTCGTGGCGGTGTGCGCCCGGCTGCTGCCCGAGATGGGGCTCGCTCTGCTGAGCTCGCCGCTGCCGTACGTCCTGGTCCTCGCCGGCGGGACGGCGTACTTCGTCTACTCGGCCGCCATGCAGCGCGGCTCGGTGACGACGGCGACGGCGGCCATGGTGATCACCCAGACCGTCGTGCCCGCGGTCGTGGGCCTGTTCCTCGGTGACAGCGTGCGCGCCGGCCTGGTCCCGGTGGCGGTGGTGGGCTTCGTGCTCGCCCTGGCCGGGGCGCTCGGGCTGGGCCGCTTCGAGTCGGCAGCCCCGGTCCGGGTCGCCGCCGACCGGCCGCTTCTCCGCGGCTGATCTTCGCCGTACGCTGTCCGACGCCGGTCGGGTGGCCCGGCGGGGCTCGGGTAGGGAGGCGCCGTGAGGTCGATCTGGAAGGGCGCCATCAGCTTCGGGCTGGTCACGATCCCGGTGAAGCTCTACAGCGCGACCGAGCAGAAGGACGTGTCCTTCCACCAGGTCCGGCGCTCGGACGGCAGCCGCATCAAGTACAAGCGGGTGGCCGCCGTCGACGGCGAGGAGGTGTCCTACGGCGACATCGCCAAGGGCTACGAGCTGTCCAGCGGCGAGACGGTCGTCCTGACCGACGAGGACTTCAAGGACCTGCCCCTCACGACCAACCGGGCGATCGACGTCCTGCAGTTCGTCCCCCTCGAGGAGCTCGACCCGATCTTCTTCGAGAAGAGCTACTACCTCGAGCCCGACAAGGCCGGCGTCAAGCCGTACGTCCTGCTGCGCGACGCGCTCGAGGAGTCCGGCAAGGTCGCCGTCGTCAAGGTCGCCCTGCGCAACCGCGAGTCGCTGGCCGCGCTGCGCGTGCGCGACGGCGTCTTCGTGCTCGAGACGATGCTGTGGCCCGACGAGGTGCGCACCCCCGACTTCGGCTTCCTCGACGAGGACGTCGAGGTGCGGCCGCAGGAGCTGACGATGGCGGGCAGCCTCATCGACACGCTCTCCGGCGAGTTCGACGCCAGCCAGTACAAGGACGAGTACCGCGAGGCCCTGCAGGCCGTCATCGAGGCCAAGGTCGAGGGCCGCGAGGTCGTGCAGCCGACGGAGACCCAGCCGACGTCCGGCACCGTCGTCGACCTCATGGCCGCCCTGCGCGCGAGCGTCGAGGCCGCCAAGAAGGGCGCCCCGGCCGGCAAGGCCGACGCCGCTGCAGCCGACGAGCCCGACGAGGCGCCCGAGAAGCCGGCCGCGAAGAAGGCTCCCGCGAAGAAGGCCCCCGCCAAGAAGGCGGCCAAGAAGGCCGGTGCCAAGGCGGCGGACAAGGGTGACGACAAGCCGGCCAAGCGCAGCGCCCGCAAGTCGGCTTGAGCACGACCTCGCGCGTCGCGGGCACCGTCTGCCTGCAGGGCGGTGCGGAGTTCGGCCCGGACTGCCGCGACATGGACGCCGAGCTGCTGCGACGGGCCGACGGCCCCGTCGTCGTCAGCGCCCTCGCGGGCACTCCGGGCAGCGACTACCGCACGGCGACGGAGAACGGCGTACGCCACTTCCGCTCGCTCGGGGCGACCGACGTCGTGGCGGCGCCGGACGCCCGCGAGGACCGCGCGGCCGCCCTGGCCGCCCTGTCGCGCGCCCGGCTGGTCGTGCTGCCTGGGGGGTCGCCGTCGCGGCTGCTGCACGCCCTGACCTCGACCGGCGTCGACGAGGCGCTCCACGAGCTGCTGGCGGCCGGCGGCGTGCTGAGCGGCTCCAGCGCGGGCGCCATGGTGCTCGGCGGCTGGACGGTCCTGCCGGAGGGCGGCGCGCGGGTGGAGCGCGGCCTCGGCGTCGTGCCCGACCTGCTGGTCGTGCCGCACTGGACCGGCGACCGGCCCGACTGGACGGCGGCGGTCGAGGCCGTCGTACCGCCGGACGTCACCGTCCTCGGGATCCCCGAGCAGTCCGGCGTGCTCGTCGAGGGCGACCTGCTCACCGCCGTCGGCAGCGGATCGACGACGCTGGTGCGGTCGGGGGCCGAGCTGGCTCCCGGCCAGACAGCGAACAGGAGCACGACGTGAAGCACCCGGTCACCCTGTCGGAGCGCGAGCTCCCTGCCCACGAGGGCGTACGACCGCAGTGGCCCGGCCGGCAGGTCGGCGACCTCTGGGTCCGGCGCGGGCCGGACGGCGGTGAGCCGGGTCTGTTCGTGCACGGTCTCGGCGGCTCGGCCACCAACTGGACCGACCTCATGGGCGCGCTCGCCGGTGTGGTCGACGCCGAGGCCGTCGACCTGCCCGGCTTCGGCTTCTCCCCGCCTCCCGCCGACGGCCGCTACACCGTCGGCGCCCACGCC
>CADCUE010000168.1 GCA_902805805.1 uncultured Frankineae bacterium | reverse complement strand
GGTCGCCAAGGCGGCCCTGCTGACCGCCAAGGAGGTCCGCCACACCTCTCGCCGGCTGCGCGCGACCTGGACGATCCCGGGCCTGATCGAGCCCAAGGCGCCCAGCTACGAGTCGTGGCGTCGAGCGCACGACGCGGACCGCGGCAGCCTCGCCGGTCAGCGGGAGCTGTCCCGCACCGCCGCGCAGAAGCCGTCGGTCCTCGTCGTCGTGCTCGCCGCCGGACCGCAGGACGCCGACGCCGTCGCCCGCAGCGCGGCCAGCGTGCGCGCGCAGAGCTGGGAGCACTGGTCGATCGCCGTCGCCGCGCCCCGCGACTGGGTGGGCGCAGCGCCGGACGTCCGGACCTGGGCCGGCGACACCGGCAGGCTGTCGGAGGCCGTCAACGCCGCGGTCGCCAACGCCGCGACCGACTTCGTGGTCCTGCTGCCCGCCGGCGACCTGCTGGCCCCGGAGTGCCTCTACCAGGTGGCTCTGTCGTCCCACCGGGACCCGCTCGTGGACCTCGTCGTGTGGGACGACGACCGCCTCGAGGACGGTCGGCGCACCGACCCCCGCTTCCGGCCCTCGTGGTCGCCCGACCTGCTCACCGGCGCCGACTACGTCGGCCGGAGCTTCGCCGTGCGCCGCAGCCGGTTCCTGCACGTCGACGGCGTGCGCGACGGCTTCGGCGACGCGCTGACGTGGGACCTGCTGCTGCGCGCCGACCTCGCCGCTGACCGCGTCGCGCGGGTGCCGCGCGTGCTCGCTCACGTGACCCGCCGCCAGGACGAGGTCGGGCCCGACGGCGTCCGGGCCGTGCAGGAGCACCTCGACCGCAAGGGCCTCGCCGCGACCGCCGTCGCGGACGGCCAGGGCGTGCGCACCCTGCACTCCGACGCCGACGACTGGCCTCGGGTCACGGTGGTCATCCCGACCCGCCACAACCGCCCCATGCTCACGACCTGCCTGCCGAGCCTGGCGCGCACCAGCTATCCCGGCGGCTTCGACGTCGTGGTCGTCGACAACGGCGGCCGCAGCGAGGACAACGACCGCTGGTACGCCGAGCACGCGGGCCCGCTCGACCTCACCGTCGAGTGGTGGACCGCGCCGTTCAACTACTCGGCCGTCAACAACCTCGGCGCGTCACTGGGGGACGGCGAGGTCCTCGTCTTCCTCAACGACGACACCGAGGTCCTCGACCCGGGCTGGATGACCGAGATCGTCGGCTGGGCACGCCGCCCGGAGACGGGGGTCGCCGGGCTGCAGCTGATCGGCCCGGACGGCGAGCTGCAGCACGCGGGGGCGGTGCTCGGGCTCGGCGGCTTCGCCGACCACGTCTTCGAGGGCATGGCCCCCGGCTCGGCCAGCCTGCTGGGGCCGACCGGGTGGTACCGCAACGTCCTGGCCGTCACGGGCGCCTGCCTGGCGGTGCGCCGCGAGGTCTTCGACGAGCTGGGCGGCTTCGACGAGCGCTTCGTGCTGTGCGGCAGCGACGTGGCGATCGGCCTGGACGCCGTGCTCAAGGGCTACCGCAACGTCTGCTCGCCGTACGCCGCGCTGCGCCACCTCGAGTCGGCGACCCGGGGCACGCACGTCCCGCTCGAGGACTTCTTCACGTCCTACTGGCGCTACAACCCGTGGATCTTCGGCGGCGACCCCTACTTCTCGCCCAACCTGTCGCTCGGCAGCCGTGCACCGAGGCTCCGCGGCCCGTCCGAGCCCACCCCGGGGCAGCGCATCAGCGGTCCGCTGGGCCGGCCGTTCAACGTCTTCCGGCAGAGGAGCGACGAGGCCGAGGCGCGGATGCTGGCCGACAACTGCCGGGCGCTGCCGATCGACCAGAAGGCCGTCGAGGCGCTGCACGCCGCGAACGCCGAGCCGTTCGAGGTCCGCACCGTCAACTGGTTCATCCCCGACATCGACAGCCCGTTCTACGGCGGCATCAACACGGCCCTGCGGATCGCCGACCAGCTGGCGCGCGAGCACGGGGTGGAGAACCGCTTCGTCGTCTGGGGCAGCCCGCCGGACCACTTCGTCCGCTCGGCGCTCACCGCGGCGTTCCCGTCGCTGGCCGACGCGCCCATCTCGTTCTACGACGGCTCGATGGGCGCGTCGCTGGAGCAGGTGCCCGAGGCCGACGTCGCGATCGCCACGCTGTGGGTCACGGCGTACGCCGTCGCGCACTTCCCGCACGCGAAGCGGAAGTTCTACCTGGTGCAGGACTTCGAGCCGATGTTCTACCCGGCCAGCACGCTGTACGCGCTGACCGAGGAGAGCTACCGGCTGGGGCTCTACGGCCTGTGCAACACCGAGAACCTGCGGCAGGTCTACGCCGAGGACTACGCCGGCAAGGGCATGGCCTTCACCCCCGCGGTCGACCCCACCGTCTTCCACGCCCGGGGCCGCGTCGAGCGGATGCCCGTGGACCCCGCGACGGTGTTCGTCTACGCCCGGCCGGGTCACTGGCGCAACTGCTGGGAGCTGGCCTCGCTGGCCCTCGAGGAGCTCAAGGACCGCCTCGGCGACCGCGTGCGGATCGTCACCGCAGGCTCCTGGGCCGTCCCCGAGGGCGGCTTCGGCGGCATGCACCACTACGGGCTGCTCGACTACCGGGCGACCGGCGAGCTGTACCGCACCTGCGACGTGGGGATGGCCCTCACCGTCAGCAAGCACCCGTCGTACCTGCCGCTCGAGCTCATGGCCTGCGGCGTCCCGGTCGTCGCCTTCGACAACCCGTGGGGACACTGGGTGCTCGAGGACGGCCGCAACAGCCTGCTCGCCAAGCGGACGGTGGACGGGCTCGTGGACAGCCTCGAGCGGGCGGTGCTGGACTACGAGCTGCGCTCGCGGCTGCGCAGGGGCGCGCTCGAGACGATCGCCGCCTCGCACAGCGCCTGGCAGCCGGCGCTGCAGGGCATCTACCCCTACCTGTGCGACCCCGAGGGCCTCGGCGGCGACCGGGCGCACTGATCGGCTCGCCTATCCTGGGACGGTCCTGCACCTGCTCAGAGGAACACGATGTCCTTCGCGTCGCCGCTGTTCCTCTGGTACTTCCTGCCGGGTCTGCTGCTCCTCTACTGGGTGCTGCCGGGGCGGTTCCGCAACGTCCTCGTGTCCGTGGCGAGCCTCGGGCTGTACGCGTTCGGCGGCGGCTCGTTCGTGCTCGGGCTGCTCGCCGTCATGCTGGTCAACTTCGCCAGCGGGATCGCGCTGGACAGCGCGCCGCTCACCGCGCGGCCCGGTGCCCGCAAGGCCCTGCTGGTCGCCACCGTGCTCGCGGACCTGGCGGTCCTCGCGGTGTGGAAGTACGCCGGCTTCGCCGCGGAGCAGGCCGCCGCGGTGTCGGAGCTGCTCGACGGGCCGGCCGTGCCGGCGGTGCAGCTCGCGCTGCCGATCGGCATCTCCTTCTTCACCTTCCACCACATCAGCTACATCGTCGACGTCTACCGCCACAGCCGGCACGCCCAGCGCAGCCCGGTGCAGTTCGCCACCTACATCGCGATGTTCCCGCAGCTGGTGGCCGGTCCGATCGTGCGCTACCACGAGATCGACAAGCAGCTCCCCGAGACCGACCGCGACAAGATGGACGACTTCGCGGCGGGCTTCCCGCGCTTCGCCCTCGGCCTGACCAAGAAGGTCGTCGTCGCGGACGCCCTGTCGCCGGTGGCCGACGCCGTCTTCGCGCTGCCCGAGGACCAGCTCACCACGTCGGTGGTGTGGCTCGGGGTGCTGGCCTACACGCTGCAGATCTACTTCGACTTCTCCCGGGC
>CADCUE010000167.1 GCA_902805805.1 uncultured Frankineae bacterium | reverse complement strand
GGCGGTCCCGTCGAAGACGGTGAGCGGCTGCGCCTACTCCGACCTGCGACTATGTGTGCGCTCGGCAGGATTCGAACCTGCAACCTCTTGATCCGTAGTCAAGTGCTCTATCCGTTGAGCTACGAGCGCGCGTCGCTCGGGAGCGACGGGGACAGAGCATACCGGTCCGGCAGAGCGGCCCGGTCGGACCAGCCGCCGCTCGACGCGTCAGGCCGCGAGGCGCTCCGCGCGCAGGGTCGGCACCAGCGCCACCGCGCCGGCGATCGGCAGCAGCGCGAGCAGCAGCAGGCTGCGGTCGATGCCGACCAGCTCCCCGATGCCGCCCACGACGGCCGACCCGACGCCACCGCCGACGAGGAACACCAGGGTGGCGATGCCGAGGGCGACGCCCCGGACGTCGGCCGGCACCGCGTCGCCCACCGCCGCCATCAGCGCGGGCTGCCCGAGCCCGAACGCGAACGTCACGAGCACGACGGCGCCGACGAGCAGCACGGCCGAGCCGGCCGCGGCACCTGCGGCGGCGAGCCCCAGAGCGACGGCGGCGGTCCCGCCGGACACGACGAGCGACTTCGCGGCGCCCAGCCGGACCAGCAGCGGGCTGGCGAGGCGTGGCGCGACGAAGCCCGTGACGGCGCTCGGGATGAGGGCCAGGCCGACCTCGAGGGGCGTCCATCCGCGCAGGGCCAGCACGGCGGGGACGGCGATCAGCAGCGCGAACCAGGCGGCCGGGACGCAGGAGGCGGCCAGCGCGCTGCGGACGACCACCGGCTCGCGGACGACGGCCAGCGGCAGGAAGCCCTCCGGCCGCCGGTGCACCCAGACCGTGGCGGCCGGCACACCGAGGGCCAGCAGCACGGCCCCCACCACGGCGACCACCAGACCGGACGACGGCGACTGCACGAGCAGGACCAGACCGGAGGCGGTCCCGGCGACGAGCACCGCGCCGAGCAGGTCGAGGCGGGCACCGGTGCCCTCGCTCGGCACGGCGCGCCAGAGGGCGGGCACGACGAGCAGTCCCAGCGCGGGCAGCGCCACGACGGCGCGCCAGCTCAGCGCGTCCTCGACGAGCCCGCCGGCGAGCGGCCCGAGGGCGCTCACGGCAGCGGCGGTGCCGGCGACCCGACCGAGCGCGCTCGTGCGGATGCTGCCGTCGTAGCGGGCGCTGACGATCGCCATGCCGAGGACCGGTACGGCGGCGGCGCCGGACCCCTGCAGCAGCCGCGCGGCCAGCAGCACCTCGTACGTCGGGGCGAACGCACCCAGCACCGCGCTGCCGGCCATGAGCACGACGCCCACGAGCAGCGGCAGGCGGATGCCCGCGAGGTCGGCGACCCGGCCGTAGACGGCGGTGGCCACCGCGAGCATCAGGGCGTACAGGCTGATGATCCACGAGGCGCCGCCGGTGGACAGGCCGAGGTCGTCCGCGATGGCGGGCAGGGTCACCGCCACGGCCGCGCTGCCCATGCCGGCCAGTCCGAACAGCAGCCCGACGAGCGCGGCGACGCGGCCGGCGTCCGTGGGTGACCTCACGCTCGATGGTCAACCTCCGCCGGCCCCGGGCTCTTCCCGGGGTGAGCGGCGTCTCGGCGTCGGGCGCTGGGGCGGAGGCGGGGAGATTTGAACTCCCGATGGGCTTGAGACCCAAACCGCATTAGCAGTGCGGCGCCATAGACCGGACTAGGCGACGCCTCCAGGAGGCCTTGCGGCTTCCGTCGAGGATGGTAGCGGGGGTCCGTCCGACTCGGCAAAGCCCCGCAGGTCCGCGGTGAACACCAGCTCGAGCCCGTCGACCTCGTCGATCTGCTCACCCGTGCGGACGAACCCGAAGCGGGCGAGGACGGCCTGCGAGGCGACGTTGGCGGGGGCCGTGCTCCCGAGGCACCGCCGGGCGCCCTGCCGGGCGGCCCAGACGAGCAGCGTGCGCACGATCTCGGTCGCGAAGCCCTGGCGCCGCTCGGCCTCAGCCACGTGATAGCCGATCTCCACGGTCCCGTCGGCGTCCGGCGGTGCGTGGAAGCCGGCGCGGCCGACCACCCGACCGGAGGAGCGGAGCACGGCGGCGCGGTACAGCCAGGGCAGCTCGGACGGATCGGCGCGCAGCTGGTCGCGTCGCAGCCTCATGACGTACGCATCGCCCGCGAAGCTGTCGGCCCGCACGGCGAACGGCAGCAGCGCCTGCGCACGCCCACGGTCGCCGGCGAGCAGGGCCTCGAGGACGGGCAGCGCAAGCGGGTGCAGGTCCAGCCTCGGACCGGAGAGCATCACGCGGCCCAGCATGAGGCAGGTCACAGTCGACCAGTGCTCGAGGACCGCTCTGCGGGGCGGTGCGCCCGGCATCCTGGGGTGACCGCACCATGGTCTGCGGTGCACGTACGACCACCGCGACCCCACCCTCGACCCGCAGGAGCACGACTGTGTCCGACATCACCTTCGACGGTCGAGTGGCCGTCGTCACCGGCGCCGGTGGCGGCCTCGGCCGCACCTACGCGCTGGAGCTCGCCGCCCGCGGCGCCGCCGTCGTCGTCAACGACCTGGGCGGGAGCGTCGAGGGCAGGGGCGGTGACCACACCGCGGCGCAGAAGGTGGTCGACGAGATCACCGCTCAGGGCGGCCACGCCGTGCCCAACTTCGACTCCGTCATGACGCCCGAGGGAGGGGCCAGCGTCGTGCGCACGGCGGTCGACAGCTTCGGCAAGGTCGACGTCGTCATCAACAACGCCGGCTTCCTGCGCGACAAGAGCTTCCTCAAGCTCACCTGGGAGGACCTCGACGCCATCATCGACGTCCACCTCAAGGCCGCCTTCTACGTCAGCCAGCCGGCGTTCGCCGTCATGAAGCAGAACGGCTACGGCCGGTTCGTCTTCACCGCGTCCAACGCGACGTTCGGCAACTTCGGCCAGACGAACTACTCGGCCGCAAAGATGGGGCTGGTCGGGCTGTCCAACACGATCGCGGTCGAGGGAGCACGCGCCGGCATCCTGTCCAACGTCATCATGCCCGTCGCCAAGACGCGGATGACCGAGGAGCTGCTCGGCGACTTCGCGAACTACCTGGCTCCCGAGCTGGTCACGCCGATGGTGACCTACCTGTCGAGCGAGGCGTGCACGACGACGCACGGCGCCTTCTCCGCCGCCGGTGGCCGCTACGCCAGCGTCTTCTGGGGGCTGGCGCAGGGCTGGTACGCCGGCCAGGGCGTGACCCCGACGGCCGAGGACGTGCAGGCGCACCTGGACGAGATCACCGCGCGGGACGGCTACATCGTCCCCCAGTCGACGACCGACGAGATCGTCGCGCTGTCCGAGCGCTTCACGAAGTAGACGGTCGGACGGGGGCGGTGCCTGCGGGCGGCGCCCCCGTTCCTGTGCCCGGCTGACAGCGGCCTCGCCTGTCGGCTAGCCTGCTGGGCGTGCAGACGCAGCGGTTCTTCTACGGCTACCGGACTCCGGTCGCCGTCGCGCCTCTGCGCTGAGACGACAGACCCGGGTCCTCGACCCGGGTCAGCCTCCGGGGTCGGGACTCCTGACCGAGAGGCTCTCCCATGGACGACGTGCACGACCCCCGCTGCGATGCCGTACGCGCCGGCCGCGAGCGCATCGACGCGCTGGACGCCGAGCTGGTGCGGCTGGTCGCCGAGCGCGTCGCTCTGAGCGCCTCGGTGCAGTCGGCGCGACGTGCGGCCGGCGGCCCGCGCATCGTGCAGTCGCGCGAGAACGAGGTCGTGGGCCGCTGGCGGCAGGCGCACGGCCGACCTGGTGGGACCATCGCGCTGGCGCTGCTCGAGCTCGGCCGCGGTCCGCTCTGACCGCGGCCTCGGCGAGGGGCCGTCAGGCCAGGAGCACGCCGCGGTTGAGCAGCCCCTGCGGGTCGAGCGCGGTCTTGATCGCACGCATGGCGGCGATCTCCGTGGCGGACCGGGACAGGCCGAGCCAGGCGGTCTTCGCCCGCCCGACCCCGTGCTCGGAGCTGATGGAGCCCTCGAGCTCGGCGACCAGCCGCAGCACCGCGTCGGTGACCTGCTCGGCGAGATCCCCGGCACCGAGGACGTTCACGTGCAGGTTGCCTTCGTTGACGTGCCCGAAGACGATCGCGCGTGCGTCAGGGACGACTCCGGCGATGGTCGGCCCGAGCCGGGCCGTGAGCTCCGGCAGGCGACCGGTCGGCACGGACACGTCCAGCTTGACCGGGACGCCCTCGGCGTTGATCGCCTCCGTGTGCTGCTCGCGGTAGGCCCACAGCGCGCGCTGGCCGGCGGCGTCGGTGGCCACGGTCGCGTCGAGCAGCCCCTCCGCCTCGCTGACCGCCTCGACGAGGTCGTCGGTGGGGTCGCTCGTGTCGGCGCACTCGAGCAGCAGGTAGGCCGGGTGCTCCTGCGGGAACGGCGCGGGCAGGTGCCCGTGCTTGCGCACCAGCGCGAGCCCGTCGGCGAACAGCAGCTCGGCGGCCGACAGGTGAGGCAGCCGGGTGCGCAGGCCGGGCAGCAGCGCGATGGCGCTGTCGGCGTCCGGCAGCGCGAGCAGCGCGACGCAGCGCGCGGTGAGCCGCGGCACCAGGCGCAGCCGCGCCCGCGTCACGACGCCGAGGGTCCCCTCGCTGCCTGCCAGCAGCGACACCAGGTCGTAGCCGGTGCCGTCCTTGAGCAGCCCGGCCATCCGGCTGACGACCGACCCGTCGGCGAGGACCGCCTCGGCGCCGAGCAGCTGCGCGCGCATGGAGCCGTACCGCAGCACGCGGATGCCACCGGCGTTGGTGGCGACCAGCCCGCCCACCGTGGCGCTGTCGCGGGCGGCGAGGTCCACTCCGAAGTCGAGACCAGCTGCGCGGGCGTGCTTCTGGAGCGTCGTGAGCGTGACGCCCGCGCCCGCGGTGACCTGGCCGGCGGCAGCGTCGACCTCGCCGAGCTCGGTCAGTCGGGTGAGGCTGAGCAGCACCTCGCCGCCGGCCGGGACCGCCCCGCCGACCAGACCGGTGTTGCCGCCCTGCACGACGACCGGCACGCCGGCCTCGGCGCACACGCGCACGACCGCCGAGACCTGAGCCGTGTCGGCAGGGCGTACGACGCAGCCGGCCCGGGCGCCGAAGCGGCCGGTCCAGTCGCGCTCGTAGGACGCGGTGAGGTCGGGCTCCGCCAGGACGTGCTCGGCGCCGACCGCTGTCCGGAGCTGCTCCAGCGGCAGCCCGCTCACGGCAGGACCCGCAGCCGTACGGTCTCGGGCATCGCGCGCAGGTCGTCCTGCAGGCCGTCGAGCTCGGTGCTGCCGACGTCCGTGACGACGTAGCCGAGCGAGCCGCGCGTCGCCAGCAGCTGGCCCTCGATGTTGATGCCGTGCGAGGCGAGGATCGACGTGACCGTGGCCAGCACGCCGGGGGTGTTGACGTGCAGGTGCAGCAGCCGGTGGCCCCCGGACCGCGGCAGCGCGACGGGGGGCAGGTTGACCGACAGGGAGGTGTTGCCCTCCGCGGCGTAGTCGCGCAGCTTGCCCGACACGAAGTGGCCGATGTCCTGCTGCGCCTCCTCGGTGGAGCCGCCGACGTGCGGCGTGAGGATCACGTTGGGCAGGTTGCGCAGCTCGGAGACGAACTCCTCGCCCGCCTTCTTCGGCTCGACGGGGAACACGTCCACCGCCGCTCCGGAGATGTGCCCGCTCTCGACGTGACGCCGCAGCGCGCCGTGGTCTACGACGAAACCCCGTGACAGGTTGAGGAACACGCTGCCGGGGCGCATGCGGGCGAACTGCTCCTCGCCGAACAGGCTGCTGTTGCTGACGCGTCCGTCGACGTGCAGCGTCACGACGTCGGACTCGGCCAGCAGCTCGTCCAGGCTGCCGCACCGCCGCGCGTTGCCGAGCGCCAGCTTGTCGGCGGAGTCGTAGAACAGCACGGACATGCCGAGTGCCTCGGCCAGCACCGAAAGCTGACTGCCGATGTTGCCGTAGCCGACGATGCCCAGCCGCCGCCCGCGCACCTCGTGGCTGCCCGTGGCGGACTTGTCCCACCGGCCCGCGTGCATGTCGCGGTCCTTGACGGTCAGCCGTCGGGTCAGGGCGATGATCTCGGACAGCGCCAGCTCGACGACGCTGCGGGTGTTGGAGAACGGCGCGTTGAACACGGCCACACCGCGCTCGGCGGCCGTCGCGAGGTCGATCTGGTTGGTGCCGATGCAGAACGCGCCGATGGCCAGCAGGTCGGGGGCGCTCTCCAGCACCTCTGCCGTCACCGTCGTGTTGGACCGCAGCCCGAGCAGCGAGACCCCTTGCAGCCGCTCGACCAGCTCGTCCTCACCGAGCGCGCGGTCCAGGCGCTCGACGTCCCACCCGGCATCCTTGAGGTTCCAGGCCGCGTCGGAGTGGATGTTCTCGAGCAGCAGGGCTCGGGCCGGGGTCACCGGCCCAGGCTACCGGCGGGCCGCTCAGACCCGCCCCGTCAGGACGACCCGCCCGGTGCGCTCGTCCAGCACCAGCGAGCCGCCCTGGAAGTCGCTGCGTCGCCGTCCCACGGCGCCCGGGCGCCGCCACGGACCCGGGCGGTCGTCCTCTGCGCGCTCCTCACCGAGCGGGAAGCCGAGCGGACCGGCCTCGCCGCCGAGCTCGGCGTAGCGCACGGCGATCGGGCCGCGGACGGCGTGCGCCCCGGTCGCGGCGCTCCAGGAGATCCGGCCGCGGTCGAAGCGGTTGGCCAGCCCGCCGGCGACCGCCGTGGTCCCGGACAGCGGGTAGCCGAGCGCGCCGCCCTCGGCGCCGAGCCGCTCGTACAGGGCGGACAGCGGCGCCCGCACCTCGAACGCCCCGGTCCCCGGCCGGTACGAGATGCGGCCGCGCTCGAAGCGGGAGGCCCGGCCGCCGCCCGCGAGGGTCACCGGGGTGCTGACCGGAAAGCCGAGGGGTCCGGCCTCAGCGCCGACGGCGACGTAGCGCGCCGCCACCGGTCCGACGGTCTCGCGGGCGCCGGTGGACGGCTGGAAGGAGATGCGGCCGTTCTGGTAGCGCTGCGCGTACCCACCGGCGACGGCGACCTCGCCGAGCACGGAAGCACCCAGCACCGAGCCGTTCTCGCCGAGAGCGATGTACCGCGCGGTGATGGCGGTGTAGCGCTGGGGCAGCTTGTCGCTGTTGTGGTCGACGGTGCGGTTGTCCGTCGCCGGCGCCGTGGAGCACTCCTCGAAGCGCCAAGGAGGAGTGCAGGACACCACCCGGCAGTGCACACCGCCGACCTGCCGGACGTCCTGGTTGCACTGGCCGTAGCGGAAGGCGTTGCAGCACACCTTGCGCTGGTCGCAGGTGCCGGGCAGTCCGGAAGTGCAGGAGCACGACCAGCAGGACGACGAGCAGATCCCCGCGCGCGCACCGGGAGTCGTGCACCGGGAGCAGGTGGCGTTGCAGTCGATGATGTAGCGGGCTCGGCCGCCGCACAGCGAGGCGCCGTCGGCCTTCCACCAGCCGGCGGCGATCGAGCCGGGCGGGCAGGCGTTGACGCCGTTGGTGATGGTCGCGCAGAAGACGGTCCATCCCGACGACGCGCTGGACCCGGGACCGCACACCGCGGCGTAGGCCGTGCCGGGTCGCAGGACGTAGCCCTTGGGGTCGAGAGCGAGCGCCGTGCCGACGAGTCCTGCGCGGACGAGGAACCCGCGCCGGGACGTGCGCCGCCCCAGCCAGCCGGTGACCGTGTCGGCTGCGCGCTGGGCGATGGACGGCGGCAGCGTCGATGCGCCGACCTCACCGGGGGCCAGCGCGAGCAGCGCGTCGGCGGTCGACGTCATGCGGTCCTCCGGACGGACGTGCGCGCGAGCAGCGCAGCCACCTTGGCCGCCCCCGGTGCCCGGCGGCTGTGGCTGCCGAGCACGGCGTGCAGGCAGAACGGCCGGCCCTCGACGGCGAAGAAGAACTGCGCTCCGCTGTGCCCGAGCTGCGTCCGCTGCAGCACCGCGGTCGAGAAGTCCGACGGGCGCGGCACGGGCAGGCCCTGCGCGGTGAAGAGAGCCCGCTCGGCGTCCTTCTCGTCGTACTCGAACAGAGCGACGAAGACGTCGTCCGGGCCCAGCAGCTCGACGACCCCACTGCCGAAGTCGCCGCGATCGGCGGGCAGCGGGACGGTCGCCGCGTGCAGCAGCAGGTTGCCGCGCCCACCCGGCTCGCTGGGTGGCTGCGTCCGTGCCCGTGCCTCCCAGCCGGGCGGCAGGTCGACGACGACGCCGTCGTGGGCGAGCTTCACAGGACTCCTCCGATGAGCAGGACGGCGCCGCCGATCGCGAGCGCGGCGGCGGTGGCGCGTGAGACGTCCCGCGCCCGAGCCTCGAGCCGGGCCGCGAGCAGACGCAGCTGGGCCCAGGTGTCCACCCGGCGCAGGAGCAGCGAGGGCAGCGCCCGGGCGCCGCCGAAGACCGCTCCCACGAGCAGGCCCGCCGACGGGGACTGCGTCAGCAGGGCGAGCGCGAGGACTGCGAACGTCGCAGCGCTCGTGACGATGGTGACGACCCCGAGACCGAGCTGGTAGCCGAAGCCCGCGCCGTAGACCCAGCCGCGGTAGTGGCCGAGCCAGCGCTCGTCCACCTGGCGCCGCCCGACCGGCAGCGGGCCGGGCAGGAGGTCGACCGCCGCCGCGAGGACGCATGCGGTCCCGGCGAGCAGCAGTACCGGCAGCGAGGGCAGGAGTGCGCCGAGCGACCCCAGGACGAGCCCCGTGGTGGCACCGCCCAGCGCGCAGCCGAGGGCGTAGGCCGTCGTCGTCACGGCCCAGCGGTTGCCTCGGCTCCGCTCGCCGAGCGGAGTGATGCTGGTCAGCATCGACTCACCTCAAGGGCTCCAGGTGGAGCGCAGGGCGGCGAGGACGCCGAGCGGGAGCCCGACGGCGAGCAGCAGGCCGGAGCTCACGGGGTGGGCGCCCGGGACGACAGGGCCGTGTCGGACTGGGCCTGTCCCATCAGCGTCGCCACGGCGGGCCAGGTGGCCGCCGAGCCCTCCCCCACGACGCGCCCCGTGCCGTCGACGTAGACGAAGTAGGGGGAGCCGGGGACCGAGAAGTCCTCCCACGCCTGGCTGCTCGTGAGCAGCGGCACGGACGCCGAGGCGCGTGCCGCGAGTGCGCTGCCGCTCTCCTCGTCGAGGTCCTTGCTGATGACGAGCAGGCGCGCACCGCCGGGCACGTCGACGGCGGGTGCGGCAAAGGCGTCCCAGAACGCCTGACAGGTCGAGCACCCGGAGGACAGGAACGCCAGCAGCGTGTCCGTACCGGCGCTCAGGGACACGGCGACGCTCTCACCGTCGAGCGTCTGCCCCGTGACGGACTCCGGCGCAGGAGAGCCGGTCATCCGCGGTCCCCGCACGCCCTCGATCGTCACGGGCACCGGGCCGGCCTCTGCCCGGTCGAGCTCGAGCCCCGCTCCGAGGTCGTGCAGCGCCTTGAGGATCTCGGCATGGCTGCGCAGCAGGCCCGCGACCAGGACCGCGAGCAGCAGCACGGCGACGGTCAGCGCCACCACGAGCGCCGTCACCGCGCGATCCGCAGCACCGGCAGCAGGGCGAGGACGAGGTAGGCGGTGACCCCCACGGCAGCCGTCGCCAGCAGCAGCGGGGCGCCGGCGCCCGGGCTGTCGGCGAGCACGCCCGGCAGGCTGCCGAGCGGGCGGACTGCGACGGCCGCTGCGACGAGCGCCACGACGGCGGTGACGAGCGCGTGGCTCCGGGTCGGTGGCGTGTCGGAGCGGCCGAAGCACCCGCACGAGGCCAGCACCCCGCCCCC
>CADCUE010000166.1 GCA_902805805.1 uncultured Frankineae bacterium | reverse complement strand
GTCGGTGCGGCAGCGCCAGGCGCGCGGCGGTGCGGACGTCCTCGGTCGTGACCTCCGTCCGCCCGGCCCAGGCGGCGAGGGCGACGGACGCCTTCGCGGTGACGAGGTCGGCGCGCAGCCCGTCGACGTCGAAGGCCGCGCAGACGGTCGTCACCTCCTGCAGCGCGCGGTCGCAGAGGACGACCTGCGGCAGCCGCTCGCGCGCGGCGGCGATGGACGCGGCGAGCTCGGCGTCGGCGGCGGCGAAGCGCTGCGCGAAGCCGTCGGGGTCGGCCTCGTACGCCAGGCGCCGGCGCACGACCTCCGCCCGCTCGACCGGGTCGCGGGTGGCCGTCACCTCGACGGTGAGGCCGAAGCGGTCGAGCAGCTGCGGGCGCAGCTCGCCCTCCTCCGGGTTCATCGTCCCGACGAGCAGGAAGCGGGCCGCGTGCTGCACGGAGACCCCCTCGCGCTCGACGTAGGAGCGGCCGAGCGCCGCGGCGTCGAGCAGCAGGTCGACGAGGTGGTCGTGCAGGAGGTTGACCTCGTCGACGTAGAGGACGCCGCGGTGGGCGGCGGCCAGCAGGCCGGGCTCGTACGCCGACACGCCGGTCGTCAGCGCCCGCTCGAGGTCGAGCGAACCGACGAGGCGGTCCTCGGAGGCGCCGACCGGGAGCTCGACCAGGCGCGCCGGGCGGCTCGACGAGGCGCCGTGGCGCGAGGCGTCGGGGCAGTCGGGGTCGGCGGCGCCCGGCGCGCAGGAGAAGCGGCACCCCTCCAGGACGTCGACGGGCGGCAGCAGCGCCGCGAGCGCCCGGACGACCGTCGACTTCGCGGTGCCCTTCTCGCCGCGGACGAGTACTCCCCCGACGGCGGGGGACACGGCGTTGACGACGAGCGCGAGCCGCAGGTCGTCGAGCCCGACGACGGCGGAGAAGGGGTACAGGGCGCTCATGGCAGGCCGATGTGGACCTTCCTCGGGGTGTCCACGCCCCGGGTCGGCGGAGCGACGGGCCGAAGCTCTGACTGCCCCCCACCCGGCGAGCGGCGGGGGATCACAGTGGCGGGACCGCGCCGGAGTCGCACCGGCTTCCTCGGAGTTCGTCGCGTGAACAGCGGCAACCCTAGTCCGCGCACCGGCGGGGCTCTACAGGGACGGCCGGGTGCTGTCGACCAAGGGGCCGTGGAGTCCGCGCAGGTCCCGAGAGGCACGAGCACGCCGGTGCCTCCTGCCCAGCGCCGCCAGTGGTTCCGCTACGCGGCGACGCGGAGCTCCTTCGCGTCCTCGATCCGGCTGGCCCTGCTCCTCGTGGCGACCTTGGTGGCCCCGCTCGTCGGGACGGACGACCTCGAGACGCTGCGCTACCTCGTCGCCGTCATCGTCGTCGCCCTCGTCGGGACCACCCTGCCGGACCAGCACCGGCTGAAGGTCCCGGTCCTGCTGGTCGAGGCGCTGCTCGCCGCCGTCGGCGTCGTCGCGACGCCCGACCCGTCGCTGCCGCTGCTCATCTGCCTGCCGTCGACGACGATCGCTGCCGGCCTTGCCGCGGGCTACCTCGGCACGGTGGTGACGGGCGGCGCCGCCGCGGCCGTGCTGCTCGGCGGTCGGGTCCTGCGCGGCAGCGACGCGGCGGCCGCCGACTACAGCGCGTCCGCCGCGCAGTGGGTGCTCGTGGCGGTCGTGAGCGGGGTGCTGGCCGCACGCATCCACAGCCTGTCCGAGGCCCCGTCACCGATGGACCGGTACGCCGAGGCTCGGCGCCTGCTCTCGCAGCTGCGGGCGGTCACCCGAGGGCTCGAGGGCAGCCTGGACCCCGGGACGGTCGCGCAGACCCTCCTGTCGGACTGCAACGCGCTCGGTCAGGCCGAGCACGGCGCCGTCCTGCTCCACGTCGGCGGCGAGCAGCTCGTCCCGCTGGCGGTGCACGGCTACCAGCGCGTGCCGTGGCGGGCCGACCTCGCCGAGGACGGTCCCATCACCCGTGCCTGGCAGTCCGGTGCACCCGTCGTCGACCGACGCCTGCCCGACACCGGCGGCGGCGGTGTCCGGGCCGGCAGCACGCTGCTCGTCCTGCCGATCGCGGTGGGCGACAGCCGCGTCGGCGTCGTCGCGCTCGAGTGGCGCTCGCCGGACGCCTACAGCGCCGACCTGCTGCCGGAGCTCGTGGAGACGGTGGACCGGCACGCCCTGCCGCTCGAGACCGCGGCGCTGTTCGACGAGCTGCGCATCGCCGCGGCCACCGAGGAGCGCAGCCGTCTCGCCCGGGAGATGCACGACGGGATCGCGCAGGACCTCGCCTTCCTCGGCTACCAGCTCGACGCCCTCACCGCGGTGCTGCGCCGCACCGGCTCGGAGGAGGGCGTGCAGCAGGCACGCGCCCTGCGGGCGCAGATGACCTCGCTCATCAGCGACCTGCGCCTGTCCATCTCCGACCTGCGCTCCAGCGTCGGCCCCGGGCGGGGCCTCGGCGCGGCCCTGTCGGAGTACGCGCGCTCGGCCGGCACGAGCTCGGGCATGACGGTGCACCTGAGCCTGAAGGAGGGCAGCACCCGGCTGCCGGCCGATGCCGAGGTGCAGCTGCTGAGGATCGCCCACGAGGCGGTCGGCAGGGCCCGGCGGCGACCGGGCACGAAGAACCTGTTCGTCACTCTCGAGGTGGATCCGCCCTCGGCGAGCCTCGTCATCGAGGATGATGGGCCGAACACGGAAGAAACGGTCACGGACGGCACATCCGCCGACCGGCCCATGCACGAACGTGCGGTGAAGCTCGGAGCCCGCTTCAGCGCAACCCGCCAGGTGCCGACAGGTACCCGGATCAGCGTCACGCTCGGAGGGACGACACCTTGACGATCCGCGTGCTCTTGATCGACGACCACGACCTCATCCGCGGCGGGCTGCGCGGCGCCTTCGAGCGCGACGGCGCCTTCGAGGTGGTGGACGAGGCCGGTGACCTGCGGCGCGGGATCGCCGCGGCGATGAGCCTCAAGCCCGACGTGATCGTCATCGACGTCAACCTCCCGGACGGCAACGGCCTGGACGCCGCGAAGCAGCTGCGCACCGAGCTGCCGGCCGTCGGCATCGTGGTGCTGACGATGTACGACGACGACGAGCACCTGTTCGCCGCCCTCGAGGCGCAGGCGTCGGCGTTCGTCGCCAAGAGCGCGCCGACCGACGAGGTGCTGTCGGCGGCCAAGCACGCGGCCTCCTCCCCGCACGCCTTCACCGCCGCCGACCTGTCCGGCGCCATGCGCCGCCGGATGGACCCCGCCAAGCCGCGGCTGTCGGCGCGTGAGCAGGAGGTGCTCGACCTGCTCGGGCAGGGGCTGACGATCCCGGTGCTCGCCAAGCGGCTCTACATCAGCGAGTCGACGGCGAAGACCTACGCCTCCAAGCTCTACGAGAAGCTCGGCGCCAACAACCGCAGCCAGGCGCTCGTCGAGGCGGTGCGCCTCGGGCTGCTCAAGGTGCCCGTCCACGGGCGCTGACGCCTGTCAAGCCCTCGAACGGTCAGGCTCCGCTCGCCGACGGCGCACCGGAGCACCCGTCGGGACGTGCGTGCAGCCCCCGTGCGACCGGCATGCTCTCCAGGACGGTGGCGCCGGCCACCACGAGGGAGAGCCGTGTCACTCGAGGACCTGCGCGGGTGGGGAGGGCGCGAGGTGCTGGCCGCGGTCCTGGCCCTCGCCGTCGTGCTGGCCCTGGTCGTCGTGGCGCTCGTGGACTGGCTGGCGGCATGACCGCCCCGCGCACGCTGCTCCAGGTCCTCGAGGACGCCGACGAG
>CADCUE010000165.1 GCA_902805805.1 uncultured Frankineae bacterium | reverse complement strand
CTTCCAGTGCGTGGTCACGCGGGCCCAGGGCTTCGGCGACCGCCGGCTGCGCAAGCTGGAGGACCTCGCCGCCACCACCGGCGGCACGGTGCTGTCCAAGCACTCCGGCTCGACGATCGAGACCATCTCGGTCGAGCAGCTCGGCCGGGCCACCCAGGTGCGGGTCACGGCCGAGCGCACCACCATCGTGGGTGGCGCCGGGTCGGCCGACGACGTGGCGTTCCGGATCTCGCAGCTGCAGGCCGAGAAGGAGAAGGCCACCTTCGGCGTCGACGAGGACGTCCTGGCCGAGCGCATCGGCTCGCTGTCCGGCAAGGTCGCCGTGGTCAAGGTGGGAGCGCCGACCAACGCCGAGCTCGCCGAGCTGCAGCACCGCGTCGAGGACGCGCTCGGCGCGACCCGGGCCGCCATGGCGGAGGGCATCGTGGCGGGCGGCGGCGTCGCGCTGCTGCACGCCGCACCCGCGCTGGACGGCCTCGACGTCAGCGGCGACTACGAGATCGGCGTCGAGATCGTGCGCCGGGCGCTGCCCGAGCCGGCGTTCCTCATCGCGAGCAACGCCGGCTACTCCGGTCAGGAGGTCATCGCCCGCATCGCCGCGATGGGCGTCGACGAGGGCTTCGACGCGCTCGAGGGCCGCTTCGGCGACATGATCGAGATGGGCATCCTCGACCCGCTGCGGGTGTGCCGGTCGGCGCTGCAGAACGGCGCGTCGGTCGCCGGGCTCCTGCTCACGACCAACACGCTGATCGCCGAGGAGCAGACGCCCTGGGGCGGCAGCCGTGCGCTGATGACGGAGTTCGGCGAGCTGGACGGCGGACTGCACCAGCCGTCGCCGGACGCGAGCACCCCGCAGTCGCTCGGTCTCGGTCCGTCCGTCGGATGAGCACGCCCGAGCAGCGTCCGCCGGTCCCGGACGCCTCGGACGACAGCCCGCCGCCGTCCGCCGCACCGTCGGTCGTGCGGCAGCTGCGCTCGCCCGCTTCCCTGGCGCTGGCCGATCTCGCGGCGCTGTACGAGGACCTGCAGACCGTGCTGCGCTGCTGCGAGCGCCTGGTGCAGGAGCTGCAGCCCCGGCCGTCGGGCCCCGACGACCTGGCCCTGGAGGCCTACTGGACCACCGCCGTGCTGTCGTACGCCCGCTGCTTCGCCCCGGGACAGCGCGGCACCGGGCTGACCGAGCAGGACGTCACGGCGACCGGTCTGCCCGGTGACGTCCTCGGCTGGCACCGCGCGCTGCTCGCCCTGCGCGACCGCTACGCGGACGCCGCTGTGAACCCCCGCGAGAGCTTCTCGGTCGGAGCGTCGCAGGACGCCTCGGGGCACGCCGAGGGCATCGCGGTCGCGTCCGCCCGGCAGCCACCGCTCGACGAGGTCAGCGTCCGGCAGACCGGAGCGGTGGCGTTCGGCCTGAGCAAGGTCGTCGACGAGAAGCTGGCCGCGCAGCAGGGGGTCGTGTTCACCGCGGTCGCGGCCATGGCCCGGCCGGCGCTGGACCAGCTGCCGCTGATGCACCTGGTCGTCGGTCCCGAGGTGGCGTCGGACCCGCGGTGACCGGCTGGGCCGGCACGGGGGCAGACAGGACCTGAGCCGGCAGCCTCGCCACGGTGAAGGACGACGACGGCCCGGCCCTCGCGGGCCGGGCCGTCGTTGTCCGGTGCGGGAGGGACTAGTCCTGCGTGGCCGCCTCGGCCTCGGCTGCCGCGTGCGCTCCGGTCTGCTCGCCGTTGATCCAGGCCTCGAGCGCCGGACCGGCGATGTCGTCACGCACCTGCTTGGGCGGGGACTTCATGAAGTAGGTGCTGGCCGCGTGCACCGGACCGCCCTGCCCGCGGTCGGCCGCGATCTTCGCGCAGCGCAGGGCGTCGATGATGACGCCGGCGCTGTTGGGGCTGTCCCACACCTCGAGCTTGTACTCCAGGTTGAGCGGGACGTCGCCGAAGGCGCGGCCCTCGAGGCGGACGTAGGCCCACTTGCGGTCGTCGAGCCACTGCACGTAGTCCGACGGACCGATGTGCACGTTGCGCGCGCCGAGGTCGTGCTCCATGTTGGACGTCACGGCCTGCGTCTTGGAGACCTTCTTGGACTCCAGCCGCTCGCGCTCGAGCATGTTCTTGAAGTCCATGTTGCCGCCGACGTTGAGCTGGTAGGTGCGGTCCAGGATGACGCCGCGGTCCTCGAACAGCTTGGCGATGACGCGGTGGGTGATGGTCGCGCCGACCTGGCTCTTGATGTCGTCGCCGACGATCGGAACACCTGCGGCGCGGAACTTCTCGGCCCACTCCGGGGTGCCGGCGATGAACACGGGCAGCGCGTTGACGAAGGCGACCCTGGCGTCGATGGCGCACTGCGCGTAGAACTTCGCCGCCTCCTCGGAGCCGACCGGCAGGTAGCAGATGAGGACGTCGGCGCGGCTGTCCCGCAGCGCCTGGACGACGTCGACGGGGGACTCGTCGGACTCCTCGATGGTCTCCCGGTAGTACTTGCCGAGGCCGTCGAGGGTGGTGCCCCGCTGGACGGTGACGTCCATCGGCGGGACGTCGGCGATCTTGATCGTGTTGTTCTCGCTGGCGACGATCGCCTCGGACAGGTCGCGCCCGACCTTCTTGGCATCGACGTCGAAGGCGGCGACGAACTCGATGTCGCGCACGTGGTAGTCGCCCAGCTGGACGTGCATGAGCCCGGGGACGCGCGCGGACGGGTCGGCGTCGCGGTAGTACTCGACGCCCTGGACGAGCGACGCGGCGCAGTTGCCGACGCCGACGATGGCTACACGGACGGAACCCATCAGGGCGCTCCTCTTCCTGTTGTGGTGGGTGGTGGGGTGTCGCCCTCGGGGAGGACGGGACTGGGCACGACGGGACTGGGCACGGCGCCGGGTGGGACCGGAGGGGTCCGCGCGGTGCGCCGCTCGCTCTCGATGAGCTCGTCGAGCCAGCGGACCTCGCGGTCGACCGACTCGAGGCCGTGCTCCTGCAGCTGGAGGGTGTAGCGGTCGAGCCGGGAGCGGGTGCGGGTGAGGGAGGCCCGGACCCCGGCGCGGCGCTCCTCGAGCCGCGAGCGCCGTCCCTCCAGGATGCGCACGCGCACCTCGGGATCGGTCTGCCCGAAGAAGGCGAAGTGGACCCCGAAGGTCTCGTCCTCCCACGCCGAGGGACCGGCCTCGCTCAGCAGCTCGGCGAAGCGCTCCTTGCCGTCGGCAGTGAGCTTGTAGACCACCTTGCCGCGCCGGCCGGTGAGCGGCGGGGCGCCGGCGACGACCTCGGCGTCGCCCTCGTCCTGGACGATCCAGCCGGCCGCCTGCATGCGGCGCAGGGTCGGGTAGAGCGAGCCGTAGGAGAACGCGCGGAACGTGCCGAGGATGGCCTTGAGGCGCTGACGCAGCTCGTAGCCGTGCAGCGGTGCCTCCTGCAGCAGGCCGAGCACAGCGAGCTCGAGCACCGCCGCCTCCTCTCCGTGCTGCCTGACGTGAGCGCCGGTCCGGTCGCTCCGTGCCACGGCGATGTATCGCGGCGATACATCGGCCCGGCAGTGGTGGACGCTACGCCGGACGGTGCCGCACAGCAAGCGGACGGTGCCCGCGCGCCCCGCCGTGTCGCGGCCTCGGGCTCCGGGACCCGGCCCTGGGTGAAGATGGAGCATGCCCCGGTCGTCGAAGGTGCGCTGGACGCGCGTGCTGCTGCTCGGCGCGCTGGCGTCGGTCGTGGGCGTCCTGGCGCTCGTGGGCGTCGTCTACGCCCGCACCGAGATCCCCGAGCCCAGCGCCGACTCGACCGCTGCGGCCGTCCGCATCCTGTACGCCGACCGCTCCGAGATGGGACGGGTCGGTGCGCAGAACCGCATCCCGGTGTCCCTGGTCGCCGTGCCCGAGCACGTGCAGCGCGCGGTCCTGGCCGCCGAGGACCGGCGCTTCTACACCGAGCCGGGCATCAGCCCGCGCGGCATCGCCCGGGCGCTGCTCACCAACGTGCGCGGCGGCGGGGGCGTGCAGCAGGGCGGATCCACCATCACGCAGCAGTACGCCAAGAACGCCTTCCTCACCGCGGACCGCACCTACAGCCGCAAGGTCCGGGAGGCCTTCATCGCGCTGAAGATGTCCCGCACGCTGGAGAAGGACCAGATCCTCGAGGACTACCTCAACACGATCTACTGGGGTCGCCAGGCCTCCGGGATCGCCGTCGCCGCGCGGACCTACTTCGGCACCGAGGACGTCTCCACGCTGACCGTCTCGCAGGGGGCGGTCCTGGCCGCCACCATCCGCAGTCCGGCCAACTACGACCCCGTCGAGGACCCCGAGCGGGCGCGGGCGCGCTGGGAGTACGTGCTCGACGGGATGGTCGAGCAGGGCTGGCTCTCGGAGCAGGAGCGGGCCGCGCAGGTCTACCCCGAGGTGCTGGCGCCCGGGCAGGGGCCGCGCAACAACGACCTGTCGGGACCCAAGGGCCACGTCATCCGCCAGGTGCAGGCCGAGCTGGCCCGGCGCGGCTTCGACGACGCCCGGCTGGCCGACGGCGGTCTCGTGGTCGAGACGACGATCCGCCGGGCGGCGCAGGAGGCGGCCGTGGCGGCCGTGCAGGAGGTGACCGGCACGGCGCCCGGCGAGGACGGCCTGCAGGGGGCGCTCGTGTCGGTGCAGCCGGGCACGGGCGAGGTGTGGGCCTACTACGGCGGCGCCACGGGCACCGGCTTCGACTTCGCCAAGAACAGCGGCAGAGGCCGGCAGCCCGGTTCCACCTTCAAGCCGTACGTCCTCGCGACCGCGCTCTCGCAGGGGATGAGCCTGGCCACGCGGCTCGACGGCAACACCGGCAAGGAGTTCCCCGGGCTGCGCGAGCCGATCGCGAACTTCGGCGACCTGTCGTGGGGACGGGTCGATCTCGTCGAGTCCACCCGCCGGTCGGTCAACACGGCGTACGTCCAGCTCGGGCTCGAGGTCGGCACCGCCGAGATTGCCGAGACCGCGCACGCCGCCGGCATCCCCGAGCAGACCCCCCTGGCGGACGCCGACGGCACCGTGGCGGCGGGCATCGCGCTGGGCAGCTACGAGGTGCAGGTCCTGGACCAGGCCGTCGGCTTCGCGACCTTCGCCAACCGGGGCGTCCCCGTGCAGCCCTTCCTGGTGCGTCAGGTCCGGCGGGGGGACGAGGTGCTCTACGCGGCCCAGGTCGTGTCCGGGCCGGCCGCCTTCAGCGAGGACGTCGCCGCGGATGCGACGTACGCCATGGAGCAGGTGATCCGGCGGGGCACCGGTCGCGCCGCCCGGCTGTCCGGCGGTCGGGACGCCGCCGGCAAGACCGGCACCAGCTCCGACAACCGCGACGCGTGGTTCGTGGGCTTCACCCCGCAGCTGTCGACGGCGGTGTGGCTCGGCTACGCCGACCCGAGGACGATCCGGGTCGACGGGGTCGAGGTGACCGGCGGCGGTCTGTCCAGCAGCATCTGGAAGAGCTTCATGGACCCGGCCCACGAGGGGCTGGAGGAGGTCGAGCTCCCGGAGCCGGTCTACGGCGGGACCCGCGCCCGCTTCGACGACGGGCAGGACCGCGAGCAGTCGACCACCGCACCGCGGCAGCGGCGGTCTCGAGCTCCGCAGACCCGCGCGCCGGAGCCGACCGTCCCCAGCGAGCCGACCAGCGAGCCGGCACCTCCCGAGCCGTCGGGCGCCCCCTCCGAGCCGCCCCCCGCCGAGCCGGCCGACCCTCCGGCCGAGCCCTCGGCCGACCCACCCGACACCGAGGGGCTCCCGGCGCCGGACGACCCGGGCACCGGAGGGTGAGGACCACGGGAGACGACCGGTCGGACCTCGTGCTGCCGTCGTACGAGGACCCGGTCGTCGCGGGCACGGCCGCTGCGCTGGGCGGTCCACCAGGACGGCACAGCCGAGCCGGCGGACGCCGCTTCTGGACGCCCGTGCGGTGGCTGGTGCTGCTGACCCTGGTCACCAGCCTGCTGGGCTGGTGGCAGAAGTCCCCCTGTCGCGTGCACGCGTGGGAGGACCAGTACCAGTACACGAGAGGCTGCTACACCGACGTCTTCGCGCTGTACTTCGCCGAGCGGCTGGACGAGGGCAGGACGCCCTACGCCGAGCACCCGGTGGAGTACCCCGTCGTGATCGGCGGTGTCATGCAGGTCGCGGCCACGGCGGTCACGGTCTTCCCGGCGGACGAGCGGCCGCGCCGCTTCTACGACGTGACCTGGGCGCTGCTGACCGCCTGCGCCCTCGTCGTCGTCGTGACCACCGCCCGCCTGGCGGGACGCCGGAGGCCCTGGGACGCCGCGATGTTCGCCGCGGCGCCGCTGCTGGTCCTGCACGGCTCGACCAACTGGGACCTGGTGGCCATGGCGCTGGCCGGTCTGGGCCTGCTCTCCTGGGCGCGGGCGCGACCGCTCGCGGCCGGTGTCCTGCTGGGGGCGGCGACCGCGACCAAGCTCTACCCGGTGCTGCTCCTCGTGCCGCTCGGCGCGCTGTGCCTGCGCGCCGGCCGGCTCCGGCCCTGGGCGGTGGCGGCCGCGGCCGCCGTGGTCACCCCGGTGCTGCTCAGCGCGCCGGTCTACCTGACCAGCCCGATGTTCGCCGAGGTCGCCGGCGTGCAGACGGTCGTCGCCGGCAGTCCGGTCGACCGCCTGACCGACGAGGGGCTGGCCGCCCTGCTCCCGACCGTCGAGGCCACGACCGCGGACGGCGTCCCGGTGGTCGGGATCAACGCCGCCTACCGCTTCTTCGAGCTCAACACCGAGCGCCCCGCCGACTGGGACTCGCTCTGGTACGCCCTGCAGGAGGCCCGCGGCGGAGTCCCGCTGGACTCCTCGGCCGGGACACCGCGCCTGCTCAACCTCGCCGTGGCCGTCGCCTTCCTGACCGCCCTGGGCGGCATCGTCCTGCTGGGGCTGCGCGCTCCGCGGCGGCCGCGCGTGATGCCGATGCTGTTCCTGACCGTGCTGGCCTTCCTGCTCACCAACAAGGTCTGGAGCCCCCAGTTCTCGCTGTGGCTGCTGCCCCTGGCCCTGCTGGCCCGGCCGAGGTGGGGTCCGCTGCTGGCCTGGCAGGCGGCCGAGGGACTCGTCCTGCTGACCCGGTTCTACTTCTTCATCTCGAACAGCGCGCCCGGCAAGGGCATCAGCGGCTCCTGGTTCCTCAGCGCGGTGGTCCTGCGGGACGTCGTCCTGCTCGGGGTGGCGGCCCTGGTCGTCCGCGACGTGCTGCGCCCCGAGCTCGACGTGGTGCGCCGGGACGGCGTGGACGATCCGGCCGGCGGGGTCCTCGACGGCGCGCCGGACCGCCCGGCTGCGCACCCCGTGGCAGGTGCGACCGGCCCCGATCCCGAGCCGGTCCCCGACGCCGCTGCGGCCGGCCCGGCTCCGTGACGCAGGTCGCGCAGCGCCGACCGCTCGACCGGACCGGGCTGCGCCGGCGCCGGCTGACGGCCGACGACGTGTCCTGCCTCGTCGTGTGGGGGGCGTCGCGGGTCGCGGTGGCCGTGCTCGCGGTCGGCGGGGCCTGGCTGCTGTCGGACGCGCAGGCGTCCACCGTCGAGGGCTTCCTGCGGCGGTGGGACCGGTGGGACGTCGGGCTGCTCCGCAAGGTCGCCGAGTTCGGCTACGCGGGCCGTCCCGAGCACTACCCGGACCTGGGCATCGAGGCGTTCTTCCCCGGTGCGCCGCTCGTGCTGCGCCTGGTCCACGTGCTCGTGCCCGACTGGACCGCTGCCGGTCTGCTGGTCTCCCTGGTCGCCGGCGCGCTGGCCAGCGTGGCGCTCGGGCGGCTGGCTGCGCTGGAGGGCGCACCGCCGTCGCGGGCGGTGCTGTACCTCGTGCTGTCGCCGTACGCCGTGTTCCTGTTCGCCGGCTACAGCGAGGCGCTGTTCCTGGCCTGCGCCCTGTGGGGGTGGCTGCGGGCCCGTGAGGAGCGCTGGGTGGCCGCGGCGCTGCTGGTCGCCGCGGCGAGCACCGTCCGGATCAGCGGAGCCTTCCTCGCCTGCGGGCTGGTGGTGCAGTACCTCGTCGCGCACCGGGGGCGCGTGCGCGCCGACGCCGCGGTCCTGCTCGCGCCGTTCCTGGCCATCGCCGCCTACTTCACCTACCTCGCGGTGCTCACCGGGGACTTCTGGCGGTGGCGAGCGGCCCAGGAGCTGGGCTGGGGACGGCGGGCGACGCTGCCCTGGGACGCCCTGCGCGCCACCCTCGACGCGGCTGCCTCCCCGGCTCTGCCGGCCGAGCGGGCCTGGTCCCTGGTCGCCGAGATCGTCGCCGTGGCGGTCGGCATCGGTCTCGTCGTCGTGCTGCTGCTGCGTCGGCGCTACGGCGAGGCGGTCTACGTGGGGCTGTCCGTCGGCGCGCTCGCCACCTCCACCTACTACCTGTCGGTCGGCCGCGCGACGCTGCTGTGGTGGCCGCTGCCGATCCTGCTGGCCCTGGCGGCCGACCGCCGGCCGTGGCTGCACGTCGCCCTCCTGACGCTCGCCGCTCCGCTGATGGCGCTGCTCGTGCTGACGTTCACGTCAGGTCACTGGGCGGGCTGACGCGCGGCGCCGGCCGCCCGCAGGAGCAGCGGGAAGAGCAGGACCAGCAGCACGGACTTCGACCACACGCCCGCGACCAGCACCCGCTCGGGCAGCGTGGGGTCGCCGCCGGACTGCAGGGCGCCGAGCCAGCGGAAGACGCCGACGTACACCAGGGCGTCGGCGGCCAGGAAGGCCGCCCACCAGCCCCAGTGGACCCGCAGCAGGGCGAAGAAGGGGAGCAGCCACAGCGTGTACTGCGGCGAGGCGACCTTGTTGACCAGCAGGAAGGCGATCAGAGCGGCGGCGCAGACCTGCACCAGCGGGTAGCCGCCCTCCCGCCGGGCGCGCACCGCGCCGTACGCCGCGGCGCCGCCCGCGGCGAGCACGACCAGGACGGGCACCAGCCGGTTGAGCTCGGCGGTGCTCAGGTGGGGGTAGATCCAGTACCAGATGCTGTTGCTGCTGTTGTCGGCCGCCCGGGCCGACTGGAAGGCGTAGGTCGCGGCCCACCCCTGCGGGCCCAGCAGGACGAACGGCAGGTTGACGGCGAGCACGGTCAGCACCCCGGCCGCCAGCCGCCGCAGCGCCCCGACGGGGTCCCGGTGCACGAGGCGCTCGACCACCAGCGGCAGCAGGAACAGCCCGGGATAGATCTTGAGGCAGGCCCCGAGCCCGAACAGCACCGCCGCCGGGACGCCGCGGCCGCGCTGCCAGCACCACAGTCCCGCGGTGGCGGCCGCGACGGCGAGCAGGTCCCAGTTGTGCAGCGCGTACAGCACCAGCGCCGGGCAGGCGGCCCACAGCAGCGACCGCCGGCCGACCAGGTCGTGCAGGAGCCACGCCGTGCCCAGCGCGAAGGGCAGCAGCAGCACCGTGGACACGACCAGGAAGGACGCGCGGCCGTCCGCGAACAGCGACGAGAACCAGATGAACACCCCGGTCAGCACGGGGTACTCGAAGGTGTCGACGGGTGCCCCGTCGACCAGCCGCCCGTCGACGTAGGGGAAGACCGGCGCGTCCAGGCCGCGGTCGGTGAACAGCTCGAGCAGGTCGCTGTAGCAGGTGAGCCCAAAGGCGCTGCGCACGTCGAGGCAGGCGCTCTTCCAGGCCGTGGACAGGACGACGAGCGCGGCGCAGACCGCCAGCACCGCCGGCGCCCCGGCCGCCGCCCACGTGCTCGACCTGGCCGCCGCGCCGGCTGGCGCGGACCGCGACGCCCTGGGCTCGGTCACGGCTGGCAGGCTAGGCCTGGGCGGCCGACGGCGAGGGCAGGACGCGGCTACGTTCGCCGCTGTGGACGTCGACACTCCGCGGGCTGCGTCCGCGGCC
>CADCUE010000164.1 GCA_902805805.1 uncultured Frankineae bacterium | reverse complement strand
TCGGCCGACGCCGCGCCGGAGCCGGGGGAGAGCCCGGCGTGACGGCCCCCGTCCCCGGACCGCCGGAGGGACCTGCGCCGGGGCCCCAGGTGGCCGAGGCGCTGCGTGTGCTCGACGGGCTGCACGAGCGCACGGTGCACGAGCACGTCGAGCTCTTCGACGGGCTGCACCGCACGCTGCAGGACGCGCTCGCGACCCTCGACGAGGCCTGAGCTGGCCCGCCGGGCCCGCCTCGACGCCGAGCTCGTCCGCCGGGGACTGGCGCGCAGCCGCGAGCAGGCGGCCGAGCTGGTCGCGGCCGGCCGGGTGACCGTCGCCGGGCAGACGGCGAGCAAGCCGGCGACGGCCGTCGAGGCCGGCACGCCGCTCGTCGTCGCGGAGCCGGCCGGCCCGTCGTACGTCTCGCGCGGCGGGCACAAGCTCGCCGGCGCCCTCGACGCCTTCGGCTACGACCCGGCCGGCCTGCGCGTGCTCGACGCCGGCGCGTCGACGGGCGGCTTCACCGACGTGCTGCTGCAGCGCGGTGCCGGGCACGTCGTGGCGGTCGACGTCGGCTACGGGCAGCTCGCCTGGTCGCTGCAGACCGACGAGCGCGTGACGGTCGTCGACCGGACGAACGTGCGCGCCCTCGAGCCGGAGCAGGTCGGCGAGCCGGTCGACCTCGTCGTCGCCGACCTCAGCTTCATCCCGCTCGGCCTGGTGCTGCCGGCGCTGGTCCGGTGCGCTCGGCAGGAGGCCGACCTGATGCCGATGGTGAAGCCGCAGTTCGAGGTCGGCAAGGAGCGCCTGCCGAGCGGCGGCGTGGTGCGCGACCCGGCACTGCGGGCGGAGGCGGTGCACGCCGTCGCCGACCGGGCCGCCGCGCTGGGCCTGGGCGTCCGGGGGATCACCGCCAGCCCCCTGCCGGGGCCGAGCGGCAACGTCGAGTACTTCCTGTGGCTGCGAGCCGGGGCGGAACCGCTCGACGAGGAGCGCCTGCGCCGCGCCGTCGAGGCCGGGCCGCAGTGAGTCGTCGCGATGCGTCGCCGCGGCAGGGTGGCAGGGTGAGGGCGTGACCCGTTCCGTGCTCGTGGTGGCCCACACGGGGCGCGCCGTCATCACCGACGCCGCCCGCCACGCGATCCGCCGCCTGCAGGACGCGGGGGTGCACGTCCGCGCGCTCGCCGAGGAGGTCGCCGACCTCGGCCTCACGGGCATCGAGCTCTGCGACGGCGGCGCCGGGTCGGCCGCCGACGCCGAGCTGGTCCTCGTGCTCGGCGGTGACGGCTCGATCCTGCGGGCCGCGGAGCTCGCGCGCGCCGCCTCCGTGCCGCTGCTCGGGGTGAACCTCGGTCGGGTCGGCTTCCTGGCGGAAGCGGAGTCGGAGGACCTCGACCACACGCTCGACCGCGTGCTCGACCGCGACTACACCGTCGAGGAGCGCCTCACCCTCGACGTGAGCGTCGTCGAGGACGGCCGGGTCGTCGACACCGGCTGGGCGCTGAACGAGTGCAGCGTCGAGAAGGCGGCCCGCGAGCGCATGCTCGAGCTCGTCGTCGAGGTCGACGGCCGGCCGCTGTCGCGGTGGGGCTGCGACGGCGTCGTCGCAGCGACGCCGACCGGCTCGACGGCGTACGCGTTCTCAGCGGGCGGGCCGGTCGTGTGGCCGACGGTCGAGGCCCTGCTGGTGGTGCCGATCAGCGCCCACGCGCTGTTCGCCCGGCCGATGGTGGCCTCGCCCGACTCGGTGGTCGCCTTCGAGGTGCTGCCGAGCGGGACGACGGCGGTCGTCGCCTGCGACGGGCGGCGCACGCGCAGCATCGGCCACCGCGCCCGGGTGGAGATCCGGCGGGGCGCCGACCCCGTCCTGCTGGCCCGCACGCGGGACGAGCCGTTCACCGACACCCTGGTCCGCAAGTTCCACCTCCCGGTCGAGGGCTGGCGCGGCGCGCGCGAGCGGTAGCCCGACGTCCCCAGGACCGTCGGACCCGCGACCTACGCTGCGGGCGTGCTGGAGGAGATGCGCATCCGCGGGCTCGGCGTCATCGAGGACGCCGTCCTGCCGCTGGGTCCCGGGCTCACCGTCGTCACGGGCGAGACCGGCGCCGGCAAGACGATGGTCGTGCAGGGCCTCGGCCTGCTGTTCGGGGGCCGCGCCGACGCCGGACGGGTCCGGCCGGACGCGCCGCGGGCCGTCGTCGAGGGCCGGCTGCTGCTGCAGGAGGGCTCCGCAGCACTCACCCGCGCTGCCGACGCCGGCGCCGAGCTCGACGACGGTGTGCTGCTCGTCAGCCGCACGGTCGGGGCCGACGGGCGCTCGCGCGCCCACCTGGGCGGACGCAGCGTCCCGGTCGGCGTGCTCGCCGAGCTGGCCGAGCACGTCCTCGCCGTCCACGGCCAGAGCGACCAGCAGCGGCTGCTCAAGCCCGCCCAGCAGCGCGGCGCCCTCGACCGCTACGCCGGCTCGCCGGTGCTCGCGCTGCGGGAGCGGTTCCGCGCCGACTGGGCGCGCTGGCGCGACGTGCGGGCCACCCTGGAGCAGCTGCGCGCCGAGGCGGCCGAGCGGACGCGGGAGGCCGAGCTGCTGCGGCTCGGCGTCGCCGAGGTCGAGGGGGTCTCGCCGCTCGCCGGCGAGGACACCGCCCTCGTCGCGGAGATCGAGCGCCTCGCGAACGCCGACGACCTGCGCGCCGCCGCCGCCTCGGCGCAGGTGGCCCTGACCGGCGACGAGGACGCCCCGGACGGCACCGACGCCCTGCAGCTGCTCGTCGCGGCACGGCGCGCCGTCTCGGCGGCGGCCGACCACGACGCCGAGCTCGCCGGCCTCGCCGGGCGGCTCGCCGAGCTCGCCCACCTCGCGACCGACGTCGCCGGCGAGCTCGCGTCCTACCTGGCCTCCGTCGACGCCGACCCGGCGCGCCTGGCGACCGCGCAGGAGCGGCTGGCCGCGCTCACCGCGCTGGTGCGCCGCCACGCGGTCGCGGACGTCGACGGCGTCCTCGCCTGGTCGGCCCGTGCGTCCGACCGGCTGCTCGAGCTCGACGGGGCCGACGACCGCATCGCGGCGCTGGAGCAGCAGGACGCCGAGCTCGAGGCGACGCTCGGGCTGCTCGCCGCGCAGCTGTCGGACGCCCGCACCGCCGCCGCGCTGCGCTTCGGCGACGCCGTCACCGCCGAGCTCGCCGAGCTCGCGATGCCCCACGCCCGGGTGACGGCCGCGGTCACGCAGCGCACCGCCGACGACGGCCTCGACGTCGGCGACCGGCGCCTGGCCGCAGGTCCCGACGGCGTCGACGAGGTCGAGCTCCTGCTCGTCCCGCACCCCGGCGCGCCGCCCCGGGCGCTGCAGAAGGGCGCCTCCGGCGGCGAGCTGTCACGCGTCATGCTCGCGGTCGAGGTGGTCTTCGCCGGCTCCGACCCGGTCCCGGTCATGGTCTTCGACGAGGTCGACGCCGGGGTCGGCGGTCGTGCGGCGGTCGAGGTCGGCCGCCGGCTCGCGCGGCTCGCCCGCAGCCACCAGGTCGTCGTCGTGACCCACCTGCCGCAGGTGGCCGCGTTCGCCGACGCCCACCTGCAGGTCGTCAAGGCCGCCGACGGCGGCACCGTCACGCGCAGCGGGGTCGTCCTGCTCGACGACGCCGAGCGCGTCGCCGAGCTGTCGCGCATGCTCGCCGGCGTCGACACCGGCCTGGCCCGCGGCCACGCCGAGGAGCTGCTGGCCGCGGCGGCCCAGGACCGCGCCGCGCCGTGAGCAGCGGCTCCGTGAGCCCTGCGCCATGAACGCTGCCGCCCCGCAGGTCGTGCCGC
>CADCUE010000163.1 GCA_902805805.1 uncultured Frankineae bacterium | reverse complement strand
GCGGGCGGTGCAGCAGCGGGGTGCGGTCGACGTCGTCGCGCGGGGCGGCCGGCCGCTCGGCCGTGGCGGTCATGCGCCGCGCACCGCGTCGGCGAACAGCTCGCCGCGCTCGCGGTAGTCGCGGAAGCAGTCCATGGAGGCGGCGGCAGGGGAGAGCAGCACGGTGTCGCCCGGGCGGGCGAGCACGCGGGCACGGGCGACGGCGTCGGGCATGGCGCCAGTGTCGAGCCGGTCGACCACCTGCACGGGGAGGTCGGGGGCGTGTCGCCGCAGCGCGTCGAGGTAGGGCTGCCGGTCGGTGCCCAGGACCACGACCGCGCGCAGGCGGGAGGCGGCGGTGCGGACGAGGTCGTCGACGTCGGCGCCCTTGAGCAGGCCGCCGGCGATCCACACGACGGACGGGTACGCCGCCAGGCTCGCGGCGGCCGCGTGCGGGTTGGTGGCCTTGCTGTCGTCGACCCAGGCCACGCCGTCGTGCTCGGCGACGAGCGCGTTGCGGTGGGGGTCGGGCGAGAAGGCCCGCAGTCCGCCGCGCACGGCCTCGGCCGGCACGCCGTACGACCGGGCGAGCGCGGCGGCGGCGAGCGCGTTGGCGACGTTGTGGGCGCCAGGGACGCGGACGTCCTCGAGGGTCGCGACGACCGTCGCCTCCCCGGCGACGTCGGGGAACGCCCGGTCGACGAGCAGGTCCTCGACGACGCCGAGCTCCCCCGGACCGGGACTGCCGAGCGTGAAGCCCGCCCGGCGACCGGCACGGGCGGCCAGCCGGACCGACTCGGCGTCCTCGCGGTTGTAGACGGCGACCGTGCCGGGCGCGTGGATGCGGCCCTTGTCGGCGGCGTAGGCGTCGAGCGAGCCGTGCCAGTCGACGTGGTCGGGCGCGATGTTGAGCACCACCGCGGTGTGGGGGCTCAGGGTCGAGCTCCAGTGGAGCTGGAAGCTCGACAGCTCGACGGCCAGCACGTCGTGATCGGCGAGCACGGCGTCGAGCAGCGGCAGCCCGACGTTGCCCGCGGCGACGGTCCGCAGGCCGGCGGCGGACAGCACGGAGGCCAGCATGCGGACGGTGGTCGTCTTGCCGTTCGTGCCGGTCACGGCGAGCCAGGGCGCGGCGCCGGCCGGCCGCAGCCGCCACGCCAGCTCGACCTCGCCGATGACCTCGACGCCGGCCGCCGCCGACGCGACGAGCAGCGGCGCGTCGGGCCGCCAGCCCGGCGAGGTCACGACGAGCCCCGTGCCGGGAGGCGGCGCGTCGAGCGGGCGGACGTCGAAGCCGTCGGCGCGCAGCGGCTCGGCCCGCTCGTCGCTGCTGTCGGCCACCGTCACACGGGCGCCCCGGTCGCGCAGGACCCGTGCGGCGGCGGCCCCGCTCACCCCGGCGCCCGCGACGAGGACGGGCAGCCCGTCGTACGCCTGCGCCCCAGCCGCCGCGATCATGCAGTCGTGGCACGCGCGGCACGCGTGCGGGGCGTGCCACAAGTGCATGATCGGCGGGAGGTCGGCCTCACGGCAGCGGGCCGAAGGAGAGGTAGTCGGCGTAGAAGACGCCGATCCCGAAGGCGACGGCGAGCCCGCTGATGATCCAGAAGCGGACGATGACGGTGGTCTCCACCCACCCGGCGAGCTCGAAGTGGTGGTGGATCGGCGCCATGTTGAACACGCGCTTGCGGGTCGCCTTGAAGACGCCGATCTGGATGATCACCGAGAGCGTCTCGATGACGAACAGCCCGCCGAGCACGATGAGCAGCAGCTCGGTGCGGGTGACGATCGCGATGCCGGCGAAGGCGCCGCCGATCGCCAGCGACCCGGTGTCGCCCATGAAGATCTTGGCGGGCGAGCAGTTCCACCACAGGAAGCCGAAGCAGGCGCCCATGGCGGCGGCCGACACGAGCGCGATGTCGAGCGGGTCGCGCGCCGAGTAGCAGGGCGCGAGGTCGGGCTGCAGGACGCACGAGTTGCGGAACTGCCAGAAGCCGATGACGACGTACGACGCGAAGACCATCAGCGAGGACCCGGCGGCGAGCCCGTCGAGGCCGTCGGTGAGGTTGACGGCGTTGCTCGTGGCGGTGATCACGAGGTACGCGAAGGCGACGAAGCCGACGGTGCCGAGACCGGCGGCGGCGTAGTCGCGGACGAACGACAGGTTCGTCGACGCCGGCGTCAGCCCGGCCTCGTTGCGGAACTGCAGGGCGCCCACGGCGAACGCCACGCCGACGACCAGCTGGCCGATGAACTTGGAGGCCGCGTTGAGGCCGAGCGAGCGCTGCTTGCGGATCTTGATGAAGTCGTCGAGGAAGCCGACCAGCCCCAGCCCGGTCATCAGGCCGAGCACCAGCAGGCCGCTGGCCGTCGGGCCGGCCCCCGGCTGCCCGAGGACGAGCAGGTGGGCCACGGCGTAGCCGATGAGCGTCGCGCCGATGATGACGGCGCCGCCCATCGTCGGGGTGCCGCGCTTGGTGGCGTGGCTGCTGGGGCCGTCCTCGCGGATCTCCTGGCCGTAGCCGCGGCGGCGGAACAGGCGGACGACCGCGGGCGTGCACAGCAGGCTCACGAGCAGCGCGGACATCGCCGCGACGAGGATCGACCTCACGGCGCACCTCCTACGGGGGCCGGTCCTGGCACCGGCGGCTCGAGCAGCGCCGCAGCGACGCGCTCGAGACCGGCGCTGCGCGAGGCCTTCACCAGGACGACGTCGCCCGGCGCCACCTCGCGGCGGAGCAGCTCGACGGCCGTCTCGACGTCGGGGACGTGGACCGACTCGTCGCCCCAGGAGCCCTCGAGCACCGCGCCGGCGTGGATGCCGCCCGCCAGCGGCCCGACGACGACGAGCTGCCCGAGGTCGAGGCGGACGGCGAAGCGCCCGAGGTCCATGTGGGCGTCGCGGGTGTCGGCGCCGAGCTCGGCCATGTGCCCGAGGACCGCGATGGTGCGGCGGGCCTTGCCGCGGCTCATGACGGCGAGGGTCTTGAGCGCGGCCCGCATGGACTCCGGGTTGGCGTTGTAGGCGTCGTTGACGACGGTGACGCCGTCCGGGCGCTCGACGACCTCCATGCGCCAGCGCGACTGCGCCGTCGCGCCGCTGAGCAGCTCGGCGACGCGGGCGACGTCCGTCGTGACGCCGCCGGCGAGGACCGCCGCGGCGGTCGCGAGGGCGTTGGACACCTGGTGCTCGCCGTGCACCTGCAGGCGCACGTCGGCGCTGCCCCAGGCCGTCTCGAGCCGGAAGCCGGCGCGGCCGGAGTCGTCGAGGTCGACGTCGGAGGCACGCACGTCGGCGTCGGCGCCGGTGCCGAAGGTCGTGACCGGCCGGTCGGTGCGCTCGCGCATGGCGAGCACGAGCGGGTCGTCGGCGTTGAGCACGACCGCGGTGCGCGCGGCCTCCACGAGCTCGCCCTTGGCGAGCGCGATCCGGGGCCGCCCGCCGAACTCGCCGACGTGGGCGCTGCCGACGTTGAGCACGACGGCGACGTGGGGCGCCACCAGGCCGCACAGGAAGGCGATGTGGCCGACGCCGCGCGCGCTGTACTCGAGCGCCGCGAAGCGGGTCTCCTCCGTGCGGCGCAGGGCCGTGAGCGGCAGGCCGAGCTCGTTGTTGAACGAGCCCTGCGGCGCGAGCGTCGGGCCGAAGCCGCCGAGCACCTGCGCGAGCAGGTCCTTGGTCGACGTCTTGCCGCTGCTGCCGGTGACGCCGACGGTGAGCGGCTCCGGCGACCGGGCGTACGCCCCGCGGGCCAGCGCCTGCAGGGCCGCGAGCGGGTCGGGGACGACCAGGCACGGGACGCCGTCGACGGGCCGGGCGGCGAGGACCGCGACGGCGC
>CADCUE010000162.1:3460-3822 GCA_902805805.1 uncultured Frankineae bacterium | reverse complement strand
GCTGGCCGCGGCCCGGGGCGGGCCTGCGCCGGTACGCTCGAGGGGGTGATCGACCTCCGCCTCCTGCGCTCCGACCCCGACCGCGTCCGGGCCTCGCAGCGCGCCCGCGGCGACGATCCTGCGCGCGTCGACGCGCTGCTGGCCGCCGACGAGGCCCGCCGGGCGGCCGTGACCCGCGCCGACGGCCTGCGGGCGGAGCAGAAGGCGGCGTCGCAGGCCGTCAGGACGGCGGCGGAGGAGGAGCGTCCGGCGGTGCTCGAGCGCGCCAAGGCGCTGGCCGCCGATGTCAAGGCAGCGGAGGCCGCGCAGGGCGAGGCGGAGACGGCGCTGCGGGCCGCCCACCTGGCCGTCCCCAACGTCGT
>CADCUE010000162.1:0-3450 GCA_902805805.1 uncultured Frankineae bacterium | reverse complement strand
CGGCACGGCACTGGGGGCGATCGACACCGAGCGCGGCGCCAAGGTCAGCGGCAGCCGCTTCGCCTTCCTGACCGGCTGGGGCGCGCTGCTCGAGCTCGCGCTCGTCAACCTGTCCATGGCGGCGGCGGTCGAGGCCGGCTTCACGCCCGTCATCGCACCGGCCCTCGTGCGGCCCGAGGCGATGGAGGGCACCGGCTTCCTCGGCGCCCACGCCGACGAGGTCTACAAGCTCGCGAACGACGAGCTCTACCTCGTCGGCACCTCCGAGGTGCCGCTCGCGGCGTACCACTCGGGCGAGGTCCTCGACGAGCTGCCGCTGCGCTACGCCGGCTTCTCGTCCTGCTTCCGGCGCGAGGCCGGCAGCCACGGCAAGGACACCCGCGGCATCATCCGCGTCCACCAGTTCGACAAGGTCGAGATGTTCTCGTACGTCGAGGTCGCACAGGCCGAGCAGGAGCACCTTCGGCTGCTGTCGTACGAGATGGCGTTCCTGTCGCTGCTCGAGCTTCCGTTCCGCGTCATCGACGTCGCCGCAGGTGATCTCGGGTCATCCGCGGCGCGCAAGTACGACTGCGAGGCGTGGCTGCCGTCGCAGGAGCGCTGGCTCGAGCTCACCTCGACGAGCAACTGCACCGACTTCCAGGCGCGCCGGCTCGGCATCCGCACGCGCGGCGAGGACGGCCTGTCGCCGGTCGCGACGCTCAACGGCACGCTGTGCGCGGTGGGGCGCACCATCGCCGTCCTGCTCGAGGTGCACCAGCGCGCCGACGGCTCCGTGCACGTCCCCGAGGCGCTGCGGCCCTACCTGGCCGGTCGCACCGAGCTGCTGCCCCTGTGACCGCTCCCCGGCTCGTCGCGTCGGACCTCGACGGCACGCTGCTGCGCTCGGACGGCACCGTGGCGGACCGGACGCGCGAGGCGCTGGCCCGGGTCGAGCAGGCCGGCTCGCTGTTCGTCATGGTCACCGGCCGCCCGCCGCGGTGGATGGCCCAGGTCGCGCAGGAGGCCGGCCACCGCGGTCTCGCGGTGTGCGCCAACGGCGCGCTGGTCTACGACCTGCACACCGAGCAGGTGGTGCAGGACTTCCGCATCGACGGCGCGACGACGCTGCAGCTGGTGCAGGCGCTGCGGTCGCAGGTGCCCGGCATCGCCTTCGCCGTCGAGAAGGGCCACGACGGCTTCGGCCGGGAGTCGGCGTACGTCCCGCGCTACGACAACGGCGAGCTGCTCGTCGCCCCGATCGAGGAGCTCGTCGAGCCCGGGGTCGTCAAGCTGCTCGCGCGGGTCGAGGGGACGCCGTCCGACGACCTGCTCGCCCAGGCGCGGGAGGTCATCGGCGAGCTCGCCGAGTGCACCCACTCCTCGGGCGACGGGCTCGTCGAGATCAGCGCCGCCGGTGTCTCCAAGGCCTCCGGGCTCGCCGTCCTCGCGCAGGAGTGGGGCGTCGACGCGGCGGACGTCATCGCGTTCGGCGACATGCCCAACGACCTGCCGATGCTGAGCTGGGCGGGCCGGTCCGTCGGCATGGGCAACGCCCACCCCGACGTGCTCGCGCTCGTCGACGAGGTGACGGCGACGAACGACGACGACGGCGTCGCAGCAGTCCTCGAGCGCTGGTTCTGACCCTGGGCGCGGCCTAGAGGTACTGCCCGGTGCCGCCGACGGCCGGTCCGGCGGGCGGCTGCGGGACGGCGCCGGGGGGCAGTGCGACGCGGCCGCGCATCTGCTCGAGCTGCACCCGGGCGGCCATCTGCTGGGCGAACAGCGCCGTCTGGATGCCGTGGAACAGCCCCTCGAGCCAGCCGACGAGCTGGGCCTGCGCGATGCGCAGCTCGGCGTCCGAGGGCACCGAGTCGTCGGTGAACGGCAGCGTCAGCCGCTCCAGCTCCTCGCGCAGCTCGGGGGCCAGGCCCTCGCTGAGCTCCTCCACCGAGCGGTGGTGCACCTCGCGCAGCCGCATGCGGGAGGCGTCGTCGAGGGGCGCCGCACGCACCTCCTCGAGCAGCTGCTTCACCATCGAGCCGATCCGCATGACCTTCGCCGGCTGCTCGATCATGTCGGCCGGGCTCTGCTGCTTCGAGGGCTCGACCGACCCGTCGGCGCCGACGGACACGGTCCCGACGGCCTGCCCGTCCGCGCCGACGACGACGACCTGCTGCTGCTCCGGCTGCTCGCTCATGGTCGCGATCCTGCCCTGCCTGGCCGGTCCTGCACCCCCTCGGGCATCCTGCGGGGCATGACCTCCACCGCACTCCCGCTCGACGTCTCGGCCGTGCGTGCCGACTTCCCGGCGCTCGCGGAGGGCCTCGCCCACTTCGACGGTCCGGGCGGCACGCAGGTCCCCGCCGCCGTGAGCGACGCGGTGGCGGGGGCCATGCGCTCCGCGCTGTCGAACCGCCACGGCCCGTTCGCGAGCAGCCGACGGTCCGACGCCGTCGTCGACGCCGCACGGGAGGCGGTCGCCGACCTGGTCGGGGGCGACCCGGCCGGCGTGGTGCTCGGGCAGTCGATGACGTCGAACACCTACGTCATGGCGGGCGCGCTGGCCAAGACGTGGCAGCCGGGCGACGAGGTCGTCCTGAGCCGGCTGGACCACGACGCGGACGTGCGCCCGTGGGTGCAGGCGGCGGCACGGGCCGGTGCGGTCGTCCGCTGGGCCGACGTCGACCCGGCGACCGCCGAGCTGCCCGTCGAGCAGTACGACCGCCTCCTCACCGACCGCACCCGCCTCGTGGCCGTCACGGCGGCGAGCAACGCCGTCGGCACCCGGCCGGACGTCCGGGGCATCGCCGACCGGGCGCACGCCGTCGGCGCGGTCGTCCACGTCGACGGGGTGCACGCGACGCCCCACCTCGCGACCGACGTGCGCGAGCTCGGCGCCGACCTCTACGCCACCTCGGCCTACAAGTGGTACGGCCCGCACGTCGGGTGCACGGTCGGCGACCCGGCGCTGCTCGAGACGCTGCGCCCCGACAAGCTGCTGCCGAGCAGTGACGCGGTGCCCGACCGCTTCGAGCACGGCACGCCGAGCTTCGCCGCGCACGCCGGCGTGGCCGCGGCGGTCGACTGGATCGCCGGCCACGGGCACGGCGCGACGCGGCGGGAGCGCGTGCTGTCGGCGATGGCGACGATCGCCGAGCACGAGGCGCGGGTCTTCGCGCGCCTGCTCGACGGCCTCGACGCCCTCGACGGCGTCACCCTCGTCGCCGCTCCCGCCCGCCGGACGCCGACCGTCGCCTTCACGGTCGACGGCCGGTCCCCGCAGGAGGTCGGGACCGCGCTCGGGGAGCGCGGGATCGCCGTCTGGGCGGGCAACTACTACGCCGTCGAGCTCATGACCGCACTCGGTCTCGAGGGCACGGGCGGGGCCGTCCGGGCGGGCGTGGTCTGCTCCACGACCGACGACGAAGTGGACCGGCTGCTCACCGCGCTGCAGGACGTGCTGTGACC
>CADCUE010000161.1 GCA_902805805.1 uncultured Frankineae bacterium | reverse complement strand
TCGGCGGCGGCTTCCTGACGCTGTCCGAGCCGTGGCCGTCGATGCTGCGCGGCATCTGGGGCGACGACGAGCGCTACAAGGACACCTACTGGTCGCGCTTCGAGGGGCAGTACTTCGCCGGTGACGGCGCCAAGTGGGACGACGAGCACGTCCTGTGGCTGCTCGGCCGCGTCGACGACGTCATGAACATCAGCGGCCACCGCATCTCGACCACCGAGGTCGAGTCGGCGCTGGTGTCGCACCCGAAGGTCGCCGAGGCCGCGGTCGTCGGCGCCGCCGACCCGACGACCGGGCAGGCCATCGTGGCCTTCGTGACGGTGAAGGGCGACGTGACCGACGAGGAGTCGGGCGCCGAGGGCTTCGTCACCGAGCTGCGCAACCACGTCGCCAAGGAGATCGGCGCGATCGCCAAGCCGCGGCAGATCGTCCTGTCGCCGGAGCTGCCCAAGACCCGCAGCGGCAAGATCATGCGCCGGCTGCTCGTCGACATCGCCGAGCGGCGCGAGCTCGGCGACGTCACGACGCTGGCCGACCCCGCGGTGGTCACCCAGATCGACGAGACGATGGGCAAGCTCGCCGCGAAGAGCTGACGTCCCACTACCCCGCTCGAACCGTCCGTCCGGAGGCCTCTGGCGCACGGTCCGAGCGGGGTAGTGGCGCTCCCCCTGCGTCCTGACACGTTGGACGGGCCGGAACGTGTCGGAGCCGAGGGGAAGTGGCTGGAGGAGCGCTCAGCGGGCGAGGTCGGCGGTGCGGCGCTGCAGGGCCTGGCCGAGCAGGACCAGGCTGCCGACGGCCAGGAGCAGCAGGCCCGCGGGCAGGAGCAGGTGCGGCGCCTGGGCGAGCCGGGTCTGCGCCTGCAGCAGCAGCAGCCCCCACGACAGGGTCGGCTGCTCCAGGCCGATGCCCACGAACGTCAGGGTGGCCTCGACGCCGACGACGAGCCCGGCGTACGCGCTGGCGTAGGCGAGCAGCGGCCGCAGCGCGCCGGGCAGGACGTGGCGCAGCAGCACCCGGGCCGGTGAGGCGCCGAGCGCCCGGGCGGCGAGCACGTGGTCGCGGGAGGCGACCTGCAGGACGGTGGCGCGCTGCAGGCGCACCAGCGCCGGCCAGCCGAACAGCACCAGCACCGCCGACATGACGACGATCCCGCGCGCCTGCAGCCCGCTCAGCACGACGATCGCCCCGAGCAGCAGCGGCAGCGACGCCCACACGTCGGTGGCGCGGGAGACGAGCACGTCGACCCAGCCGCCGCAGAAGCCGGCCAGGGAGCCGAGCACGACGGCGACGGCGACGGTGCCGACGACGGTCAGCGCCGCGACGGCGACCGACGTGCGGGCCGCGTAGACCGTGTCGGTCCAGTAGTCGCAGCCGAACAGGCTGAAGCCGAACAGGTGGCCGGCGCTCGGGCCCTCGAGCGACCTCGACAGGACGCAGCGCTCGGGGTCGCCGGTGGTGAAGGCCTGCGGCACCAGGGCCATCGCCACCACGACGGCCAGGACGAGCCCGGGCAGCAGGACGTCGAGCGCCGGTCGGCGCCGTCTGCGCACCTCCGCTGCAGCCCCCCTCCGCGACGACACGGTGCGACGATGCCAGACCGACGAGGGGGGCGGGGTTGGTCCGGTACGCCGCAGGGCGGGTCCTGCAGATGCTGCTCACGCTGCTCGTCGTCCTGACGCTGCTGTGGCTCGCGATCAGCGTGCTGCCCGGCGATCCGGTGCGGGCCCTGTTCGGCTTCCGGCAGCCGTCCCCCGAGGCGTACGCCCGGGTGCAGGAGCAGCTGCGGCTCGACCGGCCGCTGCTCGAGCAGTACGTCCTCTACCTGCGCGACGTCGTCACCCTCGACCTCGGACGGACGTTCCCGCGCGACCCGTTCGGCCGCCCCGAGCCCGGCGCCGAGGTGTGGACGCTCATCACGGCCGCCGGGCCGACGAGCGCCGTCGTGCTCGCGGGCGCCCTCGTCGTGCAGGCCGTCGTCGGCGTCACGGCGGGGGCGGTGTCGGCGGCGCGGTCGGGCACCGCGGTGGGCCGGTCGGTCGACGCCCTCGCCCTGCTCGCGGTGGCGACGCCGGTGCTGGTCGCGGCGTACGTCTCCCGCACCGTCTTCGGCGTGCAGCTGCGGGTGCTGCCCGTGGCCGGCGTCAGCGCCGGCTGGACCGGCTACGTCCTGCCGGTGCTGAGCCTGGCCGCCCTGTCGACCGGCTACCTCGCGCTGCTGCTCAAGGGCGAGCTGCTGGTGGCCCTGCGGGCCCCGTACACCTCCGCCGCCCGGGCGCGCGGGCTCAGCCCCTTCCGGGTGACGGCGGTGCACGCGCTGCGGCCCTCCCTCATCCCGGTCGCGACCTTCCTCGCCGCCAACCTGGGCCAGCTCGTCACGGGGCTCATCGTCGTCGAGGGCGTGTTCCGCGTGCCCGGCGTCGGCGGGCTGCTGTTCGGCGCCCTCGCCGCCCGCGACCGCAGCCTGGTGGTCGGGATCGTCACGTTCATCGCGATCCTCGTCATCGTCGCCAACGCGCTGGCCGACGTGGTCGTGGCCGCCCTCGACCCGCGGCTCAGGGAGGAGTGACGTCGCGCAGGTCGTCGACGACGAGGTCGTCGAGGGCGCCGGCGCCCGAGCGGTAGGCCGCCCGGCCGATCATGTGGGCCGCCACCGGCGCGGTGAGGAACTGGAAGGCCGCGACCAGGAGGAGCTTGACCGCGTCGCCGGCCTCCGGCATGCGCAGGGCCGCCCCGACGGTGATGAGCAGGAGCCCCAGCGTCGCGGGCTTGGTGGCGGCGTGCATCCGGCTGAGGACGTCGGGCAGGCGCACCAGGCCGACGGCGGCGACGAGCGCGAGCGCGACCCCGGTCAGCAGCAGGACCGAGGACAGGACGGTGAGCACGGCTCAGGCCCCCCGTCGCTCGACGAAGCGGCCCACGAGCACGGTGCCGAGGAAGCCGAGCAGCGACGCGGCGATGAGCACCGCGAGGAAGTCGCCGCGCCGGGTCGTGGCGGCGGCCACCGCGATGCCCGCGATGACGAGCTGCAGGAGCGTGTCCAGGGCGACGATGCGGTCGGGGACCGACGGTCCGAGCAGCAGCCGCACGAGCACCAGCAGGGCAGCCAGGGCCAGTCCGGCGAAGCACACCACCACGACCGCGCTCACGGGCGTCGCTCCTGTCGTCGGTCGCCGTGTCCCCCGCTGCCCTGGCGCAGCTGCGCGCGCGCCTCGGACGTCCCGACGGCGCGCACCGCGGCCGCCGCCTGGTCCTGCAGCCCGCGGCGCAGCTCGTCGACGCCACCGGGTCCGGGCCCGACGTCGAGGGCGTGCACGTACAGCGTCCCCGACGGCCGGTCGACGTCGAGGGTCAGCGTCCCGGGGGTGAGCGAGATGGCGTTGCCGAGCAGCGTCAGGAGTCCCTCCGACGCGCCCGGCACGCGCACCGCCACCACGCCCTGCCGCAGCGCCAGGCGCGGGCGCAGGACCAGCCCGGCCACCTGCACGCTCGAGACGACGAGGTCGGCGAGGAAGCGGGCGGCGAAGCGCAGCAGCGCGGCGGGCTGCACGACGCCGTGCCCGCCGCCCGACGGCAGCGGCAGCAGCAGCACCAGGACGCCGGCGACGGCCAGGCCGCCGAGGACGTTCGCCGCGGTGACCGACCCCCACAGCCCCACCCAGACGGCCGTCAGCCAGAGCACCAGCGTGATCGTCGCGGTCCGGTGCGTCACGGCGCACCGTCCAGGACCGCGCTGACGTAGCCGTCGGGCGAGACGAGGTCCTCGGCGGCCCGCTCCGACAGGCCGTACAGCGGGCCGGCGACGACGGTGATCGCGAGCCCCGCCACGACCGCGACGACGGCCGCTCCGAGCATGAGGCCAGGGGTGCTGGCCGTGCCGACGTCGACCCGGTCGGTGCGGTCGGCGTCGGCGACGACGTCGGCGACCGGTCCCCAGAACACCTCGCTGAAGACGCGGCCCACGGCGTACAGCGTCAGCAGGCTGGTGAGCACCGCGGCTGCCACGGCGGTGAGCGCCAGCGCGCCGCCGTCGGCGAGCCCGGCCTGCAGCAGCCCGAGCTTGGCCACGAAGCCCGACAGCGGCGGGATCCCGGCGAGCGAGAGCGCCGGCAGCAGGTAGAGCACGGCGAGCAGGGGCGCGACGTGCTGCAGGCCGCCCGACCGGCGCAGCGACGCGGTGCCCTCGCGCCGCTCGACCAGCCCGGCGACGAGGAACAGCGTGGTCTGCACGACGATGTGGTGGACGGTGTAGATCACCGCGCCGGCGAGGCCGGCGGTGGACGCGAGCCCGAGCCCCAGCAGCATGTAGCCGATGTGGCTCACGATCGTGAACGACAGCAGCCGCTTGAGGTCGTCCTGCACGAGGGCGCCGAGGATGCCCACGACCATCGTCAGGATCGCGATGACGAGCAGCACCCGGTCGATGGCCGGCGAGCCCGGGAACAGCAGCGTCTGCGTGCGCAGGATCGCGTAGACCCCGACCTTGGTGAGCAGGCCGGCGAACACCGCGGTGACCGGCGAGGGCGCCGTGGGGTAGCTGTCGGGCAGCCAGGAGAACAGCGGGAAGATGGCCGCCTTGATGCCGAAGACGACCAGCAGGGTGAGCCCGAGGGCGACGCGCACGCCGTCCGGCACGTCCTGCAGCCGGACGGCGGCGTCGGCCATGTTGACCGTGCCGGTCGCGGCGTAGACGAGCCCGACGGCCGTCACGAACAGCACCGAGGCGACCAGGCTGGTGACGACGTAGGTCATGCCGGCCCGCACCTGCTCCGCGCCGCCGTCCAGCGTGATCAGGACGTACGACGCGACGAGCATGACCTCGAACGCCACGAACAGGTTGAACAGGTCGCCGGTCAGGAACGCCATCGAGACGCCGGCGGCGAGCACGAGGTAGCACGGGTGGAACACCGCCACCTGGCTGCGCCGCGCGTCGGTGACGCCCTGCCCGATCGCGTAGAGCAGGACGGCCAGCAGGACGCCCGCCGAGACCGCCAGCAGCAGCGTCGACAGCCGGTCGGCGACCAGCGAGATGCCGGCCGGCGCCGCCCAGCCGCCGAGCTGCACGACCGTCGCACCGGAGCCGTCGGCCTCGCGCAGCAGCAGGACTGCGGTGGCGAGCACCGCGGACAGCGTCAGCACCGACACCGCCCGCTGCAGACCCTGCCAGCGCGCCAGCAGCACGTTGAGGGCGGCGGCGAGCAGCGGGAGCACCACGGGCAGCGGCACGAGCACGCGCATCACGCGTCGTCCTCCGGCCGGGCGGGGTGCGGGCGAGACTGCGGTGAGGCGGCGGCGATGCGGCGGTCCTCGACGTCGTCCTGGACGAAGTCCTCGCCGGTGAGCAGCCAGCTGCGGAAGGCGAGCGCAAGCAGGAACGCGGTCACGCCGAAGGTGATGACGATGGCGGTGAGCACCATCGCCTGCGGCAGTGGGTCGGCCGTGCCGGCTCCGGCGGCGCCGTCGGTGCGGCCGCTGAAGGGCACCGCCCCGGGCGGTCCGCCGGCCACGAGCAGGAGCAGGTTGGCCCCGTGGCTGAGCAGGCCCAGGCCGAGGACGACGCGGGTCAGCGTGCGCTGCAGGAGCAGGTAGGTGCCGACGGCGTAGAGCAGGCCGATGAGCAGCGCGAGCGAGAGGTTGCCGGTCACTGCTCCGCCTCCGCGCCGAGCGTGCGGAGCATGACCAGCACGAGCCCGACCACGACGAGGAACACCCCCGTGTCGAACGGCAGGGCGCTGGTGGCCTTGACCGCGCCGAGCACCGGCAGGTCGAGCTCGACCTTGCCGCTCTCGAGGAACTGCCCGCCGAACAGCCAGGCGGCGGCGCCGGTGCCCGCGGCGAGCAGCAGCCCCGCCCCGAGCGGGAGCGACGGGTCGAGCGGCACGGCGCGGTCGATGCCCTCACGGCCGGTCACGGCGTAGCGCAGGACGAACGCCGAGCCGGCGACGAGCCCGCCGACGAAGCCGCCGCCGGGCTGGTTGTGGCCGGCGAACAGCAGGTAGACGCCGAAGACGAGCACGGTGTGGAAGACCAGGCGGACGGCGGTCTCGAGGACGACCGACGAGCGCGCGTCCGCCTGCGGCTGCCGGCTCACGCCTGCACCCGCTCGCCGTCGTCGGCGGCGTCGACGACGGGCACGCTGGTGCGCTCCGGCCGGGTGCGGCGACCGGCGAGCACGAGGCTGCCGATCCCGAGCGCTGCGACGGCCAGCACGGTGATCTCCCCCAGGGTGTCGAAGCCGCGGAAGTCGACGAGCACGACGTTGACGACGTTGCTGCCGCCGCCCTCGGGCAGCGCCCGGTCGAGGTAGGCCTGCGACGCGGGCGGGGCCGTGCGCGCCTGGCCGGCGACCAGGACGGCGGCGGTGACGACGACGCCGACCGCGACCGCGATCGCGATGCGCAGCGCCTGCGGCAGCCTCAGCCGCTGCGGCGTGAAGCTGCTGGGCAGGCGGCGCAGGACGAAGACGAACAGCACGAGCGTCAGCGTCTCGACGAGGAACTGCGTGAGCGCGAGGTCGGGCCCGCCGTGCAGGACGAACAGCACGGCCACGCCGTAGCCCACCGCGCCGAGCAGCAGCACGGCGGTGAAGCGGCGGTGCGCGCGGGCCGTCGCGACCGCGGCCGCGCCGACGACCACCGCGACGACGGCCTGCATCGGCCGGTCCCACGCGGTCAGGTCGCCCGTGATGCGGGTGCCGGCCGCCAGCGCGCCGCCGGTCAGCGCGACCAGCGTCAGCAGCACCGTGCCGAGGTAGACGGGCAGCGAGCCGCTCTGCACCACGGCCGTCGACCGCTGCGCCAGCCGGTCGAGACCCGACAGGCCCGCGTCGTAGCTGCGGTCGGCGTCGACGACGCCGAGCACCCGCGACGCCCGGCGCTGCACGGCGCGCACCGGGTCGCGCAGGACGAACAGCGCGGCGCCCGCGGCCAGCGTGAGGACCGACCAGCCGAGCGCGGGCGTGAGGCCGTGCCACAGCGCGAGGTGCTCGACCTCCTCCCGCGGGTAGCTGTCGGCGTACGCCTGCACGAGCGGGTCGGCGAGGCCCGGCAGCAGGCCCAGCACGAGCCCGGCGAGGCCGAGGACGACGACCGGCGACAGGAACGCCGCCGACGGCGCGTGGACCGGGGTGTCGGCGCACCCGGGCTTGCTCGCGAAGGCGCCCCAGACGAAGCGGGCGCTGTAGGCCGCGGTGAGCACCGAGCCGAGGAACACCCCCACGAACACCAGCCGGTCGGCCAGGCCGCCGTGCAGGAACGCCTCGTACGCCGCCTCCTTGGAGAGGAAGCCGAGCAGCGGCGGGACGCCCGCCATCGACAGCGCGGCGAGCGTGGCGACCACGGTGAGCACCGGCATGCGCCGGGCCAGCCCGGACAGCAGGCGCAGGTCGCGCGTGCCGGTGGCGTGGTCGACGACGCCGACGGTGAGGAACAGCGTCGACTTGAACAGGCCGTGGGCGAGCAGCAGCGCGGCGCCGGCCATCGCGGCCTCCGGCGTCCCGGCGCCGAGCAGCACCATGAGGAAGCCGAGCTGGCTGACGGTGCCGAAGGCCAGCAGGCGCTTGAGGTCGGACTGGCGCAGCGAGCGCCAGCCGCCGACGAGCATCGTGGCGAGGCCGACGGTGAGCACCAGCGGCCGCCACGGCGCCACCACGGCGAAGGCCGGGGCGAGGCGGGCGACGAGGTAGACGCCGGCCTTCACCATCGCCGCGGCGTGCAGGTAGGCCGACACCGGCGTCGGCGCGGCCATCGCCGCCGGCAGCCACGGGTGGAAGGGCACCTGGGCGCTCTTGGTGAAGGCCCCGACGAGGACGAGCACGAGCGCGACGGCGACGGTCGTGCCCCGCGGCGGGTCGGCGAGGATCGCCGCCAGCGAGGCCGTCCCGGCCTCCTGGACCAGCAGGACCAGGCCGAGCAGCATCACCAGGCCGCCGAGCGTGGTCACCAGGAGCGCCTGCTGCGCCGCACGGCGGCTCTCCTCCGACTCGTCGTCGAAGCCGATGAGCAGCCAGGAGGTGACGCTCGTGAGCTCCCAGAAGACGTACAGCAGCAGCAGGTCGTCGGACAGGACGAGTCCGAGCATGGCGCCGGAGAAGCCGGTCAGGACCCCGGCGAAGCGCCCGAGCCCGGCCTGACCGGGGGAGAAGTAGCCGGCGCAGTACAGGAAGACGAGCGTGCCGACGCCCGAGACGAGCGTGACCATGAGCAGGGCCAGGGGGTCCAGCACCAGGTCGAGCGTCAGGCCGAGGCCGGGCACCCACTCGGTGGACGACGTGACGGGACGGCCGTCGAGGACCTGCGCGGCCTGCGTCGCGGCCCACGCGCTGGTGGCCGCCGGGGCGACCGCCGCCAGCAGGAACACCCGCCGGTCCAGGAGCCGCGCCGCGGCCGGCGCGACGAGCGCCAGGACGAGGTGCAGGACCAGCAGGGCGAGCACAGCACCTCCGGGCGCGACGGCGGACCAGACCACGACGCGGACAGGATCGTCGTGGCCGCCGACCAGGCTTCCCGGCTCACCGCTGACCAGCCTACGGTCACGCGTCGTGTCAGCCGCTCGCGCCCCGGGTAGTGGCTCGGCAGCACCGGACCAGCGGGACCGGATGAGGACTGCGCCGGGGGACCCCCGGCGTCGCGAGGAGGACGTGCAGTGACTGCCCCGACGACGACCACCCCCACGAGCGTGAAGGCCGGCGCCCGACCCTCCTCGAGCGACGGCAGCACGCACGGCGGCGAGAAGAGCCTCGGCGAGCTCGTCGCGACGGCGACCAAGGACCTGTCCGTGCTCGTGTCGCAGGAGGTCGCCCTCGCCAAGGCCGAGCTGAAGAAGGAGGTCGCCCACGCCGGCAAGGGCGCGGGCATGCTCGGCGGCGCCGGGTTCATGGGCCTGTTCGCCCTGATCTTCCTGTCGATCGCCCTCGCCTACGCCATCAGCTGGTTCGGCATCGGCCTGGGCTGGGGCTTCTTCATCGTCGGCATGCTGTACCTGGTCGTGGCGGCGGTCCTCGGGCTGCTCGGCAAGAAGCAGCTGAGCAAGGTCGGCCCGCCCGAGAAGACCATCGCCACGGTCAAGGACGACGTCGCGTGGGCCAAGCACCCGACCCGCCCCTGACGCCGCACGACTGAGCCGGCCGCCCTCGACCGACTCGGGTGGGGGCGGCCTGGCTACCCTCGCCGGCATGCCGGTCGAGGAGTCGTCCGTCCTCGTCGACGGCCCCTGGCGGCACCGCTCGGTGGCGGCCAACGGCGCCCGCTTCCACGTCGCGGAGTGCGGGCCGGCCGACGGGCCGCTCGTGCTCCTGCTGCACGGCTTCCCGCAGTTCTGGTGGGCCTGGCGCGCGCAGCTCGTGGCGCTCGGCGACGCCGGCTTCCGTGCCGTGGCCCCCGACCTGCGGGGCTACGGGGCGTCCGACAAGCCGCCCCGCGGCTACGACCCGTACACCCTGTCGTCCGACGTCGCCGGGATGGTGCGCGCCCTCGGTGCGCGCGACGCGGTGGTCGTCGGCCACGACTGGGGCGGGGTGCTGGCGTGGACCGTCGCCAGCCTGCACCCGGGCGTCGTCTCGCGGCTGGCGGTGCTCGGGATGCCCCACCCCCTGCGGCTGCGGGAGGCGGTCCTGACCGACCCCGAGCAGCTGCGTGCCCTGTCGCCCGTCGCCTTCTTCCAGCTGCCGCGCGCCCCCGAGGCCCGGCTGCGGCGGCACGACGGGGCGTACGCCGGTGAGCTGCTGCGCCGCTGGGGCGGCCCGGGCTACCCGGACGCCGACACCGAGGCCCGCTGCCGCGCGGCGGTGCAGGTGCCGGGCGTCGCGCACTGCTCGATGGAGTGGTACCGCTGGGCGGTCCGCTCGCGCACGCGCCCGAGCGGCTGGCGCTTCCTGCACCTGCTCGAGCGCCGCGTCGGCGTGCCGACGCTGCAGCTGCACGGCGACCTCGACCCGCTGCTGCTCGCGCGCACGGCCCACGGCTCGGGCGCCTGGGTGGACGCGCCCTACGAGCTGCAGGTGCTCGACGGCGTCGGGCACTTCCCCCACGAGGAGGCGCCC
>CADCUE010000160.1 GCA_902805805.1 uncultured Frankineae bacterium | reverse complement strand
GTCACGCACCGGGCGGAACCCGGGGGGGCGGGGGTACGGGAGGCGACGGGGAGCCGCTCGGCCCGGCGACGAGCACGGAGCCCCGGGCGGGGCTGCTGGTGCGGGACCAGCGTACGTGCCGCGGGACGACTCGAGCAACACGGTCACCCGATCGGCGTGTTCCCGTCACCTGTCGCGGTGACTGCGTGAGCGCCACGGGCCTCGACGTCGAGCGGGTGCACGGCCCATCCCGCGTGCTCCCGGCCGGTCAGGGCGCCCCGGCCCGCGCGCGTGGTGAGCGCGAGGACGGTCGGTCCGGCACCGCTCACGACGGCCGGCACACCCTGCTCGCGCAGCGCGGCGACCAGGCGCGCCGTCGCCGGCATGGCGGGCGCGCGGTAGGCCTGGTGCAGGCGGTCCTCGGTGGCGGCCAGCAGCAGGGCGGGGTCCCGGGTCAGCGCGAGCGGCAGCAGCGCGGCGCGGGAGGCGTTGAGGACGGCGTCGGCGTACGGCACGCTCGCCGGCAGCAGGCCGCGCACCTGCGCTGTCGACGCGGTGGTCTCCGGAACGAAGGCGACCGGGGCGAGCTCGGCGTGCGCGTCGAGGCGGACGACGCGCGGCCCGCTCGACTCCGTCCACGCGAAGGTGACGCCGCCGTGCAGGCAGGCGGCGACGTTGTCCGGGTGCCCCTCGAGCTCGTCCGCGAGGTCGAGACTGGCCTGTGCGTCCAGGATCTCGTCGCCGCCCTGCACCAGGACGCGCGCCGCGACGACGGCCCCGACGATGGCGGCGGAGGACGAGCCCAGTCCGCGGGCGTGCGGGATCCGGTTCGTGCAGTGCAGGGCCAGTCCGCGCGGCTGCCCGCCGAGGCGGTCGAACGCCGCGCGCAGCGCGCGCACGACGAGGTGCCGCTCGTCCCGGGGGAGCTCGTCGGCCCCCTGTCCTTCCACGACCACGTCCAGGCCACCGGAGGTGGCTCGCACCACCACGTCGTCGTGCAGGCCCAGCGCCAGACCGGCGCTGTCGAAGCCGGGGCCGAGGTTGGCACTGGTCGCCGGCACCCGCACATGCACCGGATCGGACGAGAACGTCGGCACGTCAGGCCTCCAGCGGGGGGACGGCGGCGCCGCGGGCGGTGGGCGGCGCCGAGCTCGGCGCAGCTGTCGGCGCCGCGGTGTGCCGGGTGGCCAGCCACCACAGGACGGCGTAGACGAGCACGACGGCCCCCGCCCAGGCCAGCAGCTCCCGCGCCGGCACGTGGTCGGACAGCAGCCCGAAGACGACCTGGCTCCCGGCGATCACGAGCGTGGCCAGGGTGTAGTCGGCGCTGAAGACCCGGCCGCGCAGGTCGTCCGGCACGACCCGCTGCAGGCCGTACGTCGACAGCACCCAGTTGGCACCGCCGCCGGCGTGCGCGAGCACCAGCAGGAGCAGCACGAGCCAGAACGCCGTCGTGACGCCGAGCGCCAGGTAGCCGAGGGCGAACACCGTCATGCCGGCGACCAGCAGCAGGTGCAGCCGAGCCGGGTCGGCAGCGTGCCTGCGCAGCAGCACCGGGCCGAGCACGGCGCCCAGACCGCGCGCGCTGAACATGAGGCCGATGCCGAGCGGCCCGAGACCGAACGCCGCCGCGCCGTACAGCGGGAACAGCGACAGCGCGCCGTTGCCGAACGCCGGTCCGGCCTTGACGGTGAGCAGCGCGAGCACGCGCCGGTCGCGCCCGGCGTAGCGCAGTGCCTCGCCGACGTCCTCGCGCACCGGACGGCGCTCGCGCGGCGCGGCGGCGGGGTCGGAGAACGGACGCGAGGTGGCCGCCGTCAGCGCAGCAGCGCCCAGGAGCAGGACCGCGTCGATGACGAAGCAGGCTGTGGTGCCGAGCGTTCCGGCCACCAGGCCGCCGAGCGCCGCCCCGACGGCCAGCATCGTCCCCCACGACGCTCCGGACAGCACGCTCGCGGTGTGCAGGTCGTCAGGGTCGACGAGGTTGGGCAGCGCCGCGGCGGCTGCGGGCTGCGCGAAGGCCTTGGCGGCTGCGACGATCCCGATGGCCACCAGCGCGATCCACGCCGTCGCGGTGGACCGCACCAGCACGAGCAGCAGGGCCGCCAGACCGGCGACCGTGTTGGCCGTGACGATGACGCGCCGGCGGTCCAGCCGGTCGACGACCGTGCCGGCGTACGGGCCGACAAGGGCGAACACGAGCGTGTCGACGGCCAGCACCGCCGCGCCCCAGACGCCCGTGCCGGTCAGCGTGGGCAGCAGGACGAGCAGCGGGATGACGGCGAACCAGTCGCCGCCGAGCGCGACGAGCTGAGCCAGCCAGGTCCGCCGGAAGTCGCGCTCGCGTCGCAGGAGGTCGAGGTAGGGACCCACCCGGTGTCAGGCCAGGCCCAGCGCGGCGGCCGCGGCGGGTGCGCTGTTGGCGACCGTCACCGGCTTGGGAGCGCCGGCGATCGCCCAGTCGGGGTCCTTGAGACCGTTGCCCGTCACCGTGCACACGACCTTCTCGCCCGCCTCGACCAGACCGGCGGCGGAGGCCTGCAGCAGCCCCGCGACGCTCGCCGCGGAGGCCGGCTCGACGAAGACGCCCTCCTTCTGGGCCAGGAGGCGGTAGGCGGACAGGATCTGGCGGTCGGTGACGGCCTGGATGACGCCGCCGGACTCGTCCCGCGCGGCCAGCGCCTGCTCCCACGACGCCGGGTTGCCGATGCGGATCGCGGTCGCGATGGTCTGCGGCGCGACCACGCGGGCGCCGTTCACGATCGGCGCGGCGCCCGCGGCCTGGAAGCCGAGCATGCGCGGGCGGTGCGTGGCCGTGCCGTCCGCGGCGTACTCGCCGTAGCCCTTCCAGTAGGCGGTGATGTTGCCGGCGTTGCCGACCGGCAGGCAGTGCACGTCCGGTGCGTCGCCGAGCGCGTCGCAGATCTCGAACGCCGCCGTCTTCTGGCCGTCGATGCGGTCGGGGTTGACGGAGTTGACCAGCGTCGTGGGGTAGTCCTCGGACAGCGCGCGGCACAGGTCGAGGCAGTCGTCGAAGTTGCCCTGCACGTGCAGCAGGCGCGCGCCGTGCACCAGCGCCTGCGCCAGCTTGCCGAGGGCGATCTTGCCGTCCGGCACGAGCACGGCGCACGTCAGCCCGCCCTTGGCGGCGTACGCGGCCGCGGACGCGCTGGTGTTGCCGGTGCTCGCGCAGATGACCGCCTGCGAGCCCGCCTCCACCGCCTTGCTGATGGCCATCGTCATGCCGCGGTCCTTGAAAGAGCCGGTGGGGTTGGCTCCTTCGACCTTGAGCCACACCTTCGCGCCGGTCGCCTCCGACAGCTGGCAGGCGTAGACGAGGGGCGTGGCACCCTCCAGCAGGGTGACCACGGGCGTGCGGCTCGAGACGTCGAGCCGGTCGCGGTACTGCTCGATCAGGCCGCGCCAGCCTGCCCACGTGCCGGTCATGACCGTCATCGCCGGACCTCCACCCTCGTCGTCGTCCTGGGCTCGCTCGTCACGTGATCTGCCCCTCGACCCGCATCACCGAGGCGACGGCGCGCACGCTGTCGAGGCCGCGCAGCTGCTCGACCACGGCGCGCAACGCCGAGTCGGTGGCGGCGTGCGTGACGACGACCAGGCTCGCGTCGTCACCGTGCCCCTCCTGGCGCACGGTCCCGATCGACACGTCGTGGTCGGCGAAGGCGCTCGCGACGGACATGAGCACCCCGGCCTTGTCCGCCACGTCAAGGCTGATGTGGTACCTCGTGATGACCTCGCCCATGGGGCTGACCCGCAGCTCGGCGTAGTCGGACGCACCTGCTCCGCGCGCTCCTGAGACCGCGTTGCGCGCCACGGCGACCAGGTCGCCCAGCACGGCCGAGGCGGTCGGGGAGCCGCCTGCCCCGGGGCCGTAGAACATGAGCCGACCGGCGCTGGCCGCCTCGACGAAGACGGCGTTGTAGGCCTCCCGGACGCTGGCGAGCGGGTGGGTGCGCGGGATCATCGCCGGGTGCACGCGCACGCCGACGGCGCCGCCGTCGCGCTCGGCGATGGCGAGGAGCTTGACGACGCAGCCCATCTCCTGGGCGCTCGCCACGTCGGCGGCGGTCACCTCGGCGATGCCCTCGCGGTGCACGTCGGCGGCGACGACCCTCGTGTGGAAGGCGAGACCGGCGAGGATGGCGGCCTTGGCCGCGGCGTCGAAGCCCTCGACGTCCGCGGTCGGGTCGGCCTCGGCGTAGCCCAGCGCGGTCGCCTCGTCGAGGGCGTCGGCGAAGCCGGAGCCCTGCTCGTCCATGCGGGTCAGGATGAAGTTCGTCGTGCCGTTGACGATGCCGGTGACGCGCGAGATCTGGTCGCCGGCAAGCGACTCGCGCAGGGGGCGCAGCAGGGGGATGGCGCCCGCGACACTGGCCTCGTAGTAGAGGTCGGCGCCGTGCTCGGCCGCGGCGGCGTGCAGGGTCGCGCCGTCCTCGGCCAGCAGCGCCTTGTTGGCCGTCACGACGCTCTTGCCGCTCGTCAGGGCCGCGAGGATGAGGGTGCGCGCCGGCTCGATCCCGCCGATCACCTCGACCACCAGGTCGACGTCGTCACGGGCGACGAGACCGGCTGCGTCGGTGGTGAACAGCTCCGCGGGCACGGGGAGGTCGCGCACGCGCGACAGGCGGCGGACGGCGATGCCGGCCAGCTCCAGCGGCGCGCCGACGCGGGCGGCGAGGTCCTGCCCCGACGTGTGGAGCAGTCGCACGACCTCCGCCCCGACCGTGCCGCAGCCCAGCAGGGCGACGCGCAGCGGTGCTGCGCCGGTGCCCGGACCGGTCATCAGATGACCTTGACCGGGTCGAAGTGCGAGGTGGTGCAGCAGGTGCAGGTGCGGCCGGCCGGCAGCGGACGGGGCGCGAGCAGCCGTCGTCCGCGCACCGCGCCGACGACGACGAGCGCGACCGCCACGACCGCGTAGACGCCGGCGACGACCGGCCCGGCGAGCGCGGCGACGGCCAGCCCGACGGTGAGCAGCACGCCGAGCACCGCGGCGCACAGCAGCGCGAGCAGACGGCGGCTGCTCACTCGACGTCCAGGGCGAGCAGGTCGGCCTCGGTCTCGCGCCGCACGAGCAGCCGGGCGGCCCCGTCCTTCACCGCGATCACGGGCGGCCGTGGCACGTGGTTGTAGTTGCTGGCCATGGACCGGTGGTAGGCCCCGGACGCGGGGACGGCGACCAGGTCGCCCGGCGTCAGGTCGCCGGGCAGCGGCACGTCGTGCACCACGATGTCCCCGCTCTCGCAGTGCTTGCCGGCCAGCGTGACGTTGGCGGGCTCCGCGCAAGACGCGCGGGAGGCCAGGACGGCGGTGTAGCGCGCGTCGTACAGCGCCGTGCGGATGTTGTCGCTCATGCCGCCGTCGACGCTGACGTAGGTGCGCAGACCCGGCAGCTCCTTGACGGTGCCCACTTCGTACACCGTCACCGTGGTGGGGCCGGCGATGGCCCGCCCCGGCTCGACGGCGAGGCGCGGGACGGCCAGGCCGACTGCTGCGCACTCCTTCTCGACGATGGCCCGCAGGCCGTCGGCGTAGTCGAGGACGTCCATCGGGTCGTCGGCCGCGGTGTAGGCGATGCCCTGGCCACCTCCGAGGTCGAGCTCGGGCAGCTCGAGACCGTGCTCCTCGCGGACGTCGGCGAGCAGTCCGACCATGCGGTGGGCGGCGAGCTTGAAGCCGTGCACGTCGAAGATGTGCGAGCCGATGTGGCAGTGCAGTCCGACCAGCTCCAGCGACGGCTGCGCCAGGACCTGCCGCACGGCCTCCGCCGCCGCACCGCTGGCCAGGGAGAAGCCGAACTTCTGGTCCTCCTGGCCGGTCTGGACGTACTCGTGGGTGTGGGCCTCGACGCCCGGCGTCACGCGGACGTAGACCTTCTGGCGCACGCCGTTGCGCTCCGCGACGGCGGCCAGCCGCTCGAGCTCGACGGAGCTGTCGAGGACGAAGCGCCCCACGCCGGCGCCCACGCCGCGCTCCATCTCGGCGACGCTCTTGTTGTTGCCGTGGAACAGCAGCCGCTCGGCCGGGAAGCCGGCCTTGAGCGCGACTGCGAGCTCGCCGCCGGTGCACACGTCGAGGGACAGCCCCTCCTCGGCCACCCAGCGCGCGACAGCCGTGCAGAGGAACGCCTTGCCGGCGTAGTAGACGTCGCCGCCGGTGAAGGCCTCGCGCCAGCCGCGGCAGCGGGCGCGGAAGTCGTCCTCGTCGAGGACGTAGACCGGTGTGCCGAAATCGGCTGCCAGCGCGCGCACGTCGACACCGGCCAGCACGAGGGCGCCGTCCGCGCCGCGCACCGCGCCGGCCGGCCACACGACCGGCTCGAGGTCGGTCCGGGACAGGGTGGTCACATCCGCTCCGGTGCGCTGACACCGAGCAGGCCGAGGCCGTTCTCGAGCACGGTGCGCGTCGCCCGCCACAGCAGCAGCCGGGGTGCGGTCGTCGGCGCGACCGGCTCGTCGCCCTTGGGCAGCACCTGGCAGTCGTCCCAGAACCGCTGCGCGGCCTTGGCGACCTTCTCCTCGAGGTAGCGCGCCACGCGGTGCGGCTCCCGCAGCTCCGCCGCGGAGGCGACCACCTGCGGGAACTCCGCCAGGGCCAGCAGCAGCTCGGTCTCCCGCGGAGACGTCAGCAGGGACAGGTCGACCTGTGCCGGATCGGGCTCGCCGATGCCCATCTCGGCCGCGTTGCGCAGGACCGAGGCGGCGCGCGTCGCGGCGTACTGCACGTAGAACACCGGGTTGTCCGAGCTCTGCCGGGTGACCAGGTCGACGTCGAGGTCGAGCGTCGAGTCGGTGGACGACCGGGCCAGCGTGTAGCGGGCAGCGTCGGTGCCCGTCAGCTCGACGAGGTCCTCGAGGGTGACGATGGTGCCGGCCCGCTTGCTCATCCGGATCGGCTCACCGCCCTTGAGCACGTTGACCATCTGCCCGATGAGGATCTCGATGTTGCGCCCGGGGTCGTCGCCCGCGCACGCGGCGAGGGCCTTGAGCCGGCCCACGTAGCCGTGGTGGTCGGCGCCGAGCATGTAGAGGCAGACGTCGAAGCCGCGCTCGCGCTTGTCGACGTAGTAGGCGGCGTCGGACAGGAAGTAGGTGCCGGACCCGTCGCTCTTGACCAGGACGCGGTCCTTGTCGTCACCGAAGTCGGTGGTGCGCAGCCACACCGCGCCGTCCTGCTCGAAGACGTGGCCCTGCTCGCGCAGCCGCTGCAGGGCCCGCTCGACCGCGCCCGACGAGGCCAGCGACAGCTCGGAGAACCAGACGTCGAAGTCCACGCCGAAGGAGCGGAGCGACTCGCGGATGTCGTCGAGCATGAGCGCCGTGCCCTCGGAGCGCAGCACCTCGAGGACCTTGTCCTCGTCCTCGGCCGGCAGCCCGGGGTTGCGCCACAGGGCCCGGGCGGCGACGGCGGGCACGTAGCTGCCTGCGTAGCCCTCCTCGGGCACCGGCTCGCCCTTCGCGGCGGCCAGCAGCGAGGCGGCGAAGCGGTCGATCTGCACGCCGGCGTCGTTGACGTAGTACTCCCGCGTGACCGCGGCGCCGCTGGCCTCGAGCAGGCGGGCGAGGGCGTCGCCGACGGCGGCCCAGCGCACGCCGCCGAGGTGGATCGGCCCGGTCGGGTTGGCGCTGACGAACTCGACGTCGATGCGCTGCCCGGCAGCGGACTCGTTGCGGCCGTAGCCGGCTCCCTGCGCCAGGACCTGCACCGCGACCTGCCCCAGCGAGGCCTGCGCCAGCCGGAGGTTGAGGAAGCCGGGCCCGGCCACGTCGACGGAGTCGATGCCGGCGACCGAGCGCAGCCGGGCGGCCAGCAGCTCGGCCACCTCGCGCGGCGGGCGGCCCGCCGGCTTGGCGAGCTGGAGGGCGACGCTGGTGGCGTAGTCACCGTGGGACGCGACCCGCGGGCGCTCGACCGACACCTCCGCAGGGACCGGCACGGCCAGGTCGCCGGCCTCGACCGCGGCAGCCACGGCAGCCCGGACGGCGGCGCCGAGCTCGAGAGGGGTCACCGGCCCAGGCTATCGCCCGCGCCCGCCTAGACTCCCTCCACGGCCGGAGGGGAACGCCTGCCCCGGTCCGGTCGTCCCTGTCGCTGAGCTCGTCACGCCGGGTGACCGCCGTGCACCCACGCTCGTGACCGGTACGCCGCCATGTCGAACACCAGGACGGATCCGCCGCATGCCCAAGACCCCCCCTCCGTCCCGCCGTGGCGGCTCCTCGCGCCGGACTGCCGCGACGAAGGTGACCAAGCCCTTCCCGTGGGGCGTGGTCCTCGGCTCGGTCGCCCTCGGTGCAGCGCTCGTGGGGCTGCTGGTGTACGCGGCGCTCAACCAGGGCGGCGGCATCCCCAAGACCCTCACCGACCCGGACAACGCCATCTCCGGGGTCTCGGTCGCCGACGAGCAGGGCCTGGCCCGCAAGCACGTCCCGGGGCCCGTCGACTACCCCGAGCTGCCGCCGGCCGGCGGTGACCACAACGGCGAGCCGCAGACCTGCGCCGTCTACACCGAGCCGATCGCGCCCGAGCGCGCTGTCCACTCGCTGGAGCACGGCGCGGTGTGGGTCACCTACAACGACGACGCCGGCGAGGACGACGTCTCGGCCCTGGCCCAGGAGGTCGAGGGCGACCCGTACCGCCTGATGAGCCCGCTGCCGGACCAGGACAGCCCGATCGTGCTGACCGCCTGGGGACGCACGCTCGAGGTGGACAGCGCCGACGACGAGCGGGTCGACCAGTTCCTCGAGGCCTACACGAACGGCCGGCAGACTCCGGAGAAGGGCGCTGCGTGCGTCGGCAGCACGGCCACCGGACCGCTGCCGCCTGCTCCACCCGCACCGCCGGTCGCGACGCCGAGCCCCGCGGCCAGTCCCGCCGCGCAGTAGCGCGCCCCGGCGGTCAGGCCGGTGTCGGCGGGAGCCCGGCCAGCGCCCGGACGACCTCGATCAGCTCGTCGGGGTCGAACGGCTTCGTGAGGTAGGCGTCGACGCCGATCAGCGTCCCCCGCGCCAGGTCGGCCGCCTGCGCCCGTGCGGACAGCAGCACGACCTTGACGTTCTCGGTGTCGGGGTCGGCGCGCAGCCGGCTCGCCGCCTCCCAGCCGTTGACCCTCGGCATCATGATGTCGAGGGTGATGACGTCGGGGCGGACGTCCTTGACCTTGTCGAGGCAGTCCTGACCGTCGACGGCCGTGTGCACCTCGAAGCCCTCGAGCTCGAGGTTGACGGTGATCAGCTGACGGATGACGTCGTCGTCGTCGACCACGAGGACGCGGGCCAGGCTGCTCGACATGCCGCGGGACGCTACACAGCGGCGGGGGCCGGTGCGAGCCGTGTCCGGCGGGTCCCCGACTGGTAGCGTCCTCGACCGCCCCGAGCCCCCGTAGCTCAGGGGATAGAGCACTGCCCTCCGGAGGCAGGGGCGCAGGTTCGAATCCTGCCGGGGGCACACGCGAAGCCTCAGGTCGAGCCGGCGGCAGCTCGACGCCGGGCGCGGCATGGTGGTGGTGGCGGCGCGCAGCCGCTGGCCCTGTGGCATGCGTCGTCAGCGGCGGCGCTGCGCCTCCCGGCCGGCGTGCTCGAAGGTCCGCGCCGCGTCGTTGTACCGGCCGCGGTGGGCGGCGGCATCCAGTGACGGTCGCGGCGAGTGCCGACACGCCGGTCGCTGTGACAACAGCCGGCCGAGAAGTTCGCCCAGGACCTTTGCCGGTACTGCCGCCTGGCCCGTGCTGCCCGCGCCCGGGCGGCCCTCGCGACCCGCCGCCACGCCGACAAGGCTCGCGGGCAAGTGCGAGTCCGCCCACGAGCACCACACGCGAGACGCGGGTGAGCGCTGGGCGTCCAGTACTGCCAGCAGCGACCCGGTCAGCCCTCCGTGCTCTGCGGAAGGTCCTGTGCGACAAGGACGGACACTCCGAGCTCCGACAGTCGGGTCAGGTGGTCCTGCGGTGTGCCGGCGTCCACGATGACGACGTCGAAGGCGGTCAGCGGTGCCAGGCGGTACAGGCCCTGCTTGCTGAACTTGCTGTGGTCGAGCAGCAGCACGCGGCGTCCCGCCGCCGACATGAGTGCCCGCTTGACTGCG
>CADCUE010000159.1 GCA_902805805.1 uncultured Frankineae bacterium | reverse complement strand
CGCGAGGCTCGACTTGCCGGAGCCGGACAGGCCGGTGAAGACGATCAGGGCGTCGCGGGGCAGGTCGAGCGAGACGTCCTTGAGGTTGTGCTCACGCGCGCCGCGCACGACGAGGCGGTCGGCCATCAGGTCCCATCGGAAGAGGTGAACAGGCCGGTGCGGAGGGGAAGCCGGCGCTCCCCAAGGCTAACGTCGCCCTCCGACAGAACGCTTCCCGAGCGCCCGTCGCCCGGAGACGAAGGAGCCCCGCGTGCCCTACTCAGGTGACGTGACGGTCGGCGGCGACGCCGACGTGCGGACGGCCGGCGCCCTGCAGGTCACGAAGGTGGCGACGCCGCCGTTCGAGAACAACTGCTACCTGCTGCGCTGCACGGCGACCGGCGACACGCTGCTCGTCGACGCGGCCGGCGACGCTCCGCTGCTGCTCTCGCTCGTCGGCGACGGCCGCCTCGTGGGCGTCTTCGAGACGCACGGCCACTGGGACCACGTCCAGGCGCTCGCCGAGGTGACGGAGGCGTCCGGCGCACCGGTGCTCGTGCACGCTGGAGACGCCGGCATGCTGCCGGTGCCCGCCGACCGGCTGCTGGAGGACGGCGAGACGGTGCAGGTCGGCGAGTGCCGGCTCTCGGCCGTGCACCTCGAGGGCCACACGCCCGGCAGCCTCGCCCTGCTGTGGGAGGGCGACCCCGAGCGGCCCCACCTGTGGAGCGGCGACAGCCTGTTCCCGGGCGGTCCGGGCAACACCGAGCAGGACCCCGAGCGCTTCGGCCGGCTCATGGACGACCTCGAGCGCAAGGTGTTCGGCCCGCTGCCGGACGAGACCTGGGTCTACCCCGGCCACGGCAAGGACACGACGCTGGGCGCCGAGCGGCCGAGCGTGCCGGAGTGGCGCGCGCGCGGCTGGTAGGGGCCCGGTCCGGCCGTCCGGGCGGCGGCAGGAGCCCTGCGCCGCTGACCCGGACGGCCCGGCCCGGCGTCAGGACCGGCGGTCGTCCGGGCTGCCGGGGACGTCGACGGGGATCTCCTGGCGGTCCTCGCCGGGCGACGGCACGTGGTGCTTGATCGCCGACGGGTCCTTGGCGGTCTTGCGCAGCGACGCCACCGTGGTGATCACCAGGACGGTGATGATGAAGCCGAGCGAGACCGGGATGGAGATGTGCGGGATCTCCTCGCTGATCGTCTCGTGCGCGGCCTCGAGGATGAGCTTGACGCCGATGAAGCCGAGGATGACCGCCAGGCCGATCGAGAGGTAGACGAGCCGGTCGAGCAGCCCGTCGAGCAGGAAGTACAGCTGCCGCAGGCCGAGCAGGGCGAAGGCGTTGGCCGTGAAGACGATGTACGGCTCCTTCGTGAGGCCGAAGATCGCCGGGATCGAGTCGAGCGCGAACAGGATGTCCGTCGAGCCGATGGCGATCATCACGAGCAGGAGCGGCGTGGCGACGCGCTTGCCGTCGATGCGGGTCACGACCTTGGCGCCGTCGTACTCGCGCGTGGTCGGCAGGACCTTCTCCATGAGCTTCAGGAGGGGGTTGTTGCCGACCTCGGGCTCCTCGTCGCGGTGCCGCGCGAGCTGGATCGCGGTGTAGATGAGGAACGCCCCGAACAGGAAGAACACGCCGACGAAGGCCGAGATGAGCGCCGCCCCGACGGCGATGAACGCCCCGCGCAGGATGAGCGCCAGCACGATGCCGAAGAGCAGGACCTTGTGCTGGTGCTCGGACGGCACCTGGAAGCTCGCCATGATGATGACGAAGACGAACAGGTTGTCGACCGACAGCGAGTACTCGGTCAGGTAGCCGGCGAAGAACTCGCCCGCCGACTGCCCGCCGGCGACGAAGCCCAGGCCGATGCCGAACAGCACCGCCAGCGTGACGTAGAACAGCACCCACTTGGTCGCCTCTCCCACCGCGATCGTGTGGGGGCCCTTGCGGGCGGCGATGAGCAGGTCGATCGCCAGGATCAGCACGAGCGCGCCGATCGTGACGAGCCAGATGGTGGGGCTGACGTCCAAGGGGGGGCTCCTCCGGTGGGACACGGGCAGACCACCGGAGGTCTCTCCCGCCCATCCCGCCGAGGTCGGCGGGGCCAGCCGGGCCGACCGCGCCGGGCTCCTGACCGACCGGGGCCGGTGCAGGGGCCGTGCTGACGACGCGGTCGCGCAGGGATACTCCCCTCCGTCTTCGGCGGAACGCTACCCGCTGACGAGTCGCCCATCCCCGGAGGAACCCCCCGTGCCGCTCTCCCCCGCCCATGCCGCGCTCGTCGAGGCGACGAAGGGCTTCCTGCCGACCGACGAGGGCGAGGCGCTGCTGTCGACGGCGCTGCAGGCACCGGTCGGGCTCTGGCTGGAGGTCGGGACGTACTGCGGCAGGTCGACGGTGCACCTCGGCAGCGCCGCCCGGACGACCGGCTCCCACCTCGTCACGCTCGACCACCACCGCGGCTCCGAGGAGAACCAGCCGGGCTGGGAGTGGCACGACGCGTCCCTGGTCGACCCCCACACCGGCCGGCTCGAGACGCTGCCGCACCTGCGCCACACGCTGTGGGACGCCGGGCTCGACGACGTCGTGAGCGTCGTCGTCGGGACCACGCAGCAGGTGGGCCGGTGGTGGACCTCACCGCTCACCCTGCTGTTCCTCGACGGCAACCACACCGAGCAGGTCGCCCAGCACGACTACGCGGTCTTCGCGCGGCACCTCGTGCCGGGTGGGCTGCTGCTCGTCCACGACGTCTTCGAGCGGCCGGAGGACGGTGGCCGCCCGCCGTGGAACGTCTTCTGCCGGGCCCGCGACGAGGGCTTCGTGGAGGTCAGTGCGACGGGGTCGCTGCGCGTGCTGCGCCGGCCCTGACCGCGGGGGAGCCGCTGAGCCAGGCGTCGCGCAGGTCGTCGGGGACGGCCGTCGGTGTGCGGTCGTGGTCGGTGAGGACGTACGAGGTCCGCACCCGGCAGCAGGGCTGGCCCGCGACGCCGACGGTGAAGGCGACGGTGAAGCTCGTGCGGCCGACGCGCTCGACCTCCGCGTCGACCTCGACGACGTCGCCGTAGCGGGCGGGCGCGACCCAGCTCAGCTCGCTGGCCACGACGGCGGTGTCGAGCCCGCGGGCGAGCAGCTGCTCGTACGGCGTCCCGAGCCCCCGGAGCAGCCCGGTGAGCGCCTCGTCGGCGTAGAGCAGGTAGTGGCTGTTGAAGACCACGCCCTGGGCGTCGCACTCGGCGTAGCGGACGGGGGCGGACCAGGAGCGCATGCGCACATCCTGCCGGTCACGCGGCGCTGCCCAGCGGCTGCGCTCTCCGTCCGGCGCGTCGTCAACGCTCCGTGACGAGGCCCTGGCCGACGGTGGAGCAGACCGGTCGGCAGGCGTCCGGCGGGAGCAGCACGCCGGTCGGCAGCGCATCCCCGGCGAACAGCCCGAGCGTCGGTCCGCCGGCCAGCGCGTCGGCCGCCAGCACCATCGCCGCGGCCGTCCAGGACGAGCGCTCGACGGGCCAGCGGACGCCCTCGTCGAAGACCAGGCCGGTCCAGTACGACCCGTCGGCCTCCCGCAGGTGCTGCACCTCGGCGAGCAGCGCCCGTCCGAGGCCGCCCTGACCGACGGCAGCGAGCGTCAGGGCCAGCTCGGCCGTCTCGGCGCCGGTCACCCACGGCCGGTCGGACACGCACCGCAGCCCGACGCCGGGCACGTGGAAGGCCGCGCGGTCGCGCTCCAGCCGCGCACGGGCTGCGGGGCCCCGCAGCGCGCCGGCGAGCACCGGGTAGTACCAGTCCATCGAGAAGCGGCGCTTGTCGAGGAACGCCTCGGGGTGGGCCGCCACCGCGTGCTGCAGCAGCCCGGCCGCGACCTCCCA
>CADCUE010000158.1 GCA_902805805.1 uncultured Frankineae bacterium | reverse complement strand
CGCGAGCGCGGTGACCTCGCGCAGCACCTCGTCCGCGCACCCCCAGGACAGCGTGATCCCGGCGCCACCGTGGCCGTAGCAGTGCACGACCGCACCGTCCTCGCGCCGCTCCACGTCCAGCCGCACGGACGAGCGGGCGGGCCGCAGGCCGACGCGGTGCGCACGGACCGGGGCGCCGCGCAGCTCCGGCACGAGCCGAGCGGCCCGGTCGAGCATGCGGGCGGCGAGCTGCGGGTCGGGCGTGAGGTCCTCGTCCCCCACGGTCGCGCTGCCGCCGACGACGACGTCGTCGGCGCGCGGCAGCACGTACGTCAGCTCGCCGCCGACCTCCTGCTCGTCGACGAGCCACCGGGTCAGACCGGGGTTGTCCAGGACGACGACCTGACCGCGCACGGCGTGCAGGTCGCGGTCGGCGGCCAGCTCACGGGCGCCCAGTCCGCTGCAGTCGACGACGAGCCCGTCGGCGGGCAGGGCGTCCAACGCCCGCTGCGTCAGGCGGCCGCCGGCCCGGTGCAGCCGCTGCTCGAGGAACCCCAGGTAGCGCGGCACGTCGACCACCGGGACGGTCAGCGCGAGGGCGTGGCCGTAGCCGGGTGCCGGGTCCCGGACGGCACGCAGCTCGACGAGCCCGGGGAGGGCCTCGGCCCACGGAGGCCGGGTCGGCGCCTGCGTGTGCAGCAGCACCCCCTCGCGCAGCAGCACCCCGGCGGAGGGCTCGTGGTCGTGCAGCCGCACCAGCTCCAGCAGCGTGGCGCGTCCCCAGGCCGCCACCCGGTCGGCCGGCTCGGCCCGGTAGGGCAGCCACAGACCTCCCGCGACGGCCGACGTCGTCGACGCCGGCAGGTCGCGCGCCACCACCTCGACGGCGTGCCCGGTCTCGGCCAGGCGCACGGCGCACGACAGGCCGAGGACTCCCGCGCCGACCACGACGACCGGCCGCGCAGGTGCCGTCGTCAGGACAGGACCTGCGGCACGGGAGCGACGACGACCGCCCTGTTCTGCACCTGACCTCCGACGACCCGCGACCGAGACGTGCACTATGGCACCGCCCGTGTCGTCCGCACCCCCGTCGGACCGGACGCGGCCGAGGAGGTGACGTGCGCCCCGGGGAGCTGTTCGCGGGCCGCTACCTGCTGGCGGAGCGCCTGGGCGAGGGCGGCATGGGCGTCGTCTACCGGGCCCGCGACGAGCGCCTGGGCCGGCAGGTGGCCCTGAAGGTGATGCGCAGCGAGATCGGCGACGACCCGACCTTCCGGGCACGGTTCGAGCAGGAGGCGGCCGCGGCCGCCGGGTTCGAGCACCCCAACGTCGTCCCGGTGTACGACTACGCCGAGCACGACGGCGCGCTCTACCTGGTGATGCGCTTCGTCCCCGGCCGTGACCTGCGCCAGGAGCTCGCCGTCACCGGCCGGCTGGGCCTGCGGCGGACCGTCGACCTGGTGGGCCAGATCGCGGCCGGGCTGTCGGCGGGTCACCGCAACGGCCACGTCCACCGTGACGTCAAGCCCGCCAACGTGCTGCTCGACCGGGGGCCGGACGGGCGGGAGCAGGCGCTGCTGACCGACTTCGGGCTGGCGCAGCCGACGGGCGTCGGCCGCGGCCTGACCTCCACGGGGCTGCTGCTCGGCACGGTCGCCTACATGTCGCCCGAGCAGCTGCAGGGCGACCGGGCGACCGTGCGCTCCGACGTCTACGCGCTGGCCTGCGTGGCGTACGAGTGCCTGACCGGCCGCCCGCCCTTCACCGGCGCGACCGACGTGCAGACGGCGCAGGGTCACCTGAGCGAGCCGGTGCCCGACCCGAGGTCGCTGGTGCCGGACCTGCCCGCGACCGTGGTGCCGGTGCTGCTGCGGGGACTGGCCAAGGCGCCCGAGTCGCGACCGGGATCGGCAGAGCGGCTCGCGGCCGACCTGGCGGAGGCGGCGACCGGCCGGGTCGAGCGCGTCCCCGCCTCCGAGACCCGCGTCCTGCAGCGCACAGCCCTGGTGCCGGAGGTCCGAGCGCCCGCCCCCGAGCGTCGCCGGTCCGGCCGCGCGCTGCCGGTGGCGGTCGCCGGCGTCGTGCTGGCGCTCGCCGTCGCCGCCGCGGCCGTCTTCCTCACCGACCCGGCGCGGCGGACCAGCGGCGCACCCGGCCCGTCCCCGTCCGCGTCGACCGCTGCGGACGTGCACGAGGCGCTCATCGGCCGGCTCCCCGCGGCGGTCTACGACGACTGCCGGCCCGATCCGGAGCGCGAGGGCGAGGGCCGCACCGCCTCGGTCAAGTGCGGGACACCGCTGGAGGGCGCGGACGAGCTGCTGGTCACGCAGTGGAGCGACACGGAGGCGATGGCCGCCAACTTCTCCGAGGTGCACGGCGTGAAGCCGGACGGCAAGTGCGGGCAGTACGCCGCCGACCCGCCGTCCGGTCTGCGCAGCACCTGGGGCGACGACGCCCCGCTCGCCTGCTTCGTCAACAGCGAGCCGGCCGCCATCCTGCTGTGGGAGTACCCGCAGCGGGCGCTGCAGGTCGTCGCCGTGCGGCGCGACCGCGACGCGGCGGGGCTCGCGGACGACAGCCGGGCGCTGTTCCAGTGGTGGCGGACCGCGGTGAGGTCCGACCCCACCTGACCCGGTCCGGCGCCTACGGCAGCCGCTCGGCCAGCCAGGTCTCGTCCGGCACGAGCCCGACCTCGCGCAGCGAGTCCGACACCCCCCGGACGGCGAGCTCGCCGTCGAGCGAGGTCACGACGAAGCGCACGTCGACGGCCCAGCGGCCGTCGGGCTCCTGCGGCTCGACGACGAGGTCGTCGTACAGCCCGGCGACCGGGGCCAGCTCCTCGCGCACCCCGACCTGGGCCTGCGCGGCCGACGGTGCCGGGCGGCGGAAGCGGGCACGCACCGCGAAGGTGCGCAGCACGACGTCGGCGCCGCCGGTCGTGGCTGCGATGTGCTCGTCGACGTCGTCCCTCATGGTCGGTGCCTACCCACGTCGCGGCGGTCGGCGCGCTCTGCCCGGGGAACGGCTCTGCCCGGTCCCCGAGCGGGGACCGGGCAGAGCTCTCGTGGAGGTGGCGGGAATCGAACCCGCGTCCTCCGGTACCTGAACAGGGCTTCTCCGGGCGCAGCTGGCTGTGCTTTTCTCGGCCCTCCCGATCACGCCAGCAAGCCGGGAACGGGCTCAGCCACGGTGGTTCACCACCCGCCCCCGTGGCCAAAGCGGGTGGTGGTCCTCCTAGCGATGCCAGGTCCTGGGCCGGAGGCTCTCCCAGGCTGACAGCTGTGCTCTAGCTACGCCGCGAGGGCGTAAGCGTCAGGAGCAGCAGCGCGCTGATTGGAATCGGCGCTTGTGTGTTGTGCGACGTTGTTGGTTAACGAGATCATCGTCGCCTTCCTCGGCCCGCTTCTCCTGTCCCGACATCCGGAGTCGAGACCTGTCACCCCCTGGTCCGTGCGATGCGGTCGAGCCTAGCGCTCCGAGCAACGCCGTGGGGGTGATCGGTCTTCCCCGAGCTCGTGCTGCGGTCAGCGCGGCAGCAGGGCGACCGCACGCAGGTGCCGGCTGTCGTTGTCCCGCCGTCGGCCGGTCGTGTGCAGGCCGGGCGGCAGGCCGAGCAGCGTCCGCAGCTCGGCCGCCGGCATCGGCCGCCCGAGGTGGTAGCCCTGCGCGCGGTCGCAGCCCAGCTCCCGCAGCACGCCCGCGAGCGCCTCGTCCTCGACGCCCTCGCCGACGGTGCGGGCGCCGAGGCTGTGCGCCAGCTGGACGGTCGCCCGGACGAGAGCCCTGTCGTTCTCGGAGGTGGACAGGCCGGCGACGAAGCTGCGGTCGACCTTGACCTCGTTGACCCGCACGCGCTGCAGCAGCGCCAGCGAGGAGTAGCCCGTGCCGAAGTCGTCGACGGACAGCTCCACGCCCAGGCTGCGCAGCTGGGCGAGGACGTCCTCCACGACGTCGAGCTCGCTCATCATCGTGGTCTCGGTGATCTCGAGGACGAGGCGCTCGGGCGCGAGCCCGTGACGCTGCAGCACCCGCGCGACGTCCGCCGGCAGCTCCCGGTCGAGCAGGTTGCGGGCCGACAGGTTGACCGCCACGCTCATCGCGCGTCCGCTGTCGCACCAGGCCGCCGCTTCGGCCGTCGCCTTCTCGAGCACCGCCAGGGTGAACGAGCGGATCAGCCCGGAGTGCTCCACGGCCGAGATGAACTCCGACGGTGGGAGCAGCCCCCGCTTGGGGTGCTGCCACCGGACCAGCGCCTCGGCGCCGGTGAGCGTGCCGCTGCGCAGGTCGTACTGCGGCTGGAAGTGGACGACCAGCTGGTCCTCGGTCAGGGCCGTGCGCAGCTCGGCGGCCAGGGCCATGCGGTGCAGGCTCGACTCGTCGCGCTCCACGCTGTAGTGCGCGAAGGTGCCGCGCGACTGCTTGGCCTGGTAGAGCGCGACGTCGGCGCGCTTGAGCAGGTCGTCGAACGAGTCGGCGTCCTCGGGGTAGCAGGCGACGCCCACGCTCCCCTCGACCGACAGGCGCAGCCCGTCGAAGACGACCGGCTCGGCCAGCACCCGCAGCAGCTCGGCAGCCAACGCGTCGGCGTCCGTCGCCACGGCGACACCGCCGAGCAGGACGGCGAACTCGTCGCCGCCGAGCCGGCACACCGCGTCGGCGTGCGGCACCGCCCCGGCGATGCGGTGCGCCACCTGGCTCAGCAGCAGGTCGCCCGCCGCGTGGCCGAGCGTGTCGTTGATCTCCTTGAAGTGGTCGAGGTCGAGGATCAGCAGGGCGGACTGCGTCCCGCGGTCGGCGTCCGCGGCGATGGTCCGGGCCGCGGTCTCCTGCAGCAGGCTGCGGTTGCCGAGACCGGTCAGCGCGTCGTGCGACGCCTCGTACGCCTTGGCCTCGGCGTGCCGGCGCATCTCGGTGTAGAGCTGGGCGTTCTGCAAGGTGGTGCTCACGGCGTGGGCGAGGGTCCGCAGCACCTGCTGCTCGCGCCGGCGCAGCTGCACGGGCCCCCGGAAGCCGAGCTCGAGCACCCCGACCCGGCCCTGCGGTCCCTCGAGCGGCGCGGCGTAGACCATGAGCGGCACGCCGTCGGACTCGGCGTCCTGGACGCGGTGGGACAGGCGTCCACCCGGACCGGACGCCGTGTCGACCAGACCGCTGGCGTCCCCGGTGTGGACGGTCGGTCCGGAGCCGTCGTCCAGCACGACGGTCACCAGGTCGGCCTTGAACAGCTGGGCGCTGCGGGACAGGGCCGCGTCCAGCACCGTCGCGACGTCCAGGGAGTTGAGCTCACGGGTCGCGCTCTCGAGCTGCTGCCACACGTCCCGCTCGTGCGCGGCCTGGAGGTAGCCGCGGTAGGAGGCGTACATGGCCCCGAGCACGGGCGGCAGCATGAGCAGCGTGTCCGGGCTCCAGTCGGCCAGCACCACGACGACGACCGCGATGAGCGCGTTGACGCCCGCGAGCGCCAGTCGACGGCGCAGGCCCTCGCGGAAGATCCCGCGCAGCGGCACCCGCTGGGACAGGGCCACGGCCACGACGACGCCGCCGCTGTTGAGCAGGAAGAAGACGAACGTCCCGAGCAGCAGGCCCAGGACGCTCGAGGTGGTCGTGTCCGCGAGGTCCCCGCGCGACACGGCGTGCGCGGCCGCGCCCGCAGCCGTCATGGCGATGGCGTAGTTGGCGGCGTTGAACGCCGCCTTCGTCGGGTGGATCCGGCGCGCGACGTCGAAGGCGACCGAGCACGCGGTGGCGATGACGACAGCGTGCGGCAGCGGCACCAGGACGATCGCCAGGATGACGCAGACCTCGCTGAAGGTGAACGCCTCGAGGTTGTGGCCGATCCGCGTCTCGAGCAGCGGCAGATCGGCGAAGACGCACAGTCCGACGACGGCCAGCAGCTGCCAGGTCGGCACGCCGTCGATCTCGGCGGACAGCACGAGAGCGACGAGCAGCACCGTGGCGACGCACCCCGTCAGCGCCACGTAGATCGAGAGGGCGTGCTGGGACAGCGCGGCCCGCACGCCGCTGCCGGACCGCGCGTCGAGCGGCGCGGACCCGGCGACGGTCATCCTCGGGCCTCCTCCGGCACAACGTTGCGTTGCGGCGTCATCACTGTACGTCGCTGACCTCACCCGGGACGATAAGCCCTGCACGCGGTCGCTGCCCCCAGAACGCCGTGAGGAAGTCGTCACCCGAGGTGGCGGCCGCCGTGGCGTCGGTGCTGCTCCAGGCCGAGCCGGTCCACTTGGAGCCGGTCCACTTGGAGCCCGTCCACTTCGAGCCGGTCCACTTGGAGCCGGTCCACTTGGATCCGGTCCACGTCGAACCCGTCCACGTGGACCCGGTCCACGTCGAGCCCGTCCACTTCGAGCCGGTCCACTTCGAGCCGGCCCAGTCCGAGCCGGTCCAGGCCTCACCGCTCCAGGCCGAGCCGGTCCAGGTGCCACCGGTCCACTTCGAGCCGGTCCAGGTCGCCTCGGTCCAGGCGTCACCGGTCCACTTCGAGCCGGTCCACTTCGAGCCGGTCCACTTCGAGCCCGTCCACTTCGAGCCCGTCCACTTCGAGCCCGTCCACTTCGAGCCGTCCCATGCCTCGCAGGCGGTGTCGCGCTCCCCCACAAGGGCCGTCGGCGCCGTGTCGCCCGGGCAGACGACGTCCACGGAGCTGCCGCCGCGGCTCAGCTCGAGCGAGCCGAGACCGGACGCCGTCGGTGACTGCCACCGGGCCGGGCCGGGATCGGCCTGCAGCGCCGCGGCGAGCGAGACGCGGCCGGCGCCCTGGTCCGCGCGGGCCGCGGAGCCCAGCGGCGAGGCCGTGGTGGTGAGCACGCGCTTGACCTGGTCCGGCGTCCACGTCGGGTGCTCGGCCAGGACGAGCGCGGCCAGTCCGGAGACGACCGCCGCCGCCTGCGAGGTGCCCGAGCCCTTGATGTAGCCCGCACCGACCAGGGCCTTGGGGTTGGCGTGCTCGATCTGCGAGCCCGGCGAGCGCACCGCCACGAGGGTGCGGCCGGGGGCGACGAGGTCGGGCTTGGCGGCGCCGCTCGCCGTCGGACCGCGCGAGGACCAGGTGGTCAGCGTGTCGTTGCGGGCACTGGTGTCGCCCTTGTCGTCGTACGCCCCGACCGTCACGACCATGGGGTCGTCGGCGGGCTTGGTGATGGTGCCGCCGTGCGGGCCGGAGTTGCCGGCCGCGACCACGACGACGATCCCCTCCTGCCAGAGCCGCTGCACCGCGTGGTTGAGCGGGTCGACCGCCGGGTCCTGCGTGCTCTCGGTGCCCCAGGACAGGTTGAGGACGCGGATGCCGAACTGGTCCTTGTAGGCCGACACCCAGTGCATCGCCTGCAGGATCGTCGAGACGTCGACGGCGCCGTTGCGACCCGCGACCTTGACCGCCACCACCGTGGCCTCCGGAGCGACGCCGGTGTGCACGCCGCCCGCGGACGCAGCACCGTCGCCGGCCGCGACCCCCGCCATGACGGTGCCGTGCCCGTGGGTGTCGACGGTGCTGCCCTCACCGGACAGGTCCGGGCCGTGGACGAGCCGGCCCGCGAAGTCGGGCAGCGGGGACACCCCGGTGTCCAGGACGGCGATCCCGACGCCCTTGCCACGGTTGCCCGCCGCCCACGCTGCGCCCACCGAGCCGGGCCCGGCGAACGTCGAGGTGCTGGCCCCCGCCTCGCCACCCGCGCCCGTGAAGGTGGCCGACCGGTCCTGCGTGACGGCCACGACCCCCGGGACGGCCGCGAGCGCGACCAGCCGGTCGGCCGGCACGGAGGCGGCGACGCCGTCGACGAGGGGCAGGCCGACGCCCACCCGGCCGCCCATGGCCCGGACCGCGTCGGCGGCGGCGCGGACGCCGCCCCGAGCGGTGACCAGGACGCGCGACAGGCCGGTGCCGGCCGTGGCCAGACCGCGGTCGAGCTGACCGACCGATCCCCACCTGCTGCCCAGCAGCATCGGTGCTCCGGCCGTCGAAGAGCCGCCGGACGCAAGGCCCGCCGACGACAGGCCCGCCGACGACAGGCCCGCCGACGACAGCACGGAGGCGACCAGCGCCACGAGCAGGACGAGTGCGGCGGTCGGGCGTCCCGCGAGCTGACGGACAGGCAGTGCGTGCACGGGACCGACCTCGATGTGTGCGGTGACAACGACCTACCGTCTGTCGTCGCCCGGACGGGGCCGGTCCATAGGCCTTTATGACCATCCGGTCGCAACGACACGGGCCATCTCTGCGTGCCGAGCTGTCAGTCGAGGCCCAGCAGCCGAGCGGCGTTGTCGTGCAGGACCGCCCGGAGCCAGTCGTCGCCGAGGTCGAGCCCGACGAGCGCGTCGAGCTGGTGGCTGTACGGGTAGGGCGTGTTGGGGAAGTCGGTGCCGAGGACCACCCGGTCCTGCAGGTCCAGAAGGCGCGGTCGCAGCTCCGGCGGGAACGGCATCCGGAGCTCGGTGAAGTCGGTGAAGGCCATCGTGGTGTCGAGGTGGACGCCGGCACAGCGGTCGGCGAGGTCGAGGAAGTCGGCGTACTCCGGCATGCCCATGTGCGCGACCACCGCGACCAGGCCCGGGTGGCGCGCCAGCACTTCGCTGAACGGCCCCGGCCCGGTGAAGGGCCCCGGCACCGGTCCTCCTCCGCAGTGCACCACGACCGGCACACCGGCGTCGGCGAGCTGTCCCCAGACGGCGTCGAGCAACGGGTCGCGGGGGTCGTACGCCCCGACCTGCACGTGGGCCTTGAAGACCCGGGCCCCGTCGGCGAGCGCCTGCTCGACGTAGCCCGCGGCGCCGTCCTCCGGGAAGAAGGTGGCGGTGCGCAGCACGTCCGGGTGGTCGGCGGCGAAGTCCCCGGCCCAGGAGTTCAGCCAGGCGGCCATCTGAGGCCGGTGCGGGTAGACCAATGACGGGAACGCCCGTACGCCGAAGCCGCGCAGCCGCGCCAGCCGGTCGGCCTCGTCCGTCCGGTAGGCGATCGGCCAGGGCGTGCCGACCAGCGGACCGGCGGCGTCGAAGTAGGCCCAGACCTTGTCGAGGACGTTCTTCGGCATGAAGTGCACGTGCAGGTCGACCAGTCCCGGCAGCCCCAGCCCCTGCCACAGAGCCGGGACGTCGTCGTCCCTCAGCGCCGGCCCCTCTTCAGCGCGCGGCCCATCGCGTTGCGCATCTCCTTCTGGGCATCGCGCTCGGCCATGGCCTGCCGCTTGTCGTGGGACTTGCGTCCGCGGCCGACGCCGATCTCGACCTTGGCGCGGCCGTCCTTGAAGTACAGCGACAGCGGGACGAGCGCCAGCCCGCTCTCGCGGGTGCGGCCGACGAGGGTGTCGATCTCCTTGCGGTGCAGCAGCAGCTTGCGGCTGCGCCGGGGCGTGTGGTTGTTCCAGGTGCCCTCGGTGTACTCCGGGATGTGGGCGCCGAGCAGGTACGCCTCGCCGTCCTGCACGACGGCGTACGCGTCGACGAGCGAGCAGCGCCCCTGGCGCAGCGACTTGACCTCGGTCCCCGTCAGCACGAGGCCCGCCTCGAGCACGTCCTCGATGGCGTAGTCGTGGCGTGCCTTCTTGTTCTGGGCGACCAGCTTGTTGCGGCCGCCGCGCATGCCGTCCTGGACCTTCGGCCCGTTGCGGCTGGCGGCCGAGCCCTTGGTCATGCGGCCAGTCTAGGGCGGGCTGACCCGGCTGAGCGGGTCCACCGGCTCGCCGTTGCGGCGCAGCTCGAAGTGCAGGTGCGGACCGGTGGAGTTGCCCTCGTTGCCGACCTCCCCGACCTTCTGGCCCCGGGCGACGCGCTGGCCGACGTCGACCGAGATGGTGCTCATGTGGGCGTACGCCGTGCTCAGCCCGTCGCCGTGCCCGATGACCACGAGCGTGCCGTAGCCGCTGGCACTGCCCGCGATCAGGACGGTGCCGCCGGCGGCAGCGCGTACGGGGGTGCCGATCGGCGCGCCCATGTCGATGCCGGCGTGCAGGCGTCGGCCGCCGAAGATGGGATGGACGCGCCAGCCGAAGGTGCTGGTGAGCGGGCAGCCCCGGCAGGGCCACAGCATCCCGCCCGAGTCGGCGACCTCCGGCGCGGCGGGGGCCGTCCCCCGCCGGCGGGCCGCCCGACCCGCCGCGGCACGGGCCGCA
>CADCUE010000157.1 GCA_902805805.1 uncultured Frankineae bacterium | reverse complement strand
GGCGGGTTGGTCACGGCGTGCGTGCCCGCACTCGCCAGCACCGGGGCGTCGAGCGTCGTCATGCGCGGATCATGCCCGCCGGGCGAGGGTCAGGGCGAGACGGGCGCCGGTGCGTCGAAGACGATCGGGGCGTGCGCCGGCGTCGAGTTGAGCGCCCACAGACCCACCGCGTCCGCACCGCCGATGATGAGCGTCGCCAGGACGAGCAGCAGGACGCGTCGGCGGCGCTCACGCCGCCGCCACGCGGCCTGCGCCCGGCGGTACGCCTGCGGCGAGGGCTCGACGTCGGCGGCCAGCGACGCAAGCGTGTCGCGCAGCCGGGCCTCGACCTCGGCGCTCATCGCCGACCCTCCAGGGCCCTGGTCAGCGCTGCCATGCCACGGCTGGTGTGGGCCTTGACGCTGCCCGCGGTGATGCCCATGGCGGCCGCGACCTCCGACTCCTTCAGGTCCAGCCAGTATCGCAGGACCAGCGCCTCGCGCTGGCGCTCGGGCAGATCCCGCAGCGCCCGCACCACCTCCAGCTGGTCCTCGCGCAGCACCACCTCCGACTCGGCCGACGAGACGTCCGGCGGAGCACCTGGCGGGCTGCGACGCACGACCTGCAGGTGACGCAGGCGCATGCGCACGAGGTTGCAGACGACCGACCTCAGGTAGGCAGGCGCGGTCTCGGGATCGCGCAGCCGGCTCCACCGCCGGTGCAGGTCGCAGAACGCCTCGGCCACGACGTCCTCCGCCTCGTGGCCGGCGCCGAGCAGCGTCGCCAGCCGCTGCAGCTGCGCCGCCTCGGAGGCGAACAGCCGCGTGACGGCGGCCTCCCGCTCGACGTCCCGGACGTCCAGCGCCGCCGGGGCCAGCGGCACCGCGGCGGCTCCGGCGACCTGCGTCGGCCGGTCCGACCGGACCGACCTCACGCCGGCCCCCACAGCTGCTCGCGCGCGGACAGCCCGGCCGCCCGGTCGAGACCGCGAGGGACGCGCAGCCGGTCCAGGACGGCGGTGACCACCCCGACGACCAGCAGGTTGACGACCAGGGCCAGCAGCGCTGTGTACACCTGCACCTCCAGAGGTCCGACGTCCAGGCGCAGGACGGCGACGAAGCCGCGGCCGGCGACGGCTGCGGTGCCGAGCAGCATGCCGACCGCCCAGCCGCAGAGCAGGCCCCAGCGGTGCGGCCACGCGGTGAACGCCGTGAGGACCACCGCGGGCAGCGTCTGCAGCACCCAGACCCCGCCCAGCAGCTGCAGGTCGATCGCGTCCTGCGTGCGCAGCCCCAGCACGAAGACCAGCGCGCCGAGCTTGACGAGCGCCGACACGGTACGCGCCACCGACTGCTGGTGCTTGGGCGTCGCCGTCGGGTGGACGTGCTCGACGTAGACGTTGCGCGTGAAGGTCGTCGCCACGGCCACCGACATCACGGCGGCCGGCACGAGCGCCGCGACCCCGACAGCCCCCAGCACGACCGCGGCCAGGACCGCGGGCAGCACCGTCAGCACCAGCTCGGGGACAGCCAGCTCGGCGGCGCCGGCAGGGGTGCGGATGCCGGCGGCCAGGGCGAACAGCCCGAGCAGCGCCGTGACACCGAGCAGGGCCGTCCAGGCCGGCAGCAGCACGCACGACCGGCGAAGGACATCGGGCGAGCGGGCGGACAGCGCCGCCGTGAGCACGTGCGGGTAGACGACCAGCGCGAGGGCCGAGCCGACGGCGAGGGAGACGTACGCGGCGTCCAGCCCGTCGGCCAGCAGCAGCTCGCCGCCCTTGTCGGCCAGGCGGTCCTGCGCGGTCGCGAAGACCGCGCGGGTGCCCGGCGACTGCGCCGTGGCGACCCAGACGACCAGCACCGTCGCGGGGAACAGCAGCGCCGCCTTGACCACCGACACCAGGGCCGCCGCGCGCAGACCCCGGCGGAACACCGCCACGACGAGCAGCCCGGTGACGACGGCCAGGCCCAGGTCACCGCGTCCGCCGCCCGGGGGGACGCCGAGGACCTCGAGCAGCGCCTGCAGGCCGAGCAGCTGCAGCGCGACGTACGGCATCGTCGCGAGCACGCCCGTCAGGGCGACGGCCAGGGCCAGGGCGCCGGAGCCGGTGCGCAGCTTGACGAGATCGGCGGGCGTCATGCACCCGTGGCGGGCGGCCGTCTCCCACAGCCGCGGCAGGACGACGTACGCCAGCGGGAAGACGATGATCGTGTAGGGGACGGCGAAGAACGCGAGCCCGCCCACGCCGTAGACCAGGGCGGGCACCGCGATCGTCGTGTAGGCGGTGAAGACGGTGCCGCCGAGCAGGCACCACGTCAGCAGGGTCCCGTGCTCGCGCCCGGCCAGTCCCCAGCCCAGCAGGGACGGCAGCTCGTCGCGGCGGTCGACCCGCGACCCGACGAGCGCCACACCGCTGCCGACGAGCAGCACAGCGGCGAACACGCCCAGCTCCACGTGCCCCCCGTCCGACGTGGCACAGACCACACTGGCGGCCGCGGGCTGTCAACCGGAACGCCTCCTCGCGCAACTGCACAGGAGGACGGCAGCCCTGCCCCCGCCCAGAGGAGGACGCACGTGTCGCTCGACGACCCAGGCTCGACCAGGCTCCACCGCGAGGGGCCTCCACCGCGCTCGGACAAGCACCCGCTGAACTGGCTGCTGCTGCTGCCCCTGCTGGTGACGCTGATCCCGCCGCTCTACAACCGGCTGCAGCCGGAGCTGTTCGGCATCCCGTTCTTCTACTGGTACCAGCTGGCCGTCATCTCCGTCGGCGTGATCACCACGCTGATCGTCTACCGCGTCTCGACGAGGCGCTGACATGGACCTCGACGGCATCAAGGTCACCGAGCTGGTCGTCTTCTCGATCCTGTTCATCGCCGTCAGCCTGCTGGGCTTCTTCGCCAGCCGCTGGCGCCGCGCCGAGTCGCTCGACAGCCTGGACGAGTGGGGGCTCGGCGGACGCAGCTTCGGCGGGTGGATCACCTGGTTCCTCATCGGCGGCGACCTCTACACCGCCTACACGTTCGTCGCCGTGCCCGCGCTCGTCTTCGGCGCCGGGGCCATCGGCTTCTTCGCCGTGCCCTACACGATCGTCGTCTACCCGATCGTGTTCTTCGTCCTGGCGCGCATGTGGTCGGTGAGCCACGCCAACGGCTTCGTGACACCCGCCGACTTCGTCCGGGCGCGCTCCGGGTCGCCCACGCTGGCGCTGCTCGTCGCGCTCACGGGCATCGTCGCGACGATGCCGTACATCGCCCTGCAGCTGGTCGGCATCGAGGCCGTCCTCAAGGCCATGGGGGTCACCGGTGAGCTGCCGATCATCCTGGCGTTCGCCATCCTGGCCGCCTACACCTACAACTCCGGGCTGCGCGCCCCGGCGCTGATCGCCTTCGTCAAGGACACGCTGATCTACATCGTCGTCATCACGGCGATCATCGTGATCCCCTACAAGCTCGGCGGCTTCGACGTCATCTTCGCCGCCGCGGAGGAGAAGTTCGCGGCCAGCCCCAACCCCGGTGACGGCGTCATCCTCGCCGGCCCGGCGCAGCTGCAGTACGCGACGCTCGCCCTCGGCTCGGCGCTCGCGCTGTTCCTCTACCCGCACTCGCTCACCGGCGTCTTCGCCGCCAAGAGCCGCAAGACGGTCATGAAGAACATGGCCGCGCTGCCGGCGTACTCGTTCATCCTCGGCCTGCTGGCGCTGCTCGGCTACATGGCCATCGCCTCCGGCGTGGAGCCGCTCGTGGGGGAGAACGGCCGACCCGACGGCAACACCGTCGTGCCGCTGCTGTTCGACCAGCAGTTCCCGGACTGGTTCGCCGGGGTGGCCTTCGCCGCCATCGGCATCGGGGCGCTGGTGCCGGCGGCGATCATGTCCATCGCTGCGGCGAACCTGTGGACCCGCAACATCTACAAGGAGTACCTCAATCCGAACGCGACGCCGAAGCAGGAGGCGCGCAGCAGCAAGCTCGCCTCGCTGGTCGTCAAGGTCGGGGCGCTGGCCGCCATCCTCGTCCTGGACCCGCAGTTCTCCATCGACCTGCAGCTCATCGGCGGTGTGATCATGCTGCAGACGCTGCCCGCGGTGGCGATCGGCCTCTACACCCGCTGGTTCCACGCCAAGGCGCTCATCGCCGGCTGGGTCGCCGGCATGGTGGTCGGCTTCTGGGCGCTGTACCAGATCCCGCAGCGCGTGTTCAACGCCGACGGGACCATCACCATCGCCAAGGAGCACTTCGGCGGCTCGGGCTTCCCGCTGGCCGAGCTCGGCTTCGACACCAAGTCCACCATCTACGCCGGTGCGCTCGCGATCGGGGCGAACCTGCTGGTCGCGGTCCTGGGCACGCTCGCGCTGCGCGGCCACGTCGACGACGGCGTCGACACGACCCTGCCGGCCGACTACACCGCCGAGGAGGGCGACCCCGGCGTGCGCGACCTGACGGCGATCGTGCACTAGGAGCTCGGTCGCGGGGGTGGTCCGGCGCTGCCGGGCCACCCTCGCGACGGCTGGGCCAGGTCGAGCCGCATCACGTGCTGAGGCCCGGCCGACCCTCCCAGGTACCGCGGCCCCACGTCGGCGAAGCCGCCGCGCAGGTACACCGCCCGCGCCGCGGGGTTGCGGACGTTGACCGTGAGCACCACCGACCGCGCGGCCGGGAAGTCCCGCCGCACGGCGCCGGGCAGCAGAGCCACCGCACTCGTCGCCACGCCGCGTCCCTGGGCTGCCGCGTCGACGAGGAAGCCGCGGAGCAGGAGGTCGGCCGACGGGTCGGCCTCCGGAGGTGTCTCGTCGAGGATGAAGAAGGCCACCGGCCGGCCGTCCTCGAGCACTGCGTACGGGTGCCGGGCCGGGTCCCGCTCGGCCAGCGGCAGGGTCTGCTCGGCGCGGCCGCTGAACTCCTCCTGCTCCGGCCGGGGCGCGAGCCGCAGCACCGCCGCCCGCAGCGGGCCGGTCGGGGGGACCGCCACGAGCTCGACCGTGGGCACGGCCCCGACAGTAGGGTCGGTCCGGTGGAGCAGCTGCGCATCCCGTCCGGCGACCTCGTCCTCGACGCCGTGGCGGTCGGCCCGCCGGACGGTGCTCCGGTCGTGCTGCTGCACGGCTTCCCGCAGACGTCGTGGTCCTGGCGGCGGGTGTGGCCGGCGCTCGCGGACGCCGGGCTGCGCGTCGTCGCTCCCGACCTGCGCGGCTACTCGCCGGACGCGCGGCCCGAGACCGTCGAGGCCTACCGCATGCCGCACCTGGTCGCCGACGTCGTCGCGGTGCTGGACCACCTCGGCGCCGACCGGGCCCACGTCGTCGGGCACGACTGGGGCGCGGCCATCGCCTGGCACGTCGCCGGTCGGCACCCGGAGCGGGTGCGCACGCTGACGGCCGTGTCGGTCCCGCACCCGGTCGCGTTCGCCGAGGCCCTGCGCTCCGACCCGGACCAGCGGGCCCGCTCGCAGTACATGCGCGACTGGCAGTCCCCCGACGCGGAGCAGGCCCTGCTCGACGGCGGTCTCGAGCGGGTCTTCGGCGGCATCCCGGCCGTGGACGCCGAGCACTACCTGGGCGTGCTGCGCGAGCCGGGCGCGCTCACCGCTGCGCTGGCGTACTACCGGGCGGTCTCGCGCGCCGACCTCGAGGGCCTCGGTCCGATCTCCGCCCCGACCTTGCACGTGTGGTCGGACGGCGACGCCGCGCTGGGCGCGACGGCGACGGGCGCCAGCGGTGCGCACGTCGACGGGCCGTACCGGCTGGAGGTGCTGCCGGGCGTCAGCCACTGGATCCCCGAGCAGGCCGCCGACCAGCTCGTCCCCCTGCTGCTCGAGCACACGCGAGAGGCCGGCCCGGCGCTGCTCGACTAGCGTCCGGCCGGTGCGCCTGGCGACCTTCAACCTGCTCAACGGGACGTCGCTGGCGCAGGGGCTCGTCTCGGCCGACCTGCTGGCGCAGTCGGTCCGGACGCTGCGCCCGGACGTCGTCGGGCTGCAGGAGGTCGACCGCGCGCAGCCGCGCTCGCACGGCGCCGACCTGACCCGCTCGGTCGCGCGGGCGATGGGGGTCGACGGGCACGAGGCGCACTGGCGCTTCGTGCCCGCCCTGCTGGGCACGCCCGGCGGGGCCTGGCGCGCCGCCACGGACGACGACGACGACGAGACGGCGCCGGCGTACGGCGTCGGGCTCGTGTCCCGCTGGCCGGTGCGGTCCTGGCACGTCACCCGGCTGGCCGCCGCCCGGGTGCGCTCCCCCGTCCTGCTGCCCGGCACGCGGCAGCTGATCTGGCTGCGGGACGAGCCGCGCGTCGGGCTCGCCGCCGTGGTCGAGACGCCGATCGGTCCGGTGACCGTCGGGACGACGCACCTGTCGTTCGTCCCCGGCTGGAACGGCGCGCAGCTGCGGACCTTCACCGCGGCGCTCGGCCGGCTGCCCGGCCCGCGCGTCCTGCTCGGCGACCTGAACATGCCGCCGCCGTTCCCCGGTCTGCTGACGCGCTGGCGGGTGCTGGCCCGCACACCGACCTACCCGGCGTGGGAGCCGCGGGTGCAGCTCGACCACGTGCTGGCCTCGGGTGACCTGCCGCCGGTCGCCTCGGTGGAGGCGCCCGAGCTGGCCGTGTCGGACCACCGGGCGCTGCTCGTGTCGCTGCGCGACTGACCCCGCGCAGCGGTACGGCGCACGGCGCGGCTAGCGTGGCTGCGGAGGAGAGGGGTGCGGGTGCAGTTCGTCGTGACGCCGGTCGAGCGCGCCGCCGACCTCCTGCTGCAGGTCACGGGCGAGCTGGACATCGCGACCGCCGCGACGCTGTCGTCGGCCGTCGACAAGGCCGTGGCGGAGGCCCCGGCCAGGCTGGTCCTGGACCTCACCGGCACCCGGTTCATCGACTCGACCGGCTGCCGCCAGCTGGTGCGCGCGGCCAAGGCCGGCGCGGCGGCGGGCGTGGCCGTCGAGGTCGTCGTCCCGCCGGACAACTGGCGGGTGCGGCGCGTCATCGACTTCGTGCAGCTGTCCAGCCTGGTCCCGGTGCGCGACGCGCTGCCCGAGCCGTGAGCCTGCTGACCGCGCTGCGCTGCGGCACGCGCGAGGCGCACACCCGTCTCGAGGACGACCTCGACGTGCTGACCCGGTGCCGCGACGCGCGCAGCTACGTCCTGCTGCTGCAGGCGTTCCGCTCCCTGTACGCCCCGCTCGAGCAGGCGCTGGCCGTGGCGCCGTCGACGGGCAGCGTCGTCCCGGACTTCGCCGACCGGCGCAAGACCGCGTGGCTCGACGAGGACCTCGCCGCCCTGGGCAGCCGGGCCCAGCCCGGGCTCGAGGTGCCGGCGATCACCTGCGCCGAGGACGTGGCCGGCACCTGCTACGTCCTGGAAGGCGCCACCCTCGGCGGCGCGGTGGTCGTGCGCCGTCTGGCGGACTCCGGCGGCCCGCCGCTGCCCTCCCGCTTCTTCAGCTCGTACGGCAGCCGCCGCGGCGCGATGTGGTCGGCGTTCCGCGGCCACCTGGGCGCGCTGGACGCGCGGGGCGTCGACCGCGCGCGGACCGTCTCGGCAGCCCGGCGCACGTTCGCCCTGTTCGAGCAGGCCTGTCGATGAGGGGGACCGACCGGCAGGGCGCCGAGCCGACCGGCGCCGCGCTGATCTCCGAGGGGGTGGGCGCCGACCGGGTGAGCGCTGCCCTGCTCGGGTGCGCCGAGGAGCCGATCCGTGTCCCCGGGGCGGTCCAGCCCCACGGCGCCCTGCTGGCGAGCACCGGACCGGACCTCGCCGTGGTCGTCGCCTCGGCCAACGCCGCGGCGGTGCTGGGCCGCGAGGTGCACGGCCTCCCGCTGGCCGACCTGCTCGACCCGGCGCTGCTCGAGGAGGGGCTCGCGGTGCGGACCGTCCTGCACGGCCGGGCCTTCGAGGTGCAGGCGCACTCCGTCGACGGTCTGCTCGTCACCGAGTGGGAGGGCGTCGACGAGGCGCACGAGGCCGGGGAGACCTGGCACCGTCGGCTCCCCCTGGTGCTGCAGCGGCTGCAGGCGGCGCAGGACCTCGACACCCTCTGCGACGCGCTGGCGCAGGAGGTCCGGGACCTCACCGGCTTCGACCGCGTGATGGTCTACCGCTTCGACCCCGACTGGAACGGCGAGGTCGTCGCCGAGCGGCGCCGCGCCGACCTCGAGCCGTTCCTCGGCCTGCGCTACCCGGCCAGCGACATCCCCGCCCAGGCCCGGGCGCTGTACCTGCGCAACTGGCTGCGGCTCATCCCGGACGCCCGCTACCGACCGGTGCCGCTCGTGCCGGTCCGCAACCCGCTGGACGGGCGGCCGCTGGACCTCGGGGGCGCAGCGCTGCGCAGCGTCTCCCCGGTGCACCTCGAGTACCTCGCCAACCTGGGCGTCGTCGCGTCGATGTCGGTCTCGCTCGTGGACGACGGCCGGCTGTGGGGCCTGATCGCCTGCCACCACTACGCCGGACCGCACCGCCCGTCCCCCGCCGACCGGGTGGCCGCCGAGTTCCTGGGCCGCACCGCGTCGCTGCTGCTGCGGACCAAGGTCGACGCCGGGGACGCGCAGCGCGTGCTGGATGTCGCCGAGCGCTCCGGTCGCCTCCGGGAGGCCCTGGCGCGCACGCCGCGCCGGCCGGCGCAGGCACTGCTGGACGACGGCGTGCAGGACCTCGTGCCGGCCGGCGGCGCCGCCGTCCACCTCGACGGGCGGCTGCACCTCGTCGGCGACACGCCCTCCCCCGAGCAGGTCGCCGCGCTGCTCGCGGCGCTGCCGGCCGATCGGACGACCGCGACGGACGCCGTGCTGACCGTCGTCCCGGACGGCGAGCCCCTCGTCCCGACCGCCAGCGGGGTGCTGGCCGTGCCCGTGCCCGGTGGCGGCGTGCTCGCGTGGTTCCGGGCCGAGACGCTGCGCGAGGTGCGGTGGGGCGGCGACCCGACGAAGACGGGGGTCGTCGAGGGCGATCTGGGACCGCGGCTGTCGCCCCGACGGTCGTTCGCCGCCTGGACCCAGCAGGTCCGGGCGACGGCCCCGCCGTGGCGCCCGCACGAGGTCGCCGCCGCCGAGTCCCTGGCGCGCCACCTGGCCGACGTGGCGTCCCGTCGCGTCGAGGAGGAGTCGCACCTGGCTGCGACGCTGCAGCGGACGCTGCTGCTCGAGCAGCTGCCGCACCTGCCCGGCGTCGCACTGGCCGCCCGCTACCTGCCGAGCGCCGCCGCCGTCGTCGGCGGCGACTGGTACGACCTGGTCCTGCTGCCCAACGGCCGCGTCTCGGTCGTGCTCGGCGACGTGGCGGGACACGGGCTGAGCGCTGCCGCCGTGACGGCCCAGCTGCGGCACGCCCTGCGGGCGTGCCTGCTCTCCTCGCCCGGTCCCGGTGCGGCGCTGGCCCGGCTCAACGAGCTGGCGGCCCACCTGCTGCCCGACGAGCTGGCCACCGCCGTCGTCGCCGAGCTGGACCCGTCGACCGGCCGGCTGCTGCTCGCCAGCGCCGGCCACCTGCCTGTCCTGCTGCTGGGCCCGGACGGCGCCGTCCTCGTGGACGAGGCGCGGGGCCCGGCGCTGGGGATGCTGGCGACGGCGGCGTACGGCGAGGCGGAGCTGCTCCTGTCCGGGGACGACCGGCTCGTGATGTTCAGCGACGGGCTGGTGGAGCAGCGCGGGCCGGACCTCGACGAGCGCCTGTCGCAGCTCGGGCGCGTCGCCGCGGCCGCACCGCGCGACGCCGAGGGACTGCTGGACGCCCTGCTGCTCGGGCTGTCCCCGACGGACGCCGACGACGTGACGCTGCTCGCCCTCGGACCGCACTGAGCGGAGTACCTTCGGCCGCCTCCAGGGCGGGATCGGGGCGAGGGGTCGGTGTGCTGCGCGAGGCGGAGCTGTTCGTCATGGCCGAGCAGATGCTGGTGGAGGTGCTCGGACGCGTCCGCGAGCAGGACCGGGACATCGTCCTGCCGCCGATGCACGGGGGTTCCCGGGAGCCGGTGACGATCCGGCAGGCGGTGCAGGAGCACGTGCACGAGGAAGCGCGCGTGCCCGCCGTGCTGGCCGGGCAGCCGGTGCCAGGGGACGTCGGGGACGTCGGGGACGTCGGGGCAGGCGACGTGCCGTCGCTCGCCGCCGCCGCCTGCGCGGCCGCGGGCCAGCTCGAGGACGGCTCGGCGCTGG
>CADCUE010000156.1 GCA_902805805.1 uncultured Frankineae bacterium | reverse complement strand
CCGCAAGTCGTCCGCGGTCAACTGGTGCCCCAACGACCAGACGGTCCTGGCCAACGAGCAGGTAGTGCAGGGCGCGTGCGAGCGGTGCGGCACGGTGGTCACCAAGCGCGAGCTCACCCAGTGGTTCTTCAAGGTCACCGACTACGCCGACCGGCTGCTCGACGACATGGAGCAGCTGCGCGACACCTGGCCGGCCCGGGTGCTCAAGATGCAGGAGAACTGGATCGGGCGGTCGCAGGGCGCGCACGTCGACTTCCGCGTGGGCGACCGCGACATCACCGTCTTCACGACGCGGCCCGACACGCTGTACGGCGCGACGTTCTTCGTGGTGGCCGCCGACGCGCCGCTGGCGCTGGAGCTGTGCGCGCCCGGGCAGGTCGCGGCGCTGGAGGCGTACCGCGACGACGTCCGCAAGCTGTCCGACATCGACCGGCAGTCGACCGACCGGCCGAAGACCGGTGTCGACCTGGGCGTCACGGCGCTCAACCCCGTCACCGGCGAGCAGATCCCCGTCTACGCCGCCGACTACGTCCTGGCCGACTACGGCACCGGCGCGATCATGGCGGTGCCGGCGCACGACCAGCGCGACCTCGACTTCGCGCGCGCCTTCGGCCTGCCGGTGCAGGTCGTGGTCGACACCGGGCAGCCCGACCCGGCCGAGACCGGTGTCGCCACCGCAGGCGACGGCGTGCTGGTCAACAGCGGGCCGTACGACGGACTGCGCAAGGACGAGGCGATCGAGCGCATCGTCGCCGACCTGGAGGCGCGCGGCGGCGGCAGGGGCGCGGTCAACTACCGGCTGCGCGACTGGCTGCTGTCGCGGCAGCGCTTCTGGGGCGCGCCGATCCCGATCGTGCACTGCGAGAGCTGTGGGGAAGTGGCCGTCCCCGACGACCAGCTGCCCGTACGCCTGCCGGACCTGCGCGGGGCGGCGCTCAAGCCGGCCGGCACGTCGCCGCTGGGCTCGGCGAGCGACTGGGTGGCGACGACCTGCCCGTCGTGCGGGGGACCGGCGGACCGGGACACCGACACGATGGACACCTTCGTCGACTCGTCCTGGTACTTCCTGCGCTACTGCTCGCCGGACTACGCCGACGGGCCGTTCGACCCGGCGGCGGTGCGCGAGTGGATGCCGGTGGCGCAGTACGTCGGCGGTGTCGAGCACGCGATCCTGCACCTGCTGTACAGCCGCTTCTTCATGAAGGTGCTGCACGACATGGGCATGGTCGAGCCGGTCGAGCCCTTCGCCGCGCTGATGAACCAGGGCCAGGTCATCAACCACGGCAAGGCCATGAGCAAGTCCCTGGGCAACGGCGTCGACCTGGGGCAGGAGCTGTCGGCGTACGGCGTCGACGCGGTGCGGCTGTCCGTGGTGTTCGCCGGACCGCCGGAGGACGACATCGACTGGGCCGACGTCTCACCGGGCGGCTCGGTGAAGTACCTGGCGCGCGTCGCCCGGCTGGCCGAGGACGTCGCGGCCCTGCCCGTCTCGCAGGAGCGCGACCTGGTCGTCGACCGGGCCGTCGCCAAGGCGGTCGACGAGGTCACCCGCGCCACCGAGGCCCAGCGCCTCAACGTGGCGGTGGCCCGGCTGATGGAGCTGACCAACGCGCTGCGCAAGGGCGTCGACAGCCCCACGGCGCCGGCGGGCTCGCTGCGCGAGGGCGTGGAGGCGCTGGCCGTCATGCTGGGCTGCTGGGCGCCGTACACCGCCGAGGAGGCCTGGTCCCGCCTGGGCCACGACGTCGAGGCGGGCGACTCGGTGCACGACACGACCTGGCCGACCGCCGACCCGGCGCTGCTGGTGCAGGAGACGGTCACCTGCGTCGTGCAGGTGCAGGGCAAGGTGCGCGACCGGCTGGAGGTCGCCCCCGACATCGCCGAGGACGACCTGCGCGCGCTCGCGCTGGCGTCCGACGGGGTGGTCAAGGCCCTTGACGGGCGCGAGCTGCGCACCGTGATCGTGCGCGCCCCCAAGCTGGTCAACGTCGTCCCCGCCTAGCCCTCCACGCGATCATGCAGTCGTGACACGCACCGTGAGCGTGCGCGGCGTGCACTGACTGCATGATCGCGGCGGGGACGTGGGTCGCTAGCCTGCCGCCCATGAGCTGCCATGAGTGAGGTGGCTGTCGTCACGGACAGCACGGCGTACCTGCCTCCGGGGATGGCGGCGACGCACGGGATCTCGGAGGTCCCGCTGCACGTCGTGCTCGGCGCGCGTACGGGCGCCGAGGGACTCGAGGTCTCGCCGGGGGACGTCGCCTCGGCGCTGGCCGAGCGCCGCCTGCGCGTGTCCACGTCACGACCCACGCCGGGCGAGTTCGCGGCCGCCTACCGCGCGCTCGGGACCGACCGGGTCGTCTCGGTGCACCTGTCGGCCGAGCTGTCCGGGACCTACGACGCGGCGGTGCTCGCGGCCGGCGAGGTGGCGGCGGAGGGCATCGAGGTGCGGGTCGTCGACAGCCGGATGCTGGCCATGGGGCTGGGCTTCGCCGTGGTGGCGGCCGCGCAGGTGGCGGGCGCAGGCGGTGACGTCGACGCGGTCGCCGAGGCGGCGGTGCGCACCGCCGCGTCGACCGACATGGTGTTCTACGTCGACACCCTCGAGCACCTGCGCCGCGGTGGGCGCATCGGTGCTGCAGCGGCGCTGGTCGGCACGGCGCTGGCGGTGAAGCCGCTGCTGCACGTCGCGGACGGCCGGATCGCGCTGCTGGAGAAGGTCCGGACGGCGTCCAAGGCGCTGGCGCGGCTCGAGGACCTGGTCGTCGCCCGAGCCGGCGACGGGACGGTGGCCGCGGCCGTCCACCACCTGGCGGCGCAGGACAAGGCGGACGCCCTGGCCGAGCGGCTGCGCGGGCGCCTGCCCCGCCTGGAGTCGCTGCACGTCTCGCAGGTCGGCGCCGTCGTGGGCGCGCACGTCGGTCCCGGCTTGCTCGGGGTCGTCGTCTCACGGCGGTGACCCCGCTGCTGCCGGCGGCCGCGGCCGTCGGCTACCTGGTCGGGGCGCTGTCGCCGGCCACCCTCGCCGCGCGGCGCGGCGGCGTCGACCTGCGCGGGATCGGCTCGGGCAACCCCGGAGCGGCCAACGTCGGACGCGCGCTCGGGCGGCGTACGGGCGCCGTCGTCGCCGTGCTCGACGTCCTGAAGGGCGCCGTCCCGGCCGCGGTGTTCGGGGCTGTCGACCACCGCGCCGGGCTGCTCGCCGGCTTCGCGGCGGTGCTCGGTCACGTCACCTCGCCGTTCCTGCGCGGACGGGGAGGCAAGGGCGTCGCGACGGCGGCGGGGGCGGTCCTCGGCTCGCAGCCGCTGTGGGCGCCGGTGGCGCTGCTGGCCTGGCTGCTCGTGCTGGCGGCCTCGCGCTGGATCGCACTGGCGTCCATGGCGGCCGCTGTGACGGTGCTGCTCGTGGCGCTGGTGGTCGGGGAGGACCGCTCGTGGGCCCTCGCCCTGGCCATGGTCGTCGTGGGGCGGCACGTGCCGAACATCCGCCGCCGTCTCGCCGCCCGTCGCGAGGGCCGCTGACCGTCGGCTCGAGCGTGAGGGAGCCGCGCCGCGGGACGTACCGGTGTCCGGTGTCCCCAGGGCGGTCGTCGTCCACAGCCGCCGCGCGCGCCCGGACGTCCCCGGACGGGGCTGCCTAGCGTCCGGCTGGTGCGCCTGCGTCCTCGAGCCGACCCGTCCGTGCCGGACGCTGCGGACCGCGTACGGGCGCTGCTCGCACCGGTGCTCACCGGGTGGGTGCCGCCACCCGCGTCGGACGGGATGCCGGCGGAGCGCGGTGCGGCCGGACCTGTGCGGCGGCTCGGCGACGACCCGCTGCACCGCGCGGTGGCGCCGGCGCCCGGTGGCGACGACCCGGCCGT
>CADCUE010000155.1 GCA_902805805.1 uncultured Frankineae bacterium | reverse complement strand
GGAGCACACGCTCGAGGCCAAGGGCGACGAGAAGAAGCTGGCGCTGGTGCGGGCGGCCAGCGAGCTCGCGACCATCCACTACGTCCGGCAGGGCGACCCGCGCGGCCTCGGCCACGCCGTCCTCGCGGCCGCGCAGCACGTCGGCCAGGAGCCGTTCGCGGTGCTGCTCGGCGACGACCTCATCGACGCGCGTGACCCGCTGCTCGAGCAGATGGTGGAGGTGCAGGCGCGCGAGGGCGGCAGCGTCGTGGCCCTCATGGAGGTGCCCCAGGACCAGATCTCGCTGTACGGCTGCGCGGCTGTCGAGGCCGGCGACGGCGACGTCGTCCGCATCACCGGCATGGTCGAGAAGCCGCCCGTCGACGAGGCCCCCAGCAACCTGGCCATCATCGGTCGCTACGTGCTCTCGCCGACCGTCTTCGAGGTGCTGCGCCACACCGAGCCCGGTCGCGGCAACGAGATCCAGCTGACCGACGCCATGCAGGAGCTGCTGGCCACCGAGCCCATGCACGGCGTCGTCTTCCGCGGTCGCCGCTACGACACCGGCGACCGGCTCGACTACCTGAAGGCCGTCGTACGGCTGGCCGCCGACCGCGACGACCTCGGCCCGCCGTTCGTCGCCTGGCTGCGCGAGTGGATGGACGAGCGCGCGGTCGACCGGTGAGGACCGTCCCCCGATGAGAACCGTAGAGGAGCACCTGGCGCACGTGCTCTCGGTGGTGCACCCGCTGTCCCCGCTCGAGCTCAACCTCATGGACGCGCACAACTGCGTCCTCACCGAGGACGTCGTCGCACCCGCGCCGCTGCCCGGCTTCGACAACTCCGCCATGGACGGCTACGCGGTCCGCGTCGCCGACGTCGAGAAGGCCAGCGACGCCTCGCCGGTCGTCCTGCCCGTCACCGGCGACATCGCCGCCGGGCCGGTGTCGCCGCTGCGCGTGCAGCCGGGCGTGTGCGTCCGCATCATGACCGGGGCGATGCTGCCGGTGGGTGCCGACGCCGTCGTACCGCTGGAGTGGACCGACGGCGGTGTGGCCTCGGTGTCGATCCGGCGGGCCCCGTCGGTCGGCGCGCACATCCGGCGCAGCGGCGAGGACGTCGCCGCGGGCGAGACCGTGCTCGCGGCCGGTACGCACCTCGGCGCGTCGCAGATCGGCCTCGCCGCGGCGGTGGGCCGCGCGCGGCTGGTCGTGCGACCGCGGCCCCGGGTGGTCGTCGTGTCGACCGGCACCGAGCTGGTCGAGCCCGGCCAGCCGCTGTCGCCCGGGCGGATCGCCGACAGCAACAGCCCGGCGCTCACGGCCGCCGCGCTCGAGGCCGGGGCGATCGCCTACCGCGTCGGCATCGTGCCGGACGATCCCCGCCAGCTCGCCGACACGCTCGAGGACCAGCTCGTGCGCGCCGACGTGCTGGTCACGAGCGGCGGCGTCTCCGTCGGGGCGTACGACGTCGTCAAGGAGGTGCTGTCCCGGCTGGGGACCGTCGCCTTCGAGAAGGTGGCGATGCAGCCCGGCATGCCGCAGGCGTTCGGGACCATCGGCCCGGACAGCACGCCGGTGTTCGGGCTGCCCGGCAACCCGGTCAGCGCGCTCGTGTCGTTCGAGGCGTTCGTCCGGCCCGCGCTGCGCACGATGCTCGGGGCGAGCCCGGTGAAGCGCCCGCAGGTGCGCGCCATCACCACCAAGCCGCTGACCTCGCCGAAGGGCAAGCGGTCGTTCCTGCGGGTGTGGCTCGAGGTGAAGAACGGCGCGCACGTCGCGACGCCGGTGTCGGGGCCCGGCTCGCACCTGCTCGCCGGCATGGCCCGGGCCAACGCCCTCGCGGTCATCCCGGAGGACGTCGAGAGCGTCGAGCGCGGCGGCCAGGTCGACGTGCTGGTCCTCGAGCGCCGCGGGCGATGACCGGTCCGGAGGCGCCGCGCTTCACCCACCTCGACGAGGCGGGGGCGGCGCGCATGGTCGACGTCGGGGCCAAGGACGTCACCGTCCGCGAGGCGACCGCGACCGGCCGGGTCGACCTGTCGGCGGAGTGCGTCGCGCTGCTGCGCGGTCAGGGCGTGCCGAAGGGCGACGCGCTCGCGGTGGCCCGAGTCGCCGGCATCATGGGCGCCAAGCGCACGCCCGACCTGGTCCCGCTGTGCCACCCCATCTCGCTGTCCGGGGTGACCGTCGACCTCCAGGTCGACGACCGCGGCGTGGCGGTGCGCGCCACCGCCCGCACCCGGGACCGCACCGGTGTCGAGATGGAGGCGCTGACCGCCGTCACCGTCGCGTGCCTGACGCTCGTCGACATGACGAAGGCGGTCGACCCGCGGTCCGTGATCGGCGCGGTGCAGGTCGAGACCAAGACCGGCGGCAAGACGGGGGACTGGAGCCGATGAGCGCGGAGTCGGTGTCGGCTGCGGTCGGGCTGCCGGAGGGAGCGCGCGCCCTCGTCGTCACGGTCTCGGACCGCTCGTCGCGCGGGGAGCGGCCCGACACGTCCGGCCCGCTGCTGGCGTCGCTGCTGACCGGCCTCGGCTTCGAGGTCGGCGAGGTCGTCCTCGTGCCCGATGAGCTGCGGGCCGTGCAGGAGGCGCTGCGGTCGGCGGTGCGCGCGTCGTACGACCTGGTGTGCACGACCGGCGGCACGGGGCTCTCGCCGCGCGACGTCACCCCCGAGGCGACCAGGCCGCTGCTGGAGCGCGAGGCACCGGGCCTCGCCGACGCCCTGCGCCGGCAGGGGCAGGACGCCGTGCCGACCTCGATCCTGTCGCGCGGTGTCGCCGGCACCATCGGCGCGACCCTCGTCGTCAACCTCCCCGGCTCGGGCGGGGCGGTCCGCGACGCGATCGCCGTGCTGGCACCGGTGGTCGGGCACGCCGTCGCCCAGCTGCGCGGCGGCGGGGACCACGCCGGCGGATGAGGCGCGGGTGGCCGGTGCAGCTGGCGGCCGGCCGGGTCGGCCTGCGTCCGTTCCGGCTGCGCGACGCCCCGTCGTGGGTCGAGGTGCGACTGCGCAACGAGGCATGGCTGGCGCCCTGGGAGGGTCGCCCGCCCGGTGCGCCGGAGCTGTCGTGGGCCGAGCGGCACACCGTCGGCAGCTTCTCCGCGATGCTGCGCGCGCAGCGCCGTGACGCGCGCGCCGGCCGGGCGCTGCCCCTGGCCGTGACCTACGACGGCGAGCTCGCCGGCCAGGTCACCGTCGGCAACGTCGTGCGAGGCGCGTACGACGGGGCGTACGTCGGCTACTGGGTCGACCAGCGGGTCGCCGGGCGCGGCGTCACCCCGACCGCTCTGGCACTGGTGCTCGACCACTGCTTCACGGAGGTCGGGCTGCACCGGGTCGAGGCGAACGTCCGGCCCGAGAACGCCGCCTCGCTGCGGGTCGTCGAGAAGCTGGGCTTCCGGGACGAGGGGCTGCACCGGCGCTACCTGTTCATCGACGGCGAGTGGCGCGACCACCGCACCTTCGCCCTGCTGCGGGAGGACGTGGCCGACGGATCGCTGCGGCGGCTGCTGCGCGACCTCACGTCCGGCGACTGACCTGCGCGGACCCGTCCGCTGTCGTCTTCTGCGCGGACCCGTCCGCTGTCGTCTTCTGCGCGGACCCGTCCGCGACACACCGGCGGAGGTCCGCAGCCGCAGGGCTTCTCGTCACTAGCGTGCGCCACCGTGGGCAGCGGTCTGATTCTCCTCGTCATCGTCGGTGCGTGGCTGGCCGTCCTGGTGCCCATGGCGCTGCGCTCGCACGACTCGACCAGCTCGCTGTCGTCCGTCGACCGCTTCAACGACGCCATGCGGGTGCTGTCCCGGCGCGACGCCATGGCGCGGTTGCGCGAGCGGGGTGTCGTCACCCCGCCCCGGCGCACCGAGCCCGCTGCCCGGCCCGCCCGCTCGACGCAGCGCCGGGACGTCGTGGACTCGTCCGCCTCGCCCTCCTCGCACGCCGACATGTCCGCGCTCGAGCGCCGCACGGGACCGACCCTCGCGCAGCGCCGCCGCCGGCTGCTCGGGCTGCTGGTGCTGCTCGCGGTCGGCTGCCTCGTCGGCGGCCTGCTCGGACCGGTCTGGCTGCTCGGCGTGTCCGGTGGGTTCGCGCTGCTGGCGGTCGCCTACGTCGTCCACCTGCGCCGCCAGGCGCTGCGTCGCCAGCGCGAGCAGCGCCGTCCGGCGGCGCGTGGCGACGCCGCCCGCCGCACCCGTCCCCAGCCGCGTCGCACGGCGCCGGGTCGGATCACGGGCATCCCCGACCGGCTGCCGGCCCGACCGGCCCCGGCCTACGTGCCGCTGCCCGCCGAGGAGCCGCTGCCGGCCACCGCGCAGCGCTACGACGACCCTGCACCCATCCCCGCCGCGGTCGGCGGCGCGTGGGACCCGGTGCCGGTTCCGGTGCCGACGTACGTGAACGCCCCGATGGCGCCGCCGCGCGTGCCCCGGGTCGTCGACCTCACGTCTCCCGGCCGCTACTCCGACGCCCTGCGCGACGCCGAGGAGCGGCTCGGCATCGTCGACCACGGCCCCGAGCTCGACGACATCCTCGACCGTCGCCGGGCAGTCAACGGCTGGTGACCGGCTGGTAGTCTCGCAACCGTTCGACGGGGCTGTGGCGCAGTCCGGTAGCGCACCTCGTTCGCATCGAGGGGGTCAGGGGTTCGAATCCCCTCAGCTCCACCCCGTGTTCCGACCAGCTCCCTCCCGTCGCGCCTGCGCCGGGAGGGAGCTGCCGTTCGGGCACCGGCTCACCGTCCGGACGCCGCTGGCGCTACAGCCAGGACGTGAACAGCAGGCGCTGCCGCCAGTCGTCGTACGGCAGCGTCTGCGCCGCGAGCACCGGGTAGAGCCAGGCGAAGTTCAGCACGACCACAGCCACGTAGGCGCCCACGCCGAGCGCGCCGGCCCTCCGCCGCTGCGCTGAGGCGTCGGCCCCGCCGAGGACCCAGCCGGCCACCAGCGCGAGGCCCAGGCACATGAAGGGCACGCCGGGCAGCGCGTAGAACAGGAACATCGTGCGTCCGTCGAGGTCGTCGCGGATCCACGGCACGATGGCGGTGGCCACCATCACCAGCACGGCGGCCGGTCGCCAGTCGCGCTTCGCGAGCCAGAGCCAGACCAGCAGGCTCGACACCACGACGAAGCCCCACCAGACCGCGGGCGTGCCGACGGCGAGCACCTCGCGTGCGCAGGAGTCGACCTCGCAGCCGTACCGTCCCAGGCCGATGTCGCTCGGGAAGTAGAACGCCACCGGCCGGGCCAGGAGCAGCCAGCCGGCGGGGTGCGACTGGTACGGGTGCGGCTGGCGCAGCTCGTCGTGGAAGCCGAAGATCCCGCGGTGGTAGGACCACAGCGAGCGCAGCGGGTCCGGCACGAGCCCGGCCGCCCCGGTCGCGGGGTGGTCATCGGCCCACGAGCGGTCGTAGCCGTCGTCGGTGGCGAACCAGCCGGCCCACGACAGCACGTAGAGCGCCGACGGCAGGACCACCAGGACCGCGAGGCTGGCCGGCACCGAGCGGCGCAGGACCGATCGCAGCGGGGAGGGCACGCCCGCGGTGCGCCGCGCGCCGACCTCCCAGGCGAACGACAGCAGCACGAGCGAGGCGACCGCGAACAGCCCGCTCCACTTGGTCGCGACGGCGGCCCCGAGGCAGACCCCCGCGGCGAGCCGCCACGGGCGCAGCCCGAGCCGCGGACCGGCGCCACGCAGCGCGTCGTCGTCGGTGACCGAGAGCCGGCGGCGCACCGCGTCGCGGTCGGCCACCAGGCAGGTGAAGGCGGCGAGCACCCAGAACGTGAGGAACACGTCGAGCAGGGCTGCCCGGCTCAGCACGAAGTGCAGTCCCTCGAGCGACAGGAGCAGACCGGCCAGGCAGCCCAGCACCGTCGACCCGGTCATCCGCCGGGTCACCCGGACCAGCGCCACGACCGTCAGCGTGCCGATGACCGCAGCGGCGATCCGCCAGCCGAACTCGTCCACGCCGAACACGCGCAGCCCCACGGCGATCAGCCACTTGCCGAGCGGCGGGTGGGCGATGAAGCCGGGTTCGCCGGTCGGCTCGCAACGGGCCTGCGCCGTGCTGTCGCCGCCCTCGGTGGCCACCTCGACCCCGAAGCGCAGCAGGTTCTGCGCGTCGCAGACGTAGTAGATCTCGTCGAAGATCCGCCCCGTCGGCTGGTCCAGTCGCACGACCCGCAGCAGACCGGCGACGAGCGCGACCAGCAGGGTCGCCGCCCAGCCGCCCCGTCCGTCCGTCGGCGGCAGGATGCGCGTCCGCCAGGGCACCGGCCGCCCGACCTCGGTCGACGTGGCGGCGGCGAGCGTCGCGGTCATGACCTCCACCCTAGGCACGCGGCCGTCGCCGGCCCGACGCCGCGGTCCGGGGCGAGACCTGCCGGACGCCGCGATGCCCGACGATGGTGCGATGCCCCTCGTCCTCGCCGGCGCCCCGATCGGGCGCGCCGACGACGCCAGCCCACGGCTGGTGGCGGCGCTGGCGACGGCGGACGTGGTCGCCGCCGAGGACACCCGTCGGCTGCACCGGCTGTGCGCCGACCTCGGCGTGGAGCTGACCGGGCGCGTCGTGAGCTACTTCGAGGGCAACGAGGCCTCGCGCACCCCGGCGCTGATGGAGGCGCTGCACGCCGGTGAGCGGGTCGTGGTGGTCACCGACGCGGGGATGCCCACGGTCTCCGACCCGGGCTACCGGCTCGTGGTCGCGGCCGTCGAGCACGGCCTCCCGGTGACCTGCGTCCCCGGCCCGTCGGCGGTGACCACGGCCCTGGCGGTGAGCGGCCTGCCGACCGACCGGTTCTGCTTCGAGGGCTTCCTGCCCCGCAAGGCCGGTGAGCGCCGGGCCCGCCTGGCCGAGCTGCAGGCCGAGCGCCGGACGTGCGTGCTGTTCGAGGCCCCGCACCGCCTCGCCGACGCGCTGGCCGACATGGCCGAGGTGCTGGGCCCCGACCGGCGCGCCGTCGTGTGCCGGGAGCTGACCAAGACCTACGAGGAGGTCGTACGCGGCACGCTGCCCGAGCTCGTCGCCTGGGCCGCGGGCGGCGTGCGCGGCGAGGTGACCCTCGTCCTCGCCGGTGCGGCCGAGCCGTCGGTCGAGCTGACCCCGCGGGAGCTCGTCCGGCTCGTGGGTGTCCGGGAGTCGGCCGGCCTCACGCGCAAGGAGGCCCTTTCGGCGGTCGCGGCCGAGACCGGGCTGCCCAAGCGCGACGTCTACGACGCCGTCGTCGCCGCGAAGCACGCGCCCTGAGCCCGTGGGGCCGTACACGCCTGCACACCCGCTGATCGCCGGCCGCCCCGGCACGCGCGGGCCCAGCGCGCTCCCCGTACGACGTGGATCAGCGTGTGTGCGGGACGGACCGGCGGGTCGGCCGCGGACCGAGCGGCAGCGGACGGCGTCACTAGGCTTCCGCCCATGTCCCGCCACGTGCTCACCGCGGTCGCCTGGCCCTACGCCAACGGCCCGCGCCACATCGGCCACGTCGCCGGCTTCGGCGTGCCCAGCGACGTCTTCAGCCGCTACTCGCGCATGGCCGGCAACGCGGTCCTCATGGTCAGCGGCACGGACGAGCACGGCACCCCCATCCAGGTCCAGGCCGACCGCGAGGGCGTGACGGCGCGCGAGCTCGCCGACCGCTACAACCGGGTCATCGCCGAGGACCTGCAGGGGCTCGGGCTGTCGTACGACCTGTTCACGCGCACGACGACGCGCAACCACTACGCCGTCGTGCAGGCGCTGTTCAGGACGATGCACGAGAACGGCTACGTGGTCGAGCGTTCGCAGCTGTCGGCGATCGACCCGACCACGGGCCGGGGGCTGCCCGACCGCTACGTGGAGGGCACCTGCCCGATCTGCGGCTACGACGGCGCGCGCGGCGACCAGTGCGACAACTGCGGCAACCAGCTCGACCCGCAGGACCTCGTCAACCCCAGGTCGAAGATCGACGGCAAGGCCCCGCAGTTCGTCGAGAGCGCGCAGTTCTTCCTCGAGCTCCCCGCCTTCGCCGAGGCGCTGGGCGGCTGGCTCCAGACCCGCACCGGCTGGCGCCCGAACGTCCTGAAGTTCAGCCAGAACCTGCTCGACGACCTCAAGCCGCGCGCCATCACGCGCGACCTCGACTGGGGCGTGCCGATCCCGCTGCCCGGCTGGGACGACCGCAGCGACAAGCGCATCTACGTGTGGTTCGACGCGGTCATCGGCTACCTGTCGGCGAGCGTCGAGTGGGCCCGCCGCACCGGCGATCCCGACGCGTGGCGACCGTTCTGGACGCCGGAGGCCGACGGCCGCTACTTCATGGGCAAGGACAACGTCGTCTTCCACTCCGTCATCTGGCCGGCCATCCTGCTCGGGGCGAGCGGTCGCCCGGCCGGCAAGCCCGGCGCCTACGGCGAGCTGGCCCTGCCGAGCGAGGTGGTCAGCAGCGAGTTCCTCACGATGGAGAGCCGGAAGTTCTCCAGCTCGCGCAGCCACGTCATCTACGTCCGCGACGTGCTCGAGCGGTACGGCGCGGACCCGCTGCGCTACTACCTCTCGGTCGCGGGCCCGGAGAGCAGCGACACCGACTTCACCTGGGACCAGTTCGTCACCCGCAACAACACCGAGCTCGTCGCCGGGTGGGGCAACCTGGTCAACCGCTCGCTGTCGCTGGTGCACAAGAACCTCGGCGTCGTCCCGCCGCCCGGCGAGCTCACCGGCGCCGACAGGGCGGTGCTCGACGCCTCCCGGGAGGCGTTCACGACGGTCGGGGCGCAGCTGGACCGGTCGCAGCAGAAGGCTGCCATCCACGAGGTCATGCGCGTCGTCGGCGAGGCCAACAAGTACCTGTCCGACCAGGCCCCGTGGAAGCTCAAGGAGGACCTGCCGCGACGCGACACCGTGCTGCACGTCGCGCTGCAGCTCGTCGACGACGCCAAGGCGCTGCTGACGCCGTTCCTGCCGGCCTCGTCCGACGCGGTCGACAAGATGCTCGGCGGCGACCGGCCGTGGGCGGGGCAGCCCGAGCTGCGCGAGGTCGAGGACCTCGACGGCGGCCCCGCGTACCCGGTCCTCACCGGCGACTACGACACCGCGGCGGTGTGGGAGTCCCGCCCGATCCGCGTCGGGCAGCCGATCGGGGCGCCGACCCCGCTGTTCGCCAAGCTCGACCCGTCCGTCGCAGAGGACGAGCGGCGGCGCATGGAGGACGGCGCGTGACCCGGGCAGCGGCGCGGCAGGGGGAGCCGCCGCCCCTGCCCGAGCCGCTGCCCGTGGACGTCCTGGACAGCCACGCGCACCTCGACCTCATGGGTGTCGACGTCGACGAGGCCCTCGTCGCGGCGCAGTCGGTCGGGATCGGCACGGTGGTGCAGGTCGGCGTGGACCTGCCCTCGAGCCGATGGTCGGCCGAGGTGGCGGCGCGGTACGACGCGGTGCACGCCGCCGTCGCCCTGCACCCGAACGAAGCCGGACGCGGCGCGGCCACCGACGAGGCGCTGCGCGAGATCGAGGCGCTGGCCGCCCTCCCGCAGGTCAGGGCGGTGGGGGAGACCGGCCTGGACCACTTCCGCACCCAGTCGCCGGAGGGCCACCGCCTGCAGGAGGAGTCCTTCCGGGCGCACATCGCCATCGCGAAGCGGACGGGCACTGCTCTGGTGATCCACGACCGGGACGCGCACGACGAGGTCCTGCGCGTGCTGCTCGACGAGGGCGCCCCGGACCGGGTGGTGTTCCACTGCTTCTCGGGCGACGTCGCGATGGCGCGCACCTGCGCCGAGCACGGCTTCTACCTGAGCTTCGCCGGACCGGTCACCTTCAAGCCCAACGACGCCCTGCGCGCGGCGGCACAGGTCGCGCCGGTCGAGCTGCTGCTCGTGGAGACCGACGCGCCGTTCCTCACGCCGATGCCCTTCCGGGGACGGCCGAACGCGCCGTACCTCGTGCCCCTGACGGTCCGCTCGCTCGCCGAGACGAAGGGCCTGGACCTGGCCGAGCTGTGCACCGCGCTGGCCGCGAACGGCCGACGCGCCTTCGCCGCCGCCTGAGGCAGCGGGCACGGCGGGCGCGCCGCGTCGCCGGGTGTGGCCGCGCCGGGTGTGTCCGCGCCGGATGGTGCGGCGCCGGATGGTGCGGCGCCGGATGGTGCGGCGCCGGATGGTGCG
>CADCUE010000154.1 GCA_902805805.1 uncultured Frankineae bacterium | reverse complement strand
CCGCCTCGAGGGCGAGCCGGACCGGCTGCCGGCGGGTGAGCCCGATCGCGCCCACCGCGCGGGACGCGTCCTCGACCTCGGCCACGGACAGCCGCACCCCGCGCTCGCGCAGCACGGTGGCGAAGCGCAGCACGGTCTCGTCCACGAGAGGACCTGCGGCCTAGCGCTTGTTGAACGCGGCGCGGCCGCCGTAGTAGTTGCCGTGCCGCCCAGCGCGGTCCTTCTCGGCCCGCGCCGCCACGCCCTCCGTGGTGCGCTCGCCGGCGGGCCGGATGCCGGGTCGCAGCGGCGTGGCCGGGGGCGGGGACGGGTGGTCGGGGTCGTGCTCGTCCCCGTGCGCGCGTGCTGGTGCGGCTCGCCGCCCGCCACCTCGGTTCGGGTCCTGCAGCGCCCGCACCTTGCCGAGCGCTGTGCCGACGTCCTTCTCGTACTTCAGGACGACCGAGATGGTCCGGGCGAGCAGCTCGGGGTCGAGGCGATCGGCGTTGAGCACCGCCAGGGTGCGCGCCCAGTCGACCGCCTCCGAGATGCTGGGTGACTTGCGCAGGTCGAGATCGCGCAGCTCGTGCAGGATGTCGACCAGCCCGCTGACCAGTGCGGCGTCCAGGCCGGTGTCCTTGCTGGCGATGATGTCGAGCTCGCGGGAGCGGTCCGGGTACTCGAGCGTGAGGTGCAGGCACCGGCGCTTGAGGGCCGAGGACAGGTCGCGGGTGTTGTTGCTCGTCAGCAGGACGTACGGCTGCGAGACCGCGACGAAGGTGCCGATCTCGGGCACCGACACCTGGAACTCCGCGAGCAGCTCGAGCAGCACGGCCTCGAGCGCCTCGTCGGCGCGGTCCACCTCGTCGATGAGCAGCACCACCGGCTCGGGCGAGCGGATCGCCTCGAGCAGCGGCCGCGCCGCCAGGAAGCGCTCCGAGAAGAACAGGCTCTCCTGGGCGCTGACGGCGTCGACCGCCTCGGTGAGGGTCTCCGCATCCCCGAGCAGCTCGGCGATCTTGTCCCGCAGGATCTGCGTGTAGAGCAGCTGCTTGCCGTAGTCCCAGTCGTACAGCGCCTTGGTCTCGTCCTGGCCCTCGTAGCACTGCAGCCGCACGAGCCGGCGGCCCGTCGCGACGGCGAGCGTCTTGGCCAGCTCGGTCTTGCCCACGCCTGCGGGTCCCTCGAGCAGCAGGGGTTTCTCGAGGCGGGACATGAGGAAGACGCTGGTGGCCAGCCGCTCGTCGGCCAGGTAGCCGTGCTCGCCCAGCGAGCGCACGACGTCGTCCACGTCCGCGAACTGCACGGCGGGCGCGGACTCCGGGGGCAGGTCTTCCACGGGCAGCGTCAACGGTCGCTCTTCCTTCGAGGCGGGACGGTCGGACGACACGGGAGGGCGGAGCCGGGACAGGGGCTCGGCCCTCCCGCACCTGACAGGACGGACGGGTCGGTCAGAGGAAGTCGTCGAGCGAGCCGTTCATGCAGTGGTCGATGACGGGGCGGACGTTGTCGAACGTGCACTCCTTGGCGTTGCCGGGAGTGCAGGCGTCGCCCAGCACGTGGTGGGTGATGCGGTCGATGTCCGCGTCGTCGCCCTTGATGACGGCGGCGTTGGCGTAGTACTGCGTGGGGCCCTGTCCGAGCCGGTTCTTGCTGTAGCTCGTCGCCGTGACGTCGACGAAGCGCTCCGGGATGCCCACGTCGCGCAGCAGCCGCACCGCGGCCTTGAGCGCCTCGTCCGCCGCCTGCACCTTGGTCATGCCGTGGGTGTCGACGCCCATGGCCTCGGCGATGTCGGCGAAGCGGCCGTACGCCGCCGGCATGTTGAACGCCCAGACGCGCGGCAGCGCGATGGCGTTGTTGAGCCCGTGGTGGGTGTCGTAGAACGCCGAGACCGCGTGGCTGATCGAGTGGATGATGCCTAGGCCGCCGGAGTTGAAGGCCTGGGCGGCGATGTACTGCGCGTACATCATCCCCTCGCGGCCCTTGAGGTCCTGGCCGTTCCAGACGGCTTCACGCAAGTTCTCGTTCGTCAGCTTGATGGCCCGGATGGCGTTGCCCAGCGACGGCTCGAAGTTCAGCCGCGAGACGTACGGCTCGGAGGCGTGCGCCAGGACGTCGAAGCCGCACTGCGCGGTGTAGTCGACGGGGCAGTCGAAGTACAGGACCGGGTCGTCGATCGCGAGCGTCGCGATGGCCGCGTCGTCGAACGCGACGTGCTTGTGCGGGTTGTCGGGGTCGGTCGTCGTGTCGGTGATGACGTAGGCCCAGGACGTCTCCGAGCCGGTGCCGGCCGTCGTCGAGACCGCGATGCGCGCGCCCTTGCAGGCGTCGTGGCTCGAGCCGCCGCCGATGGAGACGAAGGAGTCGCACGCGCACCCTGTGCCGCAACAGTCGGTCCGCACCGGCCCGGACGGACAGGTGCGCAGGCGGCTCAGGCGTGCGTCGCCGCCCAGCTGCCGTCGAGCGCCTGCAGCGACGCGGCGAGCAGCGCCTGCAGGTCCGCGCCGGGATCGAGCAGCCACTGCTCGTACGCCGTCAGCGCCGCGCCCAGGCACAGGTGGGCGACGAGCTGCGGCAGCAGCTCGGACGGCGACGTGCCGAGCCGGTCGCCCACGAACTCCGCGACGACCGCGCGCCAGGCCGTGTAGCGCAGCGTGCTGTGCGCCTGCAGCGCAGGGACCGTCAGCACGAGCGCCATCCGGTTGCGGTGCCACGGGGCGTGCGCCGGGTCGAGCCGGTTGAAGGCGAGCACCGCCTCGCACAGCGCGTCGAGCAGCGGACGGGACGGGTCGGTGCGCGACAGACGGGTGCGCAGGGCCGACAGGTTCTCCTCGAACTCGCCCCAGACGACGTCGTTCTTGGACGCGTAGTAGCGGAAGAAGGTCCGCCGTCCGATGCCGGCCGCGGCCGCGATGTCCTCGACCGTCGTCGAGTCGAAGCCGCGCTCGGCGAACAGCTCGAGCGCGACCTGCTCGAGCTCCGCCCGCGTCGTGGCCGCTGGGCGGCCGCTGCGTCCTCGCGCCGCACCGGTGTCCGCGTCGATCGACACGCCGTCACCTCCGTCGTCCGCCCTTCCCGGGCAGTGCGCAGCATCGACCCTTCGACGGGTGCGGTCGAGCGGGTGCCCTGGCGAGCCGCCCGCAGACCGGTCTACGGTGCGCACCTCGCCTGTGACCGAGGTCACCCGACGTTCGGAGTGTGCTTGTGAAGACGAAGGCAGCGGTGCTGTGGGGTCTGAACGAGGAGTGGAAGATCGAGGAGGTCGAGCTGGGCGATCCGGTCGCGGGCGAGGTCCTGATCCGCCTCGCGGCGTCCGGGATGTGCCACTCCGACGAGCACGTGCGGATCGGGGACATCCCGCTCGTCGAGCCCGGCGGCTTCCCCTTCATCGGCGGGCACGAGGGCGCCGGCATCGTGCAGAAGGTCGGCCCGGGCGTCACCAGCGTCAAGGAGGGCGACCACATCGTCCTCGGCTTCATCCCGTCCTGCGGACGGTGTCCCTCCTGCTCGAGCGGCCACCAGAACCTCTGCGACAACGGCGCCACGCTGCTGACCGGGCAGTCCATCGCCGACGGCACGTACCGCCACCAGGTCAAGGGCAAGAACGCCTCGCCGATGTGCCTGATCGGCACGTTCTCGCCGTACGTGTGCTGCCACGAGTCCTCGGTCATCAAGATCGACGACGACATCCCGCTCGACAAGGCCGCGCTCGTCGGCTGCGGTGTCACCACCGGCTGGGGCTCGGCCGTCTACGCGGCCCAGGTCACGCCCGGCGACAACGTCGCGGTGATCGGCATCGGCGGGGTCGGGATCAACGCCGTGCAGGGCGCCAAGGCCGCCGGCGCCAAGCGGATCTTCGCGATCGACCCGCTCGAGTTCAAGCGCGAGCAGGCCATGAAGATGGGCGCGACGCACGCCTTCGCCAGCATGGCCGAGGCGATGGAGCCCATCAACGAGCTCACCTGGGGCACGATGGCCCAGAAGGCCATCCTCACCGTGGGCCGCATCGAGGGCGAGATGGTCGGCGAGATGCTGGGGCTGGTCGCCAAGGGCGGCACGGGCGTCGTCACCGCGATGGGTGAGGCCGGACCGGTCAACGTGCCGCTGAGCCTGTTCGAGCTGGCGCTGCTGCAGAAGCGCCTGCAGGGCGCGGTCTTCGGCGGCGGCAACCCCCGCTTCGACATCCCCAAGCTGCTGGGCCTCTACCGCGAGGGCCAGCTCAAGCTCGACGAGCTCATCACGAAGACCTACAAGCTCGAGGACATCAACGTCGGCTACCAGGACATGCTCGAGGGCCGCAACATCCGCGGCGTGATCATGTACGGCGAGGACGACTACTGACCGGTCCGTCGCGCCCGCCCGCGCGGTCGCTGCTCGACGCCTCGCTGCCCGACCGCCTGCGCGCGCAGGTGGTCGGGCGGCGCCGCGAGGTCGAGCTGGTGCTGGCCGCTCTGCTGGCCGGGCGGCACATGCTCCTCGAGGGGCCGCCCGGCACCGGCAAGTCGACCCTGCTGCGGGGTCTCGCGCAGGGCGCGGGCCTGGCGTTCGAGTTCGTCGAGGGCAACGCCGAGCTCACGCCGGCCCGCCTGGTGGGCCACCACGACCCCTCCCGGGTGATGAGCGAGGGCTACACCGACGACGTCTTCGTCGACGGCCCGCTCGCGGCGGCCATGCGTGCGGGCGCGCTGCTGTACGTCGAGGAGATCAACCGCGTCCCCGAGGAGACGCTCAACGTCCTCATCACCGTGATGAGCGAGGGCGAGCTGCACGTCCCGCGGCTCGGCCGGCTGGCCGCGGCCGAGGGCTTCCGCCTCGTCGCCGCGATGAACCCCTTCGACGCGGTCGGCACGGCCCGCATCGCCTCGGCCATCTACGACCGCACCTGCCGGGTCCGCATGGACTACCAGGACGCCGCCGACGAGGCGGAGATCGTGCGGCGCAACGCCGCGGACCCGGTCGACGTCGAGCGGGCCGTCGAGCTGGTGCGGCGCACCCGCGCCCACCCGGAGGTGCGGGTCGGCTCGTCCGTGCGCGGCGCGATCGACCTGGTCCTCGTCGCGACGTCCCTGGCGGCGCTGCGGGGCGTCCCGCCCGCCGACCGCGGCGTCAGCCTCGACGCCGCCCTGACCGCGCTGTCCGGTCGGATGCGGCTGCACGAGGGGAGCTCTCGCACCTCGGAGGACGTGGTGCGAGAGCTGTGGGAGGACGTCTACCGCGCCGACGAGGACGACGCGGCGGGCGGCGAGGCGGGCGACGCGCCGGGGGAAGCCCTCCGGCCGGCCGGGACCCGCGTCCCGGACCGGCCGGCCAGCTAGGCGACGACGCCGACGAGCGCGTCCTCGAGGGGGAGGACGCGCAGGCCGCGGTGGCCGAAGCAGGCCGGCGGACGACGTCGCGCCGGGACCTGGCCCGCAGCCCGGTGTTCGCCGCCCTGTCTCCCGAGGTCGGCGGGCTGGACGAGGCGGCGTTCGAGGAGGCGCTCGCCGTCGACCCCGACGCGGTGCTGGCCCTGCTCGCCGACATGGCAGGGGCAACCGACGAGCGGCTGCGCCGGCTGGCGCGCAGCCTCGCCGGCCGGGTGGTCGTCCGGCTCGGCCGGTCGGGTCCGGCGCGCGAGCGCGGGGTCGGCAGGCTGCGCCGCGTCCCGCTCGCGCCCGGCGGCGAGCTGGACGTCGACGCGAGCATGGAGGCCCTGCTCGGTGCGGCCGCTCACGGGCGCCCGCCGGACCTGCAGGACCTGCGGGCGACGCAGTGGGGACGGCCCTCCGTCGCGCTGTGCCTGCTCGTGGACCGCAGTGGGTCGGTCGGCGGCGACCGCCTGGCCGCCGCGGCGCTGGCGGCGGCTGCCGTGGCCCTGCGCGCACCGGCCGACCACAGCGTCGTCGCCTTCTCCGACACGGCGCTGGTGCTCAAGGCGCAGGACGAGGCGCGTCCGGTCGAGCGGGTCGTCGACGCGCTGCTGGCGCTGCGCGGGCACGGCACCACCGACCTGGCGCTCGCCCTGTCCACGGCGCGGCGGCAGCTGGCCCGGACCGCGGCGACGCGCCGCACGACCGTGCTGCTCACCGACGGACGCTCCACCACGGGTGAGGACCCCCTGCCCGCCGCCCGGCAGCTCGACGAGCTGCTGGTCGTGGCGCCGGCGGACGACGCCGAGCAGGCCCGGGAGCTGGCCGGCCGGGCCGGTGCGCGCTTCGAGGTCCTGAGCGGCCCGTCCGACGTGCCTCGGGCCCTCCGGCTGCTGGCCGACGGGTGAGCGGGCGCGACCGCTCCTGCCCGCGGGCTCGCCGTCCTGTCCGTCCGGACAGTGGTGACCGGCACCGGGTGCCGTTATGGTCCCCGTGACGCCGGTCACACGGACCGGTCCGGCTCCCGTGGAGGACCCATGACCGCCAGCTCCGTCGAGGACACCGCCGTGACCGCCGACCAGGCGCCGGAGGCCGAGGTCGTGGAGCAGGACCTGCTGGTCGAGGACGTCTCGATCGACGGCATGTGCGGCGTCTACTAGCCCTCGTGACGACCCCCTCCACGTCCGTCGCGAGCGCCGCCCCGGACGTGCTCGACCGCGCCTGGGACATCAGCCCGCGGGTGTCGATCCGCCCGGAGTCCTTCGGCGCGCTGCTCTACCACTTCGGGACGCGCCGGCTGTCCTTCCTCAAGGACCGCCGCCTGCTCGAGGTGGTGCAGCGCCTGCCCGCCTCGGCCACCGCCCGGGAGGCGTGCGAAGGGGCCGGGCTCGGGCCGGACGACCTGCCGGCGTACGAGCGGGCGCTCGCGCAGCTGGCCGCGACCGACATGCTCCAGGAGCGCCGGTGACCACGACCCTGCCTCCGGCGAGCGTTCCGCTCGTCGAGCACTTCGCGCGCGGTCTGGACGCCCCCATCTGCCTGACGTGGGAGCTGACCTACGCCTGCAACCTGGCGTGCTCGCACTGCCTGTCCAGCTCCGGCCGCCGTGACCCGCACGAGCTGAGCACCGCCGAGGCCAAGGCCGTCATCGACGAGCTGCAGCGCATGCAGGTCTTCTACGTCAACATCGGCGGCGGAGAGCCGACCGTGCGCTCGGACTTCTGGGAGCTGCTGGACTACGCCACCGCGCACGACGTCGGGGTCAAGTTCTCCACCAACGGCATCAAGATCGACGCCGAGGCGGCTCGTCGCATCGCGGCGAACTCCTACGTCGACATCCAGATCTCCGTCGACGGCGCCACCGCTGACGTGAACGACGCGGTCCGCGGACAGGGCTCCTTCGACACCGCCGTCCGGGCGCTGGAGCACCTCGCCGCCGTCGGCGTCAGCCCGAAGCTGTCCGTCGTCTGCACCCGGCACAACATCCCGCAGCTCGACCAGTTCAAGGCGATCGCCGACCGCTTCGGCGCGCAGCTGCGCCTGACGCGGCTGCGTCCCTCGGGCCGGGGAGCCGACGTGTGGGACGACCTGCACCCGACCTCGGCGCAGCAGCGCGAGCTCTACGACTGGCTCGTGCGCCACGGGGAGGGCGTCCTCACGGGCGACTCGTTCTTCCACCTCGCCGCCTACGGCGAGGCGCTGCCCGGGCTCAACCTGTGCGGGGCCGGCCGGGTCGTCTGCCTCATCGACCCGGTGGGCGACGTCTACGCCTGCCCGTTCGCCATCTCCGACCAGTTCCTCGCCGGGAACGTCCGCAGCGAGGGCGGTTTCGCCGGCGTGTGGCGCGAGTCAGCGCTGTTCCGCGAGCTGCGCGAGCCGCAGAGCGGTGGCACCTGCCGCAGCTGCGACCAGTACGACGCCTGCCGCGGCGGGTGCATGGCCGCGAAGTTCTTCACCGGGCTGCCCCTGGACGGGCCGGACCCCGAGTGCGTCAAGGGCCACGGCGAGCGGGCCCTGGCGGCGGTGGCTCCGGGAGCCGCACCCAAGCCGTCGCTGGACCACTCCCACAAGGGCGGTGTGCGCGGTGGTCCGGTGCCGCTCGTGCTGTCGGTCCGGCGTCCCGAGAAGCGCTGCGACGAGAGCCCGCTGGCCGGCCCCGCTCCTGCCCCGTGGCCCCCGACCCGAGGAGCACCTGCATGAGCACCGGCTGGTTCGAGACCGTCGCAGAGGCGCAGCGCCGCGCCAAGAAGTCGCTCCCCAAGTCCGTCTACATGGCGCTGGTCGCGGGGTCCGAGCGCGGCAAGACCCTCGAGGACAACGTCGACGCGTTCAGCGAGCTCGGCTTCGCCCCGCACGTGGCGAACCTCGCGCGTGAGCGGGACCTGTCGACCACGGTCATGGGTCAGGCCGTCGACCTGCCGGTGCTGATCTCCCCGACCGGGGTGCAGGCCGTCCACCCCGACGGCGAGGTCGCCATCGGCCGGGCCGCCGCCGCGCGGGGGACCGCCATGGGCCTGTCCTCCTTCGCCAGCAAGCCGGTGGAGGAGGTCGTCGCGGTCAACCCGAAGACGTTCTTCCAGCTGTACTGGTCGGGCAGCCGGGAGCAGATCCTGGCCCGGGTCGAGCGGGCCCGGGCGGCCGGGGTCGCCGGGATCATCGTCACGCTCGACTGGTCGTTCTCCCAGGGCCGGGACTGGGGCAGCCCGACCATCCCGCAGTCCATCGACCTCAAGACGATGGTGCGCTTCGCGCCGGAGGCCGTGGTCCGGCCGGCGTGGGCGCTGCGCTGGCTGCGCAGCGGCGCGCTGCCCGACCTCACCGCCCCCAACATGGCCCTGCCCGGGCAGCCCGCACCGGCCTTCTTCGGCGCCTACTACGAGTGGATGCAGACGCCCCTGCCGACGTGGGACGACCTGCGCTGGCTGCGGTCGCAGTACGACGGTCCGCTGATGCTCAAGGGCGTCATGCGGGTGGACGACGCCCGGATGGCCGTCGACGTCGGCTTCGACGCGATCTCGGTGTCCAACCACGGCGGCAACAACCTCGACGGGACACCGGCCTCCGTGCGGGCGCTCCCTGCCGTCGTCGACGCGGTCGGCGACTCGGTCGAGGTCCTGCTCGACGGCGGGGTGCGACGGGGCAGCGACGTCGTCAAGGCCCTCGCCCTCGGCGCCCGCGCCGTGATGATCGGCCGGGCCTACCTCTGGGGGCTCGCGGCGAACGGTCAGGCGGGGGTCGAGAACGTCCTGGACATCCTGCGCAGCGGCCTCGACTCCGGACTGCTCGGGATCGGCAGGTCGTCGGTGCGCGACCTCACCCCCGACGACCTGCTCATCCCCGACGGGTTCGTCCGCCGGCTGGGCGTGCCCGGCGAGGTCGGCACGGGCGCCGGGGTCCCGTCGCAGACCCCGGCGCCGGTCTGACGACGTCGGCGCCGCCCGGGGGCGGACGTCCTGCGGGCCGTCCGGACTGCGTCCGGGTCGCCGACCTGACCTGGCCGCAGGCCGGCTCGCGAGCCGACCGGCTCCTGGTCGTCCCGCTCGGCGCCACCGAGCAGCACGGCCTCCATCTGCCCCTGTCGACGGACACCGACGTCGCCCAGGCGCTGGCCACGGCCCTGGCGGCCCGCCGTGCCGACGTCGACGTCGCTCCGGCGGTCCCGTACGGCGCCAGCGGCGAGCACGCCGGCTTCCCCGGCACGCTGTCCATCGGTCAGGAGGCGCTGCAGCTGCTGCTCGTCGAGCTGGGACGGTCGGCCACCGCGACCTGGCGGCGGGTCCTGCTGCTGTCCGCGCACGGCGGCAACGCCGCTGCGGTGCGCGCGGCCGTGGCTCTGCTGCGCTCGGAGTCTCGCGACGTCCGCGCCTGGTCCCCCTCGTGGCCGGGGGACGCGCACGCCGGTCGGGTCGAGACGTCCCTGCAGCTGGCGCTGAGCCCGGACCGGGTCGCCCTGGCCCACGCGAGGGCGGGTGCGACCGAGCCGCTGGCCGACCTGCTGCCCGCCCTGCGCACCGGCGGGGTCGCGGCCGTGAGCCCGAACGGCGTCCTGGGCGACCCGACGGGGGCCGGTGCGGCCGAGGGGTCTCGGCTGCTGGCCACCGCCCTGGACGACCTGTGCGCCTGGCTGGGCGCCGAGTGACGCGCGTCGCCCTCGTCACCGGGGCCGCCCGCGGCATCGGAGCGGCCACCGTGCGCGCGCTCGCCGCGGACGGCTGGGCGGTCGTCGCCGTCGACCGCTGCGCCGACGACCCGCGTCTGCCGTACGCCCTGGGCACCGAGGCCGAGCTGCAGCGGCTCGCGGGCGAGCACGTGCTGCCGG
>CADCUE010000153.1 GCA_902805805.1 uncultured Frankineae bacterium | reverse complement strand
CGGGTGTCGGCGGGGGAGCCGGCGTCGCGCAGCAGCAGCGCGCCGGCGTCGCGGTCGGCGAGCGCCTGCCGCTCGGAGGTCTGCTCGTCGACGGCGCCGGCGGCGTCCAGGCCGATGTGGCAGTGGGCGTCGACGAGCCCGGGGACGACCCACCCGTCGACGGCCGTGACGTCGCCCGCCGGTCGCTCGTACGTGATCCGCCCGCCGACGACCCAGGCCTCGCCGACGACCTCGTCGGGGCCGACGAGCACGGGTCCTCGCAGGTGCAGCACCGCTGTCATGGGCGCAGGCTACGAGGCCCCGCCGGGCCCAGCGCCACGACGGTGACGTCGTCGGCCTCCGGTGGGGACAGGCCCTGGATCAGCGCGTCGAGCAGGGCGTCGGCGTCCCTCGGAGCCGCGGCCGCGACGTCGACCAGCTGCGCGAAGCGCTCGCCGAGGTCGGGACCGCGCAGCTCGACGAGCCCGTCGCTGAACAGCACCAGCCGGTCGTCGCCGCGCAGGTGGAGCTCGGCGGCGCCGTACGCCGCGCCCGGCAGCATGCCGAGGGCCGGTCCGCGGTCGCGGTCGACGAGGACCGGCCCGTCGGCGCCGAGCAGCAGCACCGGCAGGTGGCCGGCGCTGGCGACGGTCAGCCGCCCGGTGGACGGCTCGAGCTCGGCGACGACGCAGGTCGCCAGCTCGTCGGGCAGCAGGTGGGCGGCGAGGTCGTTGAGCCGGCCGAGCGCGGCTCCCGGTCCGGACGAGGTCAGCAGGAACGCCCGCAGGGCGTGCCGCAGCTGGGCGGTGACGGCCGCGGCGCCGATTCCGTGCCCGGCCACGTCGCCGAGGACGACGGCCATCCGGCCGTTCGGCAGCAGCACGAGGTCGTACCAGTCGCCGCCGACGACGTCGGCCGCGCTCGGCAGGTAGCGGGCGGCCAGCGCGACCCCGGGGACGTGCGGCAGCTGCTCCAGCAGCAGGGTGCGCTGCAGGGCGGCCGCGACCTGCGACTCCTCCTCCGCCCGGCGTGAGGCGAGGTCGCCGACGTGCCGGGCGAGCTGCTCGGCCGCGCCCACCTCGTGCGGCCGCCAGGGGGCGGAGGTCGCCCGGACCTGCTGCGTCCACGCCGCGAAGGACGTCCGTGGCGACAGCCGCGGGCCGAAGCGGTCGTCGACGAGCTTCGGCTGCGTCGGGTCACCGCCCCACCGGACCTCGCGCAGGGCCTCGGGCCGGAACCAGGCCAGCCACCCGTGCCCGGGCACCGGCACGGCCAGCAGGCCGCTCGAGGTCGGCACCAGCGGCTCGCCGTCGGGGACGACCGTCAGCACGGCGTCGGTCGCGGTCGTCCGGTCGGGCAGGGCGTCCAGCAGCGTCGTCACGGCCGAGGCGGGCGGCGTGCTGCCGAGCAGGTGCAGCCGCCCGTCCAGGCGCACCGCCGCCCCGCCGCACGGGACGAGGTCCTGCACGCCCGCGTCGACGAGCGCCGCCGCCGGACGGCGCGGTGTGCGGCCCACCGCCTCGACCAGCCGCGCCGAGCGCTCGGCCACCTCGAGGACGCGCGCCGCGTCGCCCGCGTCGACCTTCGTGCGCAGCAGCAGGGACGCCGTCCGGCCGAGGAACTCGGCGGCCACCCGGTCGGCGGGCGTCGGCCGGTGCGGCCCGGCGTAGTGGTGGCAGGCGATGAGGCCCCACAGCCGGTCGTCGTCGATGAGCGAGACCGACATCGACGCGACGACGCCCATGTTGGCGAGGTACTCCAGGTGCACCGGCGACACGCTGCGCAGGGTCGAGGCGCCGAGGTCGAGCGGCCGGCCGTCGAGCGGGTTGCGCTCGGGCACGAGCGGCACCGGCGCGTACCGGGCGTCCGGGATGAGGCGCAGCCAGTTCCGCAGGTACAGCGCCCGGGCCTGCGCCGGGATGTCGCTCGCCGGGTAGTGCAGGCCGAGGAACGGCTCGAGGTCGTCGCGCCGCTGCTCGGCGACCACCTCGCCGTTCCAGTCGGGGTCGAACCGGTAGACCATCACCCGGTCGAAGCCGGTGAGCTGCCGCACCTCCCGCGCCAGGGCGTCGCACAGGGCGCTCAGGTCGGGCGCCTCCTGCAGGCGCTGCAGCACCAGGGGCAGGCGCCGGTGCCAGACCTCGCCGGCCGCGTGCGCCTGGTCCAGCGGCTCCCACTCCGTGACGAGCAGCCCGTCGGTGCGGTGGACGGCGACCTCGTACGCCCGCCCGTCGAGGGTCGTCCGCACCGGCAGCCCCGGCTCGACGGCGGCGAGGTCGAGCAGGCCGGCGAGCGCGACGCCCGCGACCGGGCGGCCGAGGACGTCCGCGGCGTTCGCCGAGTGCAGGACGACCACGCCACGGCCGTCGGCGGCGAGCAGGGCCCCGTGCGGCTGGACGGCGCCGGGGATGCGGATCGGCTCGTCGGCGCAGCCGAGCAGGTCGGGCTCGGTCATGCGCCGCCCCGCGGGCTCACGGGTCGGGGAGCGCGTCGTGCACCGGCACGATGGCCGACAGCTGCACGAAGTCGACGACGCGGCGCACCCGCCAGTTGTCCGGCGGGGCAACGACGCCGACCGCCACACCTGCGGCGACGCCGGCCTTGGCGGTGCGCACCAGCTCGCGGCAGCCGGTCGAGTCGACGAAGCGCGTCGGGGTGAGGTCGACGAGCAGCGCCGGCGGGCCCTCGGCGAGGGCCTTGCCGACCGCGTCGCGCAGCACCGCGACGGTGGCGATGTCGAGCTCGCCGGACACGTGCAGGACGCGGTCGGCCGGCCGCTCCACCGGTGTCACCTCGAACTGCACCCGACCACGCTAGCCGCGCAGCTGCACCAGCAGTGCGCGGTGGTCCGACACGGGCAGGGGCAGCGCCTGCACGGACGTCACCGGCGGCAGGTCGCCGGACGCCAGGACGTGGTCGAGCTGCACGCGCGGCTCGGGCGCCGGGTAGGTCGGCGTCCGCGCGAGGGCCTGCCAGCGCGTCAGGAGCCGGGGCAGCGGACCCGGCAGGTTGAGGTCGCCGAGCAGCACCCGCGGGCCGGGCAGCTGCGCCATCGCGGCGGTCAGCCTGCGCAGCTGGGCGCCGTTGCGGCCCGGCACGAACGACAGGTGGGTCGTCCCGACGGTCACGGGTCCCGACGGGGTCTCGACGAGCGCGACGACGCCGACCCGGGGCTCGTCCTGCAGCCAGACCACCCGCCGGGTGCCGGGCAGCAGCACGGGGGCGCGGACGCGGGCGGCGGGCAGCCGGACGACCTGCCACGCCGTGACGGGCCAGCGGGACACGAGGCCGACGCCGTACGCCGGCTGGCCCTCGTCCTCGTCGGCCGCTGCGCGCCAGGTGCCGCCCGGCGTGCCGGTGATGGCCGGGACGAAGCGCCAGTGCTCGGCCCCGAGCGCACGCGCGACCTGCTCGGTCTGGTCGGCGAAGCCCGAGCGCGGCTGACCGCGGTCGACCTCCTGCAGCCCCACGACGTCGGCGTCGAGCGTCCGCGCCGCCTCCGCGAGCCGCTCGGGGACGACGCGCCCGTCGGTCAGGGAGCGGCCGTGGAGCAGGTTGAAGGTCGCCAGGCGCACTCGCGGACGCTAGCCGAGGGGTGTCCGCTCCGCGATCCCGAGCAGCTCGCGTCCGTCACGTCCAGGCGTCGTAGAGGTCCCTGGGCGTCCTCGGACCGGGGGTCGGGAGGAGCACCCGGGAGGCGATGATCGCGACGGAGGCCATGGGCTGGGCCTCGTCCAGCGGCAGACCGGTCACGACGGGGTGGTTCTGGTACATGTAGCCCCTCGTGCGCGAGTGCCCGACCGCCCACCTGGCGCCCGGGACCTGGGCGACCAGCGTCTCGCCGAGGTAGCGCGCGACGCCGTCGATCAGCCAGAGCGATGTCGCCGACCAGCGTGCCCAACCGGGC
>CADCUE010000152.1 GCA_902805805.1 uncultured Frankineae bacterium | reverse complement strand
TGGAGGCGCGTCTCGCGGTGCGGACCGGTGAGGAGCGGGCGCGGGCGCTGGCCGGACGGGCCGAGGCGCTGGAGCGCACCGCGCGGCAGGAGCGCGCCGCCCGTGAGCGGATGGCCCAGGTCGCCGCCCGCCGCTCGCGCGGAGCGGTCGTGGCGGTCGAGGTCGCCGAGGCGGCGCAGGAGACGCTGCGCCGGCTGGCCGACTCCCTCACCACCGCCGCCGCGGAGCGGGAGGCCGCAGCACAGGCCCGCACCCGGAGCGAGGAGGAGCTCGTCGCGCTGCGGGCGCGCACCCGGGAGCTGTCGGCCGAGCTCGACCGGCTCACCGACGCGGTGCACCGGGACGAGGTCGCGCGCGCCGAGCAGCGGCTGCGCCTGGAGGCGCTCGAGCAGCGTGCGCTGTCGGAGTGGGGCGTGCCGCTGGACGACCTGCTGACGTCGTACGGCCCGCAGGTCCCCGTCCCCGCCGTGGCCGAGGACGGCACGTCCGACGAGCACGCACCCGCCACGGCGTACGACCGGGCGTCGCAGGAGAAGCGGGCCGCCGCCGCCGAGCGGGCCCTCGCGCTGCTCGGCAAGGTCAACCCGCTCGCGCTCGAGGAGTACGCCGCGCTCGAGGAGCGCTCGGCGTTCCTCGCGACCCAGCTCGAGGACCTCCGGACGACGCGTCGCGACCTGCTGGACATCGTCCGCGACGTCGACGCACGCATCACCGACGTCTTCGCCGCCGCCTTCGCCGACACCGCCCGGGAGTTCGGGCACGTCTTCGCGACCCTGTTCCCGGGCGGCGAGGGCACGCTCGTGCTGACCGACCCCGACGACCTGCTGACCAGTGGCATCGAGGTGCTGGCGCGGCCGGCCGGCAAGAAGGTGTCGCGGCTGTCGCTGCTGTCGGGCGGGGAGCGGTCGCTGACGGCCATCGCCTTCCTCGTGGCGCTGTTCCGCGCCCGGCCCTCGCCGTTCTACGTGATGGACGAGGTGGAGGCCGCACTGGACGACCGCAACCTCGGGCGGCTGCTGGAGCTGCTCAGCGAGCTGCGGGGCGCCAGCCAGCTCATCGTCATCACGCACCAGAAGCGGACCATGGAGATCGCCGACGCTCTCTACGGCGTGACGATGCGGGGCGACGGGATCTCCGCCGTCGTCAGCCAGCGGCTGCGCGAGTCAGAGCAGGTCCCGGCGCTGTAGCTACGCCGCCGGTCGGCAGGTGTCGAGCAGGAGCTCCTCCAGCACGGCTCGTCCGGCCGCGTCCGGGCGAGCCGTGCCGTACAGCGGCTCGGCCGGGCCGAGGGCGGCGTACCAGGGGAAGTCGTAGCTGCGCTTGCTCTCGATCAGGGCGTGCGCGTCGCACCTCGACGCCGTCACGCGGACTCCGACGGTGACCTCGCGCTGCTCGAGCCGCACGGGCAGCGGCGTGTGGGTGCGCAGCGTGAAGACCACGGTGCCCTCCAGCGAGGTCAGCGTGACGGGCTCGCGGCCGGACCGCCGTCGCACGACCAGCTCGCCGACCGCGGCGTCCCCCTCCCGCCGCCATCCCGGCGCGAACGCGATGCGGGCCGTCCGTGCGAGCTCGGCGAGCGCGCACTCGCGGGCGTGCAGGCGGGGCAGCAGCGGATCGTCCGGGGGCACGGCGAGCTCGGCCTCCCGCAGCTCCCCTCCGGCGCGGTAGCCGAGCAGCACCCGCGTGGCGCCCCGCTCGCCGCAGTCGGCAGCGCCGTACGCCACGGGGAAGGCGGTGCGCTGACCGGTGCGGACCACGTCCGAGCGCACCGTCGGCGGCACGTCGACGAAGCCGGGGGCCCGCAGCTGCAGGTGCACCACGTCGACCGGCTCGGGCCCGTCGTTGGTGAGCACGACCTGCAGCAGGTGGCGGTTCTCGTTGTCGCGGGACTGCTCGATCCGCACCCCCAGACCGGGCGGCGGCGGCTCGGCTGCGCAGCCGGCGACCAGTGCGGCGAGCAGCAGCCCGGTGGCTCGCCCCCGGCCGCGGTGCGCCCTCCCCTGCACGCTCTCCAGCCAAGCACGCTGGTAGACCTGTCGCCGTGGGAGACCTCCTCGGCCTGCTGGTCGCCATCCTGGTCCTGACCGTCGTCGCCGTCGTGGCGCTCGTGAGCGGTCGCGGCGCGCGGCGGACCCCCCGCTCGCCGGGCGCGTCCTCCACCAAGGTCGGTGCGCCCCGCCCCGGGGTCGACTACCGGCCGGGGACCGGGGACGACGCGGAGGTCCCCCGGGACACCCCGCTGCGCAGCGTGGAGGTCGTCGACCTGCCGGACGACGCGCATCTGCTCGGCGAGCAGCCGCAGGTCGTCGGCCCGGTCCTCGAGGTCCCCGAGCCCACGGCGGGCCGGCTGCACCGCCTGCGCGCCCGGCTGGCGCGCTCGCAGTCCACGCTCGGCCGGGGGCTGTTCACGCTGCTGTCCCGCGACGTCCTGGACGAGGACACCTGGGAGGAGGTGGAGGACACCCTGCTGGCCGCGGACATGGGGGTCGCGGCCACCACCGAGCTGGTCACGCGGCTGCGCACGCGCGTGCGGGTGGACGGGGTGCGCAGCCTCAGCGAGCTGCGGCCGCTCCTGCGCGAGGAGCTCGTCCGGTCGATCGGTCCGGACGTCGACCGGAGCCTGCGCACCCTCCCGCACGAGGACGGGATGCCGGCCGTCGTGCTCGTGGTGGGCGTCAACGGCACCGGCAAGACGACGACCTGCGGCAAGCTGGCCCGCGTGCTGGTCGCGGACGGCCGCTCGGTCGTGCTCGGGGCGGCTGACACGTTCCGCGCCGCCGCCGCCGACCAGCTGCAGACCTGGGGCGACCGGGTGGGCGCGAGCACCGTGCGCGGCCCCGAGGGCGGTGACCCGGCCAGCGTCGCCTTCGACGCCGTCGCCCGGGGCAAGGCCGACGGGGTCGACACCGTCCTGGTCGACACCGCCGGACGCCTGCACACCAAGGCCGGTCTGATGGACGAGCTCGGCAAGGTCAAGCGGGTCGTGGAGAAGCACGGCCCGGTGGACGAGACGCTGCTGGTGCTCGACGCGACGACGGGCCAGAACGGCGTCGTGCAGGCCCGGGTCTTCACCTCGGCCGTCACGGTCACCGGCATCGTCCTGACCAAGCTGGACGGCACGGCCAAGGGCGGGATCGTCGTGGCCGTGCAGCGCGAGCTCGGGATCCCGGTCAAGCTCATCGGCCTCGGTGAGGGGCCGGACGACCTGGCGCCCTTCGAGCCGGAGGCCTTCGCCGACGCCCTGCTGGGCGACGAGATCGCCCTGTAGCAGCCGCTCCGGCGGACATCCCACCGTCCACCTGCTGCGTGGGCGGGCCGAGGTCCGGCCGCGCTGCTCGCTGAGCCGCGAGGTGGACGGTGGAGCGTCCAGCGCCCGTGCTAGGCGCCCTCGGGGAGGCGGTGCACCCGCACGCACCAGTCGGCGTCCGCGGACCACGGCGCCGCGTCCCACGTGCTCCACCGGGCCACGGGCTCCAGGCCCGCGCCGGCGGCGAGCCGGTCGTAGTCCTGGGCGCTCATCCGGTCGGTGCGCCAGCCGCTGACGAGCAGCCCGCCGGGCAGCAGGTGCGCGGCCAGGCGCCGCAGGACCTCCTGCTCGGTGCCCTCGGCGAGGAACACCACGACGTTGCCCGCCGCGACGACCAGCTCGAAGCGCTGCGGCAGCTCCAGCGCCGCGAGGTCCGCGTCGTGCCAGCGCACCTCCGGCGACCGCCGGGCGACCTCGAGCATCGAGGCGTCGTTGTCCACGCCGGTGACGTCGTAGCCGCGGCGGGCCAGCTCGACGGCCACCCGGCCGGTGCCGCAGCCGGCGTCGAGCACGGGGGCCCCGGGCGGCACGAGGGCGGCGACGAACGCGGCCTCGCCGTGGACGTCGACGCCGGAGGCGGCCAGATCGCGGAACGCCTGGTCGTAGGACTCCCCGCGTGCACCGCCGGTCTCCTGCAGCCATCGGCTCATGCACGCACAGTAGGGACTTCACGGCAGCGAAACACGGGCCGCTCGACTGTCACGTCGGCGAAACACCCGCTGGACCACCGACGAAACACAGTGCGACCAGCCTTCTCGGCAGTCCCCGCTACCGAGGAGAAGCATGGAAACGGTCGTCAACGGCGCGAACACGGGCTGGGTCCTGATCTGCGCCGCCCTGGTCATGCTCATGACCCCAGGTCTGGCGTTCTTCTACGGCGGCATGAGCCGCTCGAAGAGCGTCCTGAACATGCTGATGATGAGCTTCACGTCGCTCGGCATCGTCAGCGTGCTGTGGGTCGTCTACGGCTACGCGATCGCCTTCGGGACGAGCCGCGGAGGCCTGTTCGGCTGGAGCCCCGGTCTGATCGGGCTCGGCGACATCGTCGACGGCGTCACGGTCGACCAGGCCGAGGGCGGTGTCGTGAACACCTTCGGTCTGCCCGACCTCGCCTTCTCCGGCTTCCAGGTGATGTTCGCCGTCATCACCGTCGCGCTGATCAGCGGCGCCGTCGCCGACCGGATGAAGTTCGGCTCGTGGGTCGCCTTCACGGTGCTGTGGTCCACGCTCGTCTACTTCCCCGTCGCCCACTGGGTCTTCGCCTTCGGCGTCGCCGAGGAGGACGGGGCGGGAGCCGGGGCCTCGGCGGGCCTGTTCGCCGCGGACAGCGGCGGCTGGATCGTCAACCGGCTCGGTGCGCTCGACTTCGCCGGCGGCACCGCCGTGCACGTCAACGCCGGAGCCGCGGCGCTGGCCCTCGTGCTCGTGCTCGGCAAGCGCAAGGGCTTCGGCCGCGAGCCGATGCGCCCGCACAACCTGCCCTTCGTGATGCTGGGCGCCGGACTGCTGTGGTTCGGCTGGTTCGGCTTCAACGCCGGCTCGGCGCTGGCCGCGAACGGCCTGGCCTCGCTCGCCTTCATGAACACCCAGGTCGCCACCGCCGCGGCACTGATCGCCTGGATCGGCACCGAGCGCCTGCGCGACGGGCACGCCACCACGCTGGGCGGCGCGTCCGGCGCCGTGGCCGGGCTGGTCGCCATCACCCCGGCGGCCGGCGCGGTCAACCCCCTCGGCGCGATCGCCATCGGCCTGGTCGCCGGCGGCGCCTGCTGCCTGGCGGTCACCTTCAAGCACCGCCTGGGCTACGACGACGCGCTCGACGTCGTCGGCGTGCACCTCGTCGGCGGCCTGGTCGGCACGCTCATGATCGGCGTCGTGGCCGACAGCGAGTTCGCCGCCGGCTACGAGAGCGTCCTCGACGGCGGCAGCTTCGCCCTGCTGGGCAAGCAGGCGGTCGCCGCGGGTGCCACGATGGCGTACTCGTTCGTCGCCACGCTGCTCATCGCGCTGCTCATCAAGGCGGTGCTGGGCCTGCGGGTCACCGAGGAGGAGGAGGTCACCGGCATCGACACCACCGTCCACGCCGAGTCGGCCTACGAGCTCGGCGGCATCGGTGCCACCGGGTCGTCCGTCCCGCCGCCGACCGCCGCCGCGGCCGGCGCCCGTCCGACCTCGGTGGAGGTGCACTGATGAAGCTCGTCACGGGGATCGTCAAGCCGTTCAAGCTCGACGACGTCAAGACCGCGCTGGAGTCGTTCGGGGTCCAGGGCATGACGGTCAGCGAGGTGCAGGGCTTCGGCCGCCAGCGCGGCCACACGGAGGTCTACCGCGGGGCCGAGTACACCGTCGCCTTCGTGCCGAAGGTGCGCATCGAGGTGCTGGTCGACGACGCGGACGTCAGCGACGTCCTCGAGGTCATGGCCAAGGCCGCGCACACCGGCTCGATCGGGGACGGCAAGGTCTGGAGCACGCCGGTCGACGAGGTGGTCCGGGTGCGCACCGGCGAGCGGGGCGTGGAGGCCCTGTGACCGTCGCGAGGAGCGCCCGGTGAGGCTCGTGACCGCGGTGGTCAAGCCGTTCAAGCTCGACGACGTCAAGGTCGCGCTCGAGGCGATCGGGGTCCAGGGCATGACCGTGAGCGAGGTGCAGGGCTTCGGTCGCCAGCGCGGCCACACCGAGGTCTACCGCGGGGCCGAGTACACCGTGTCGTTCGTGCCGAAGACGCGCATCGAGGTGCTCGTGGCGGACGACGACGCGCTCCGCGTCGTGGACGTCGTGGTGGGTGCCGCGGCCACCGGCTCGATCGGCGACGGCAAGGTCTGGTCGAGCCCGGTGGAGGACGTCGTGCGGGTGCGCACCGGGGAGCGCGGGGCCGAGGCCCTCTGAGCGCGGGGACCGCCCGGCGGGCGTGCGCAGTCGACGCTGGGCACGCCCGCCGTCCCGTGCCGTGACGGCCTCGGTGAAGGAGCAGCGCGCCGCCCTGCTGGCGGACGCGACGCTGACCGGCGCCCGGCTCCGCTCGGCTCTCGGCGAGCTGTACGACGGGTGGCTGGCCGACCTGCTCGGCGACCCCGGACCGGGCGTCGCCCTGGTCGCGGTCGGGGGACTGGGCCGGCGGGAGCTGGCGCCGGGCAGCGATCTGGACCTGCTCCTCGTCCACACCGGCCGCCGCGACGTCGCCGTGGTGGCGGACGCCCTGTGGTACCCGGTGTGGGACAGCGGCGTCGGGCTCGACCACGCGGTCCGCACCGTCGAGCAGGCGCTGGCCGTGGCGGCCGAGGACCTCAAGGCGGCCCTCGGGCTGCTGGACGCCCGTCACGTCGCGGGGGACGCCCAGCTGTCGACGGAGCTGCTCACCCGCACCCGGGCCGCCTGGCGCGCCGGCAGCGCCCGCCGGCTGCCCGAGCTGCGCGCCGCCGTCGCCGAGCGCGCCCGCACCGAGGGCGAGGTGGCCTTCCTGCTCGAACCGGACCTGAAGAACGCCCGCGGCGGGCTGCGCGACGTCCACGCCCTGCAGGCCCTCGCCGCGGCGCAGGTCGCGGACCCGCCGGACGCCGGAGTGCGGGCCGCGCTGGAGGTGCTGCTCGACGTGCGGGGAGAGCTGCACCGGCGCACGGCCGGCAGCGGGCGCCGCGTCGTCGACCGGCTGCTGCTGCAGGAGCAGGACGCGGTCGCCGTCGCGCTGGGCCACCGGGACGCCGACCACCTGATGGCCGACGTCGCCGCGGCCGCCCGCACCGTGGCGTACGCCGGCGACACCACCTGGCGGCGGCTGCGACCGCCCCCTGCCCGTCGGCTGTTCGGACGCCGGACGATCACCCGCCCGGACCGGCGTCCGCTCGCCGACGACGTCGTCGAGCAGGACGGCGAGGTGGTGCTGGCCCGCGACGCGACCCCGGCAGCCGACCCGGTGCTGCCGCTGCGCGTGGCGCAGGCCGCCGCGTGGGCGGACCTGCCGATCTCGCCGCACACCCTGAGCCGGCTGGCCGCCGAGTGCCCGCCGCTGCCGGTGCCCTGGCCCCGGCCGGCGCTGGACGCCTTCGTCGGCATGCTCGCGGCGGGCCTCCCGGCTGTCCGCGTCGTCGAGGCCCTCGACCAGGCCGGGCTGCTGCTCGCCCTGCTGCCGGAGTGGGCATCGGTGCGCAGCAAGCCGCAGCGCAACAGCTACCACCGCTACACCGTCGACCGGCACCTCGTGGAGGCGGCGGCCGCTGCGGCGACGCTCACCCGGCGCGTCTCCCGACCGGACCTGCTGCTGCTCGCAGCGCTGTTCCACGACCTCGGCAAGGGCCTGCCCGGCGACCACACGCTCGTCGGGATGCGCGTCGTGGCGGGGCTCGCGCCGCGCCTGGGGCTGCCGCCCGACGACGTCGACGTCCTCGTCGCCCTCGTCGAGCACCACCTGCTGCTGCCGGACGCCGCCACCCGCCGCGACCTCGACGACCCGGCCACGGCCCGCGCCGTGGCGGACGCCGTCGGATCGGCCGAGGTGCTGGAGCTGCTGCACGCCCTGACCGAGGCCGACTCCGCGGCGACCGGCCCGGCCGCCTGGTCGTCGTGGAAGGCCGCCCTGGTGCAGGCGCTCGTCCGGCGCACGGCGGCGCTGCTGGCCGGGTCGCCGCCGCCGGCCCCGGCGCCGCTGGCCGACTGGCAGCTCGCCCTGGTCGAGGCCGGCGCGTACGCCCTGGCCGCCTCGGACGACGAGGTGACGGTGGTGGCGCCCGACCGGCCGGGGCTGCTGTCCATCGTGACCGGCGCCCTCGCGCTGCACCGGCTCGACGTCCGCTCGGCGTCGGCCTTCGGCCACGGGACGACGAGCGTCGTGGTGTGCCGGGTCGCGCCGCGCTTCGGCTCGCTGCCGGACTGGGCGGTCGTCCGCGACGACCTGCGCCGCGCCCTCGACGGCGAGCTCGCCCTCGAGCAGGTCCTGGCCTCGCGCGAGGCGGCGTACCGCCCGCGGACGGCTCTGCCGGCTGCGCCGCCCTCCGCCGAGCTGGTCGACGCAGCGTCGGAGTCGGCGACGGTCCTCGAGGTCCGGGCGCCGGACGCGCTGGGGGTGCTGCACCGGATCACCACGGCCATCGCGGGCTGCGGGCTCGACGTGCGGACGGCCCACGTCTCGACGCTGGGCGCCGACGCCGTCGACGCGTTCTACCTGGTCGGCCCCGACGGGCTGCCGCTGCGCGACCAGGGTCTGCGGGACCGCCTCCGCGAGCAGGTCCTGGCCGCCCTCGGGACCTAGCCCCGCCGGCGCGGGCTCGCTCCGGGCGGCAGGTCCTCGGGCACTAGGCTCGGGGGTCCGTCCCCGAGCTTCCGAGGCCTGATGTTCGACACGCTCTCCGACCGGCTCGACAAGGTCTTCACGTCCCTGCGCGGCAAGGGCCGGCTGTCCGACGCCGACATCGACGCCACCGCCCGTGAGATCCGCATCGCGCTGCTCGAGGCCGACGTCGCGCTGCCGGTCGTCAAGGCCTTCATCGCCGCGGTCAAGGAGCGGGCCCGCGGTTCGGAGGTCAGCCAGGCCCTCAACCCGGCGCAGCAGGTCGTCAAGATCGTCAACGAGGAGCTCATCGGCATCCTCGGCGGGGAGACGCGGCTGCTCCGCTTCGCCAAGACGCCGCCGACGGTGATCATGCTCGCCGGTCTGCAGGGAGCCGGCAAGACGACGCTGGCCGGCAAGCTCGCCCAGCACCTGCGCGGCGCAGGTCACGCGCCCCTGCTGGTGGCCTGCGACCTGCAGCGCCCCAACGCCGTGCAGCAGCTGCAGGTGGTCGGGCGCCAGGCCGGTGTCGACGTCTTCGCGCCCTTCCCGGGCAGCGGCGTGGGCGACCCGGTCGAGGCCGCCCGCGCGGGTGTGGAGCACGCCCGCCGGATGAACCACGACGTCGTCGTCGTCGACACCGCCGGGCGTCTCGGCATCGACGCCGACATGATGCAGCAGGCCGTCGACATCCGCGCCGCCGTGCAGCCCGACGAGGTGCTGTTCGTCGTCGACGCGATGATCGGCCAGGACGCCGTCGTCACGGCGCAGGCCTTCCAGGACGGCGTCGGCTTCACCGGTGTCGTGCTCACCAAGCTCGACGGCGACGCCCGCGGCGGCGCGGCGCTGTCGGTGCGCCACCTGACCGGTCAGCCGATCCTGTTCGCCTCCACCGGCGAGAAGCTCGGCGACTTCGACGTCTTCCACCCCGAGCGCATGGCCTCGCGGATCCTCGGCATGGGCGACGTGCTGACGCTCATCGAGCAGGCCGAGAAGTCCTTCGACGCCGGCGCGGCCGAGCGCATGGCCGGCAAGATGATCGAGGGCAAGGAGTTCGACCTCGAGGACTTCCTCGAGCAGATGGTGCAGGTCAAGAAGATGGGCTCGCTGTCCAGCCTGCTCGGCATGCTCCCGGGCATGGGGCAGATGAAGGACGCGCTGGCGCAGGTCGACGACAAGGACCTCGACCGCATCGCGGCGATCATCCGGTCGATGACGCCGCAGGAGCGCCGGACGCCCAAGATCCTCAACGGCTCCCGCCGCCTGCGCATCGCCAAGGGCTCGGGCGTCACCGTGACCGAGGTCAACAACCTCGTCGACCGCTTCTACGACGCCCAGAAGATGATGAAGCAGATGGGCGGCATGGCGGGCATGGCCGGACTGCCCGGGCTGCCGGGCGGACGCAAGGCCAAGCGCTCGTCCGGCGGCGGCAAGAAGGGCAAGAAGGGACCGGGTCGCGCCGGCGGCGGACCGAGCCGCGCGCTGCCGCCCGCCGCCTCGCCCGGAGCGGCCCCGACCGGTCTGCCGCAGGGCTTCCCCCCGCTGCCGCAGGGCTTCCCGCCCGCGCCAGGGCGTTCCGCGCCGCCCGACC
>CADCUE010000151.1 GCA_902805805.1 uncultured Frankineae bacterium | reverse complement strand
CGGCAAGATCCGCGCCAGCCGGGTGAGCGGCAACTGCCGGCAGCACCAGCGCGACGTCGCCATGGCCGTCAAGAACAGCCGTGAGATGGCGCTGCTGCCCTACACCTCGACGGCGCGCTGACATGGCGACGATGAAGCTCATCCTGACCCAGGACGTGTCCGGGCTCGGAGCGCCCGGTGACGTCGTCGAGGTGGCGCCCGGCTACGGCCGCAACTACCTCGTCCCGCAGGGCCTGGCGATCCTGGCCACCCGTGGCGCCGAGAAGCAGATCGCGACGATCCGCCGGGCCCGCGAGGTCCGCGAGGTGCGCGACCTCGGCCACGCCAAGGAGATCCAGGGCCAGCTCGCCGGCCTGCAGGTCCGCCTGCCGGCGCGCTCCGGCGACGGCGGCCGGCTGTTCGGCTCGATCACGTCCGCGGACGTCGTCGCGGCCGTGCAGAAGGCCGGTGGTCCCAAGCTGGACCGCCGCCTGATCACCCTGAAGAACCCGATCAAGTCCCTGGGGTCGCACACCGTCCTGGTGAAGGTCCACCCCGAGGTCGAGGCGACCGTGACCCTCGAGGTCGTCGCCGCCTAGCTCGACCCAGCACGACCCAGCACGACCCGTCGGCCCGGCCCTCCTCGGAGGTGCCGGGCCGACGGCGTTGCGGGGGCGGCCGGCGCCGGCCAGCCGTTCCTCACCCGAGCCGGACTTTCTCCGTCCACAGGCAGTGCACACAGGTGTGGGCAGGTGGCACACGGCGCCGAGTGGCTGCCTCCCGTGGTCTCCACAGGACCGGCGGCGGTCGTCCACAGCGACATGCCGGGATGTCCCCACCCTTCGCACAGAGGCGTCCACAGGGCGGGTCCCGCGACGCGCCGCAGGGCTTTCCGGAATGTCGGTGGCTGCCGGTAGACACGTCCGTCGACAGCAGGTGGCGCTGCGGTGGACGTCGCGCCGACGCCCGGTCCTCCCGGGCCGAGCCCGCGTGCCGTCGGACCACAGATGCAACCGTCGCAGAGAGGCAGGCCCGGTGTCCGAGCGCGTCGTCGAGCTCCCGTCGCAGGGGAGCCGCAGCTCGGCGCCGGAGTTCGAGCGCACCCCGCCGCAGGACATCCCCGCCGAGCAGTCGGTCCTCGGCGGCATGCTGCTGTCCAAGGACGCCATCGCCGACGTCGTGGAGGCGGTCCGGGCCACCGACTTCTACCGCCCGGCCCACCAGACGATCTTCGACGTCGTGGTCGACCTCTACGGCAAGGGCGAGCCGGCCGACCCGATCACCGTCTCGGCCGAGCTCACCCGGCTGGGGGAGATCGGCCGGATCGGCGGGGCGCCCTACCTGCACACGCTCATGTCGAGCGTCCCGACCGCGGCCAACGCCGGCTTCTACGCCCGCATCGTCGCCGAGCAGGCGATCCTGCGCCGCCTCGTCGAGGCGGGCACCCGCATCGTGCAGCTGGGCTACGGCGCGTCCGGCTCCGGTGGGGTGGACGACACCGTCGACCGCGCCCAGCAGGCCATCTACGACGTCACGGAGCGGCGGTCCTCCGAGGACTACACGCTGCTCGAGCAGCTCATGCAGCCGACGATGGACGAGCTCGAGGCCATCGGCAGCCGGGGCGGGTCGATGTCCGGCGTGCCGACCGGCTTCGTCGACCTCGACGGGCTCACCAACGGCCTGCACCCCGGTCAGCTCGTCGTCATCGCCGGGCGCCCGGGGTTGGGCAAGGCGCTGGCCCTCGACACGCCGCTGCCCACGCCGACGGGCTGGACGACCATGGGCGAGGTCGCGGTCGGCGACCTCCTGCTCGACGCCCAGGGACGCCCGACGCGGGTGTTGGCCGCGACAGAGGTGATGGACGGCCGTCCTTGTTACGCCGTGTCCTTCTCAGACGGCACGACGGTCGTCGCGGACGCCCAGCACCAGTGGCTCACCAGCACGCGGGCCTCTCGTAGGTCCTCCACCGGAGCGCCTGAGGTCCGTACCACCGCCGAGCTCGCGGCCACGGTCCGGTGTGAGACGGCTGACGGCAGGGCCAACCACAGCGTCGCCAACACCGGGCCCCTGCAGCTGCCGGAGGTCGAGCTGGCGGTGCCTGCCTACACCCTCGGGGTGTGGCTCGGCGACGGTCATTCCGCCAGCGCCCGGATCACGACCGCAGACCCGGAGATCGTCGTCCACATCGAGGCGGAGGGTGTGGTCGTGCGTCCGCAGAGCGGCACGTTGCTCTGCGGCTTGTCGTTGCCGAAGGCTGCCGTGGGCGCACGCGCCTGCATCGTCTGCGGCGCGTCGTTCGTGCCCGCGACCTCCCAGGTGCGGACGTGCGGCCGCTCGTGCGGGGGACGGTCACGCGGCCTCGCCGCTGCCGTCGCCCCGACCTGCCCCGACTGCGGAGCTCCGTCCTCCGGTCTTGCGCGGTGCCAGGCGTGCCACCTCGAGCACGGCACCGTGCAGGGCCGGCTCCGTCAGCTCGGCGTCCTGGGGGACAAGCACATCCCGGCCGCCTACCTGCGGTCCTCCGAGCAGCAGCGACGGGCGCTGCTCGCCGGCCTCATGGACACCGACGGCACGGTGACGACGACCGGCAGCCTGCAGTTCGCGGTCACCTGCGAGCGGCTCGCCCGTGACGTCCAGGAGCTGGTCGTCAGCCTCGGGCACAGGTGCACGCTCACGGCGAAGCGGGTGCCCGGTCGCTCGGAGCGCTCGTCCACCTGCTACACGCTCAACTGGACGACCGACGAGCGGGTGTTCCGGCTGCACCGCAAGCACCTTGCGCACAAGGAGCGGTCGCGGACGACCGCCGCCCGCACGGGTCAGCGGTGGATCACGGCGGTGTCGCCTGTGCCCTCGGTGCCTGTCCGCTGTGTGGAGGTCGACAACTCGGATCACCTCTACCTCGCCAGCCGAGCGATGATCCCGACCCACAACTCCACGCTGGGTCTGGACATCGCCCGTGCCGCCTCTGTGAAGAACGGTCTGCCCAGCGCGATCTTCTCGCTGGAGATGAGCAAGACCGAGATCACCATGCGGCTGCTCTCGGCCGAGGCACGCGTGCCCCTGCACCACATGCGGTCCGGCACCATGACCGACGACGACTGGAACCGCCTGGCACGGCGGATGGGCGAGGTGGCGGAGGCACCGCTCTACATCGACGACTCGCCCAACCTCACCATGATGGAGATCCGGGCCAAGGCCCGGCGGCTGCGTCAGCGCAACGACCTGCGCCTCATCGTCATCGACTACCTCCAGCTCATGAGCGGCAACAAGAAGGCGGAGAGCCGTCAGCAGGAGGTCTCGGAGCTCTCCCGCTCGCTCAAGCTGCTCGCCAAGGAGCTCGAGATCCCGGTGATCGCGATGAGCCAGCTCAACCGCGGCGCCGAGCAGCGCACCGACAAGAAGCCGCAGATCGCCGACCTGCGCGAGAGCGGATCGATCGAGCAGGACGCCGACATGGTCATCCTGCTGCACCGCGAGGACGCCTACGAGAAGGAGAGCCCGCGTGCCGGCGAGGCCGACTTCATCGTCGCCAAGCACCGCAACGGGCCGACGGCGACCATCACCGTCGCCTTCCAGGGCCACTACAGCCGCTTCGTCGACATGAACCCCGCCTGACCGGCGCAGGACGCCCCGCGCGTCCAATCAGCTCGGCCGCGCTCGGTGGCTGAGCGGGGTCCGTCAGTAGCGGCGCGTGCTGAGGAGGTAGAGGCCCTCCGCGAGCAGCTGCAGCGCAGCGATGCCGTCGGGCACGTCCATGGGGGTGCGCTGGGTCGGCAGGAACAGTGGCGCAGCCACCGCCGGCGTGTCGAGGGGCTGGAAGGCGTCGAGGTCGGGGACCTGGTCGGCCAGGTGCACGGCGCTCGCCACGGTGGCCGGTGCGTTTAGCGCCTCGGCGGTCCGGTGGGCCAGCAGGGCGCCCAGTGCGGCGCCGACGGACCCG
>CADCUE010000150.1 GCA_902805805.1 uncultured Frankineae bacterium | reverse complement strand
CGCCGCCGAACGCCTGATGCTGCACGTGCAGTGGGGCGGGCGCTGCGCAGTGCGGGCCTGCAGCCACGGACCGGCCACCGGGCACCCGCTCGTCCCGCACCACGGCACGCCCTACCGGCAGACCGGGACGACGGCGCTCGAGGACACCGTCCCTCTGTGCGACGAGGACCACCACGAGCTCCACGACCGACGACGGCCACTGCGCCTGCGGGACGGACGCTGGATCGGCCCCGACGGCTGGATCGAGCAGCCACGTGCCGGATGATCAGATGCGAGGTGACGGCATGCCAGTCAGATCGGATCGACGTGCGTCAGTCTCCGGAGCAGTCACATCGACGGCGACATGCCGCTCCGGTGGGCCGCGCCAGACCCTCGCATCGGGTGCCCGAGAGGTGCCCGGCAGCGGCAGCGGCGGCAGTGCGGCTGCCCGGAGTCGCTCGTGGCTACTGCGCCGGGGGTGGCTCGGCCGTCCCGACGCGGATGCCCGTCGGCTCGACCGGGGCGACCTTGTCGCCCTCGGCGCTCAGCGGGCCGGGGATGCCGCGGAACTTGTAGACCATGACGTCCCGGCCGGCCTGGAGCAGCCACGCCTGTCCGGTCTCGGACGAGTCGAAGGCCTGCAGCACCGCGTCGCCGGCGACCTCGACGGGGATGATCGGGATGCCGCTGCTGTCCAGCGCCGACCTGATGTCAGTGATGATCTTCGTCTCGGCGAAGCCGGGGCAGAAGGCGTTGATGGTGATGCCCTGCGGCTGCAGCGCCGGTCCGAGCGCGCGGACGAGCCCGACGACAGCGTGCTTGTTGGCGCCGTAGATGGGGTCGAACGGCGTGCCGGTGAGTCCGGCCATCGAGGCCGTCGCCACGATCGACCCGCCGCCGCGACGCCGCAGCGCAGGGATCGCGGCATGCACGCCGAAGACGACGCCGTCGAGGTTGATCCCCATCGCCCGCCGGTACGTCGCGAGGTCGAAGTCCTCGGCGATGCCGCAGCCGGTCGAGATGCCGGCGTTGAGGAAGACCAGGTCGAGACCGCCGTGCACCTGCTCGGCCGCCTCGGTCGTGGCCACCACCTGGTCGAAGTCGGAGACGTCGCACGTCAGGAACGTGGCGCCGAGCTCGTCCGCGACGCGCCGCCCACCCACCTCGTCGATGTCGCAGAGCACCACGCTGTCACCGCGGCGGACGAGCTGGCGGGACACCTCCTCGCCGAAGCCGGAGGCGCCACCGGTGACGAGGGCGACGCTCACAGCGCCGCCGCCCCGGCCACGGCGCTGCCCGCAGCCGACACGGCGCTGCCCGCAGCGACCCCGGTGCCCTGCACGCCCGCCGAGCCGCCTGGGGTGATCCCCGAGAGCTCCTCGTCGTGCCGGCCGGCGTCGATGGCCAGCTGCGCGATGCGCTCGCGGTGCTGAGCGGCGTCGCCGTACGCGCCCTCCAGGCGCTTGCTGCGCTTGAAGTAGAAGTGCGTGTCGTGCTCCCACGTGTAGCCGATGCCACCGTGGTACTGGATCATGGCGCTCACCGCCGCGTCGGCCGCATCGGACGCCTTGGCCTTGGCGATCGAGGCAGCGAGCCGCCGGTCCGCCGCGCCGACGTCTGCGGCGTGCGCCGCGTACGTCGCCGCGTGCTCGGCGAAGGTGATGGCGATGTGCAGGTCGGCCAGATCGTGCTTGATCGCCTGGAACGACCCGACCGGCTTGCCGAACTGCACTCGCGTCTTGTCGTACTCCACCGTGTCGGTCAGGGCCTTGCGGGCGATGCCCACCAGGTCGTTGGCCACGAGGACGGCCGCCGCGTCGAGCAGGTCCTGGACGATCTCCGGCGTGCTGTTCTCGAGCGGCACACCGGCAGCGCCGTCCAGCTCGACGGTCGCGAGGCGGACGGTGCGGTCCAGCGCCTCCAGCGGCGTGATCGTCACGCCGGCGCCGGCCGGGTCCACCAGGTACAGCGCGGGACCCTGCTCGCCGGTCGCCGCCACGAGCAGCTGGTCGGCCACGGCGGCGTACTCGACCAGGTCGAGGCGTCCGGTCAGCGCCCCGTCCGAGGCGGTCGCGGGCGCGCCGCCGGGCGTCGCCGAGGCGCCCTGCTTGAGCAGCGCCACGGCCCCCTTGAGCTCACCGGCGGCCAGGCCGGGGAGCAGCTCGGCCTGCTGCTCCTTGGAGCCGGCGAGGCGGACGGCCTCGCCCAGCAGGACGGTGCCCAGCCAGGGGCCGGGGACGGTGCCGGCACCGAAGGCCCGGGCCAGCACGGACGCGTCGAGCAGCCCGAGCCCGATGCCGTCGTGCTCCTCGGGCACCAGGACGGCGAGCCAGCCCTGCTCGCCGAGGGCCTGCCAGAGCGGACCGGGGACCCCGTCGGTCTCCGGGTGCTCGTACAGGTCGCGCACCTGCGGCGGGCCGAAGCGGTCGCGCAGGTAGGAGCGCACCGCGTCCTGCAGGGCGCGCTGCTCGTCGGTCAGCTGGAAGAACATCTCGGTCTCCTCGACCTAGCGGGGGAGGCCGAGCACGCGCTCGGCGACGACGGTGCGCTGGACCTGCTGGGACCCGCCCCAGATGGTGCAGGAGCGGGACCACATGGCCAGGGTGGTGAGCTCGGCGAGGGACATGCCCGGGCGCGGGTCCGGCACCTGGAAGCCGGTCCCGAGGACGCGCTCGTAGGCGTCCGAGACCCGACGGAACGTCTCGGACCACATGATCTTGGTCATCGACGCCTCGAAGCCCAGGTCCTTGCCGCGCGAGGTCTGGGTCAGGACGTGCCACGAGTGGTACTTCAGGCACTCGAGCTCGACGAGGGCCGCCGCGAGCTCCTGGCGCAGGACCGGGTCGGTGGACGCCGGCCGGCCGTCGCGGTCCACCTGCGCGGCGACGGCGACGACCTCGTCCCACATCTTGCGGAACTCCGTGTACTGGCCGATCGCGGAGCTGCCGCGCTCGAACGACAGCAGCAGCATGGCGGTCGCCCAGCCGTTGCCCTCACCGCCGAGGATGTCGGTCTTCGGCACGGTCGCGTCGGTGAAGAACACCTCCCCGAACTCGCTCGCGCCGGTCATCTGCTTGAGCGGGCGCGCCTCCACACCGGGCTGGTGCATGTCGACGAGCAGCATCGAGATGCCGGCGTGCTTCTTGCCGCCCTCCGGCGAGCTGGTGCGCGCCATCGTGAAGATCTTGTCGCCGTGCATGGCGTTCGTGGTCCAGATCTTCTGGCCGTTCAGGACGTACTCGTCGCCCTGGGGCTCGGCACGCATCTGCAGCGCCGCGAGGTCCGAGCCGGCGCCGGGCTCGGAGAAGCCCTGGCACCAGATGACCTCGCAGTGCAGGAGGGGCTTGATGATCTCCCGCTTCTGCTCCTCGGTCCCGATCGCCATCACGGTCGGGGCGAGGAACGACAGGCCCAGCGGGTTGACCGTCGAGGGGGCGTTGGCCTTGGCCATCTCCTCGTCGTAGATCGCCTTCATCGTCGGGCTGCCGCCGCGTCCGCCGTACTCCACGGGCCACTGGATCCCGGCGAAGCCGGCTGCGGCCTTGGCCGTCTCCCACTCGCGACGGATCTGGAACGACTCGTCGTTGCTCCTGCCGGCCCAGAAGGCGCGCGAGCGCATCTCGGGCGGCAGGTTCGCGTCGAGCCAGGTGCGCAGCTCCGTGCGGAACTGCTCGTCCTGCTCGCTGAAGCGCAGGTCCACGGTGGGCCTCTCAGAAGGGGGCGGAGGTCGGCGAAACCGAATCCCGTTCTAGCGCATGTCCCGACCGGCGGCCACACCGGCCCCGTCCGGAGTCCCTCCGTGCGCGGTACGGGCAGACTGCTGCGATGACCGACGTCGACAGCTCCGACCTGCTCGTGCTCGCTGTCGACCTGGCGCGCAAGGCCGGTGACCTGGCGCTGTCCATGCACAGCGGACTGCAGGGCCACGACACGAAGTCCACACCGACCGACGTGGTGACCGAGGCGGACCGCGCCTGCGAGGCGCTGCTCGTCGACGGCATCCTCTCCGCCCGCCCGGACGACGGCATCCTCGGCGAGGAGGGCGCCTCGTCGCCGGGGACCTCGGGCGTGCGGTGGGTGGTCGACCCGATCGACGGCACCGTCAACTACCTGTACGGCCTGCCGCAGTGGTGCGTGTCCATCGGGGTCGAGGTCGACGGGGTCACCGAGGTCGGCGTGGTCTTCGACCCGCCCAAGGACGAGCTGTGGGTCGCGGTGCGCGGCCGGGGTGCGCTGCTCGACGACCGCCCGCTGCGCTGCACGGCCGTGACCGAGCTGAGCCAGACGATGGTGGCGACCGGCTTCAGCTACGACGTCCGGCGCCGGTCGGTGCAGGCCGAGCAGCTGTCGACCGTGCTTCCGCTCGTCCGTGACGTGCGCCGACTGGGCTCCGGCGCGCTCGACCTGTGCAGCGTGGCGGCCGGCCGGATCGACGCCTACTACGAGCAGGGACTGAACCCGTGGGACATGTCGGCGGGGCTGCTCATCGCCGCCGAGGCGGGCGCGCGGATCGGCGACCTGCGCGGCGGCCCGCCCTCCGCGCGGATGGTGGTCGCCACCGCGCCGGCGGTCTTCGCACCGCTCGTCGACGTGCTGGTCGGGATGGACGCCGACCACGACCCGCTGGCCTGAGGCGCGGGCGGGTCGGCTCAGCGCAGGACGGAGGCGTACACCTCGAGGGTGCGCCGGGCGATCGCGTCCCAGCCGAACTCCGCGACCGCGCGCTCGCGTCCGGCCCGGCCCATCGCGGCCGCGCGGTCCGGGTCGCTCAGGACGTCGGTCAGCGCAGCAGCCAGGCCGGTCTCGAACCCGCGCGGGTCGTCCTCGTCGTAGGACACCAGCACACCGGTCTCGCCGTCCACGACGACCTCGGGGATGCCACCCACGGCCGACGCGACGACCGCCGTGCCGCACGCCATCGCCTCGAGGTTGACGATCCCGAGCGGCTCGTAGACCGACGGGCAGACGAACGCCGTCGCGTGCGAGAGCAGCTGCACGATCTCGGCCTTGGGCAGCATCGCGGAGATGAGCACGACGCCGGGCCGGGCCGCCTGCAGCTCGGCGACGAGGGCATCGGTCTCCGCGGCGATCTCCGGGGTGTCGGGTGCGCCCGCGCACAGCACGAGCTGGCCGGGCACGTCCTTGGCGGCGCGCAGCAGGTGGGCCAGCCCCTTCTGCCGCGTGATGCGCCCGACGAAGACGGCGTACGGCTGCGCGGGGTCGACGCCGTACCGCGCCAGGACGTCGGTCTCCTGCACGGGGGTGTAGAAGTCGGCGTCGATCCCGTTGTAGACGACCTGCACCCGCGCGGGGTCGAGGTCGGGGTAGACGTCGCAGACGTCGCGGGCCATCCCCCTGCTCACCGCGATGACCGCGTCGGCGCCGAGGACGGCGGTCCGCTCGGCCCAGGACGAGACCGCGTAGCCGCCGCCGAGCTGCTCGGCCTTCCACGGCCGGTGCGGCTCGAGCGAGTGGGTGGACAGCACGTGCGGGATGCCGTGCAGCAGCCCGGACAGGTGGCCGGCCATGTTGGCGTACCAGGTGTGCGAGTGCACCACGTCGCACCCGCCGGTGGCCGCCGCGATCGACAGGTCGGTGCTGAGCACCCCGAGCGTCGCGTTGGCCGCGGCGAGCCGCGGATCGGGCGCGTGGGCCTGCGCACCGCCCTCCGTACCGCCGAACGAGTGGACGTCGACGGTGGCGCCCTCCTCGCGCAGGAAGCGCACGAGGTGCTCGACGTGGACGCCCGCGCCGCCGTAGACCTGGTCGGGCCACTCACGCGTCAGCACACCGATCCGCATGGCTCGGAAGGTAGTGCGTCACACTGCGTCCATGCGCGCACCCCGTGTTCTGGGCATCGTCCTCGCCGGCGGAGAGGGCAAGCGGCTCGCGCCGCTCACCGCAGACCGTGCGAAGCCGGCTGTGCCCTTCGGCGGCATCTACCGGCTCGTCGACTTCGTCCTGTCCAACCTGGTGAACGCCGGCTACCTGCGGATCGTGGTGCTGACGCAGTACAAGTCGCACTCGCTCGACCGGCACATCACGACGACCTGGCGGATGTCCACGCTGCTCGGCAACTACATCACCCCGGTGCCGGCGCAGCAGCGCCTCGGCCCGCAGTGGTTCCGCGGGTCGGCGGACGCGATCCACCAGAGCCTCAACCTGGTGTACGACGAGCAGCCGGACCACGTCGTGGTCTTCGGCGCGGACCACGTCTACCGCATGGACCCGCGCCAGATGGTCGAGCAGCACATCGCGAGCGGCGCGGGCGTCACCGTCGCGGGGATCCGCGTGCCGCGCTCGGAGGCGCACGGCTTCGGGGTCATCCAGACCGGCGCCGACGGGCGGCGCATCGAGGCGTTCCTCGAGAAGCCCGCCGACCCGCCGGGGCTGCCGGACGACCCGGACACCGTCTACGCGTCCATGGGCAACTACGTCTTCTCGACCGAGGCGCTGCTCGAGGCGGTGAAGGTGGACGCCGGCGACGAGGGCTCCGTGCACGACATGGGCGGCAACATCATCCCCATGATGGTCGCGAAGGGGGCCGCGCAGGTCTACGACTTCAACGACAACGCCGTGCCCGGCGCCACGGACCGCGACTGCGGCTACTGGCGCGACGTGGGGACGCTCGACAGCTACTACGACGCGCACATGGACCTGGTGGCGGTCCACCCGGTCTTCAACCTCTACAACCGGCAGTGGCCGATCCTCACCACGGCGCCGCCGCTGCCGCCGGCCAAGTTCGTCTTCGAGGAGGCCGGCCGGGTCGGCCAGGCCGTCGACTCGCTCGTGTCGCAGGGCGTGATCGTCTCCGGTGGCCGCATCCGCCGCTCGGTCGTGTCACCCGGCGTCCGCGTGCACTCCGGGTCGGAGGTCTCGGGCAGCGTGCTGATGCACAGCGTCGACATCGGCCGGGGCGCGGTGGTCCGCAACACCATCCTCGACAAGAACGTCGTGGTGCACCCCGGCGCGCAGATCGGGCTCGACCTCGACCACGACCGCGCCCGCGGCTTCACCGTCACGGAGAACGGCATCGTCGTCGTGGGCAAGGGCGAGCAGGTGCACGCCTGACGCAGCGCGGCCGCTGGGCCCGGACCTGCCCGGCCGGCCGGGCGAGCCGTCAGGCTCCCGGTGCGGGGGCCAGCTCCAGGACGACCTCGATGTTGCCGCGCGTCGCCCGGCTGTAGGGGCAGACCTGGTGGGCCGCCTGCATGAGCTGGTCGCCCTGCGGCGGGTCGAGCGTCGGCAGCGCACCCAGCAGCGTGACGGCCAGTCCGAAGGCCTGGCCCTGCTTGCCGATGCTCACCTTGGCGGTGATCTCGGACGGCTCGATGTCGAGCCCCTGCTCCTTCGCGACGCGCTTGAGCGCCGAGTGGAAGCACGCGGCGTAGCCGGCGGCGAACAGCTGCTCGGGGTTGGTGTGGTCGCCGTCGGGCCCGCCGAGATCGGGCGGGGGAGCCAGGGTCAGGTCGAGGACGCCGTCGTCGCTGACGACCTCGCCGTCGCGTCCGCCCCGGGCGGTGGCCACTGCGGTGTACATAGGGTCCATGCGCCGGACGCTACTCGGCGGTCCCGAGCCGCCCGGCGCTGGCTCGGACGGCTCCCCGGGTCAGCCGGCCCGCAGATCCTGCAGCGCCGGACGCAGCTCGCGCTCGAAGAAGTCGAAGAAGCCGGCCTGGTCCGGACCCACCTGGCTGAGGTAGACCTCGTCGTAGCCGGCGTCGACGTACTCCTGCACCGCGGCGACGTAGTCCTCGACCCGCGGCCCGACGGGCTTGCCCTCGCAGGCCATCTCCTCGGTGACCAGGGGCGCCAGCTGCTCGAAGTGCGCCGGGCTCGGCAGGACCTGCGAGGCCTCGCCGGGCAGCGACTCGTTGAACCACAGCCGGTGCATCGTGCGGCGGGCCTCGGCCTCGTCCTCGGCCCAGCAGACCTTCAGCCCGCCGTGCGCGGGACCCGTGCCACCGCTCGAGCGGTACAGCTGCAGCATCTCGGCGTCGGGGGAGGTGTTGACGTAGCCGTCGCCGATGCGCGCGGCGAGCTCGGTGGCCTTGGGACCGAAGCCGGACACGAGCACGGGGGGCGGCGCGTCCGGCAGGGTGTACAGCCGCGCCGTGTCCACCGTGTAGTGCGTCCCGCGGTGCCGCACGAGCTCCCCGGTCCACAGCCGGCGCATGACGTCGACCGCCTCCTCGAGCATCTCCAGCCGTACGTCGAGCGTCGGCCAGGCGTCGCCGAAGATGTGCTCGTTGAGCGCCTCCCCGGTGCCCACGCCGAAGCTGAAGCGCCCCTCGAACATCGCCGCGGTGGTCGCTGCGGCCTGGGCCACCACGGCCGGGTGGATCCGCAGCGTCGGGGCGGTCACCGCCGTGGTGCAGCGGACGGTGCTGGTCGACGTCGCGATCGCCCCGAGCACGCTCCACACGAAGGGGGACTGGCCCTGCGCGCTGTTCCACGGGTGGTAGTGGTCGCTCACCCAGAGCGCGTCGAAGCCGGCCTGCTCGGCCCGCACCGCCTGCTCCACGAGCGCCTGAGGACGGTGCTCCTCGCTGGAGATGAAGTAGCCCAGAACCGTCATGCGCGCCGCCGTACCCGCGTGACCGACGCCTCACGCCGCCGCCCGAGCGGGCTGTCAGGACCGGCAGTAGCCTCTGGCGCTCCGAGCGGCCGCCCGCCGTCCGGTCGCCCGTCGCGACGCGGGCACAACCCGAGCCCGCCGTGCGTTGTCCCCGCGCCGGAGCACAACACGAAGGAGGGCCCCGACATGGCCACCGACTACGACCAGCCGCGGAGGTCCGACGCCGACGAGCCCGAGGACAGCCTCGAGGAGCTCAAGGCACGCCGCGCCGAGGCGCAGGCCAGCAGCGTCGACGTCGACGAGGCCGACCTCAACGAGGCGATCGAGCTCCCCGGTGCGGACCTGTCCGGCGAGGAGCTCACCGTCCGGGTGCTTCCGAAGCAGAGCGACGAGTTCACCTGCAGCAGCTGCTTCCTCGTCCACCACCGCAGCCAGCTGGCCTCGGAGCAGGACGGACGCCTCACCTGCCGCGAGTGCGCCTGACCGGGGGGTCGCACCTCGATGAGCGGTGAGCTCGTACGCCGGGAGGAGGTCGGCGAGCTCGTCGGCCGGCTGTCGGACAGCGGCCTCGACGGGCGCGAGCGCGGACGCCTGCTCGCCCGGCTCGCCGCGCTGCTCGCCGGCGGCGCGCGTGCCGCCGGCGCCAAGGCGGCCCTGACCGGCCGCTACCTCGCCGACGTGGTCGCAGAGCTCGCGCCGAGCGTCCAGGTGCGCGACCTGCCGACACTGCGCGCGCAGCACGGCGGCCTGACCGGGGACGAGCTGGCCGACGCCCTCGTCCGCTCGGCGGCCCTGGCCACGGCCGGGGTGGGCGCCGCAGGGGGCGCGCTGGCCGCCGTCCAGCACGCCGCTCCGCCCAGCCTGCTGGTGGCACCGGTGCAGCTGGCCGCGGAGACGGTCGCGGTCGTCGCCACCGAGCTCAAGCTCGTCGCCGAGCTGCACGTCGTCTACGGGCGCGCCCCGCTCGGGCCCGCGCCCGACCTGGCAGCGGCGTACCTGCACTCCTGGGCGTCGCGCACGCCGGTCGCGCTGGGCACGACGCCGGACCTCGCCGTCGTCCTGTCCGCCGCGGCCCGGCTGCAGCTGCGCCGGCGGGTGACGCGCCGCCTGGCGCGCAACGTCTCGACGATGGCGCCCTTCCTGGCCGGCGCGGTCGCCGGCGCCGAGCTCAACCGGCGCGAGACCCGCTCCCTGGCCGAGCAGCTCATCGAGGCCCTGCGCCGGAGGTAGCCCCCGCCCGCGCACCCGCCCCTGTCCCGGACCTGTCGGGGTGGGCTCGTGGCGGTCAGGGGGCGCAGACGTCGCACCGGCCGCAGGGGACGGGGACCGGTTCGCCGTACGAGGCCAGCAGCGCGTCGCGGCGGCAGCCCGGTGCTGCGGCCAGCGCGCGGACCTCAGGCGCGCTGGTCGGCTCGACGAGCAGCACCGCCGTCTCGGGAGCGAGCTCGGCGACCAGGTCGCGCCAGACCTCCGGTCCGTCGACCGCGGCGCCGACCAGCAGCCGCAGCCGGCCGCGGCGCAGCGGCGGGAGGTCGCCGACGGAGACCACCAGGGCGTCGAGCCGTCGGCTGCGCCAGTCGCCCACGGCCTGCGCCGCGCGGGACGCCCGCAGCGGCGGCGGCGCCCAGACGGCGGCGCGCAGTCCGTCGCCGCGCAGGGCGGTGACCGAGCGGTCCGCGCGCTCGCGGTCGGCCGCG
>CADCUE010000149.1 GCA_902805805.1 uncultured Frankineae bacterium | reverse complement strand
CTCGACGCCCTGCTGCCCGGCGACGGGCCGCTGCTCGAGCGCTACACCGCCTACCGCGAGGGGTCCGCGGTGCCGGTCGACCTCCTGCCCGTCGCGGTGCGGGAGGTGTCGACGCTGCTGCGCGAGCGCGCCCGGGCGTCCTTCGCGCTGCCGGACGACGAGGCGGTCGAGTACGAGGTCGTCACGGAGCAGCCCTGGGGCGGGTTCAACTCCTACCTCGGCGGCTTCCGCAGCACCGTCGCGATCAACGCCGACCTGCCGGTCGGGCTCGGCGCGCTGCCGTGGCTCGTGGCCCACGAGTCCTACCCGGGCCACCACACCGAGCGGTGCCGCAAGCAGGTCGCGCAGGCCGACCTGCCGGAGTACGACCTGTGGCTGGTGAACACCCCGGAGAACCTGCTCGCCGAGGGCCTCGCCGACCTCGGGCTCGCCGGGCTCGGGCTGGCCGACTGGGGCGCCGTCGTGACCGGGCTGTACGCCGACCTCGGCATCGCCTACGACGGCGAGCGCGGGCAGCGGATCGCCGCGGCGGTGGCCCCGCTCGGCGCCGTGCGCCAGGACGCGGCGATCCTGCTGCACGACCGGGGAGCTCCCGCCGACGAGGCGCGCGCGCACCTCGCGCGCTGGGCGCTGCAGTCGCCGGAGCGGGCCGACAAGACCATCTCCTTCCTGACCGACCCGCTGTGGCGGGCGTACATGTCGACCTACGTCGAGGGCGAGCGCCTGCTGTCGCGGTGGCTCGAGGCCCGGCCCGCCGGCACGCCGGTCGGCGACCGCTTCGTCCGGCTGCTCGACGAGCAGCTCACCCCGGCGGGCCTGGCGGCCGAGCTCGCCTGACAGTCACCCGTCCGGTGTGGCGTGTCGGCGGCAGCTCGGGCGGGTCCGGTCCTAGCGTCCTGGTCAGCGGCCGCACCCGCCGGCCGGGAGGCCAGGGATGCCCATGACCGTCTTCGTGCTCGACACCTCCGTCCTGCTGTCCGACCCGGGGGCGGTGGCGCGCTTCGCGGAGCACGACGTCGTCCTGCCGCTCGTGGTGGTGAGCGAGCTCGAGGGCAAGCGCGACCACCCGGAGCTCGGGTGGTTCGCGCGGCAGGCGCTGCGCCTGCTCGACGACCTGCGGGTCGTCCACGGCCGGCTCGACGAGCCCATCCCGGTCGGCGACGGCACGCTGCGGGTCGAGCTGAACCACGTCGACGCCTCCGTCCTGCCCGCGGCGGTGCGCGGTCCCGACGGGGACAGCCGCATCCTCGCCGTCGCGGCGAACCTCGCCGCCGAGGGCGAGGACGTCGTCCTGGTGTCCAAGGACCTGCCGCTGCGGGTCAAGGCGGGAGCCATCGGCCTGGTCGCCCAGGAGCCCCGCGGGCAGCTGCCGAGGTCGAGCGGGTGGACGGGCATGGCCGAGCTCGAGGTGACCGGCAGCGACCTCGACCTGCTCTACGCCGACGGCCGGGTCGACGTGCCGGAGGCGCGCGAGCTGCCCACCCACACCGGCCTGGTGCTGCTGTCCGAGCGCGGCAGCGGCCTCGGCCGGGTCGCCCCCGACAAGTCGGTGCGGCTGGTGCGGGGCGACCGCGACGCGTTCGGCGTCCACGGTCGCTCGGCCGAGCAGCGCGTGGCGCTGGACCTGCTGCTCGACCCCGACGTCGGCATCGTGTCGCTGGGCGGGCGCGCCGGCACGGGCAAGTCGGCGCTGGCGCTGTGCGCCGGCCTCGAGTCGGTCCTCGAGCGCCGTGCCCACAAGAAGGTCGTCGTCTTCCGGCCGCTGTACGCGGTGGGCGGCCAGGAGCTCGGCTACCTGCCGGGCGACTCGGCCGAGAAGATGGGCCCCTGGGCGCAGGCCGTCTTCGACACGCTCGGTGCGCTCGTCGCGCCCGAGGTCGTCGAGGAGGTCCTCGCCCGCGGGCTGCTCGAGGTCCTGCCGCTGACCCACATCCGCGGGCGCTCGCTGCACGACGCGTTCGTCGTCGTCGACGAGGCCCAGTCGCTCGAGCGCGGCGTGCTGCTGACCGTGCTCTCCCGGCTCGGGCAGGGGTCGCGCGTGGTGCTCACCCACGACGTCGCCCAGCGCGACAACCTGCGCGTCGGCCGCCACGACGGCGTCGCCGCCGTCATCGAGGCGCTCAAGGGCCACCCGCTGTTCGCCCACGTCACGCTCACCCGCTCCGAGCGGTCCCCGATCGCGGCCCTCGTCACCGAGATGCTCGAGGACCTCCCGCTGTAGGGGGCGGCTACTCCTCCGGCTGGGGCTGGCGGCCGCCGGCGGGCAGGTCGGCCTCGACCCGCTCGTCGCGGCCGACGAGCGCGATGTCGCCGGCGCCGCCGACCGTGATCCCGGCGCAGACCTCCGCGCCCTGGTCGAGGATCGCCCGGCGAACGGTCGCGCCGCTGCGCACGGTCGCCCCGTGCAGCAGCACGCTCTCGTAGACCTCGGCGCCCGCCTCGACGGTGACGTGCGGCGACAGCACGCTCCGGCAGACCGTGCCGGCGACGGTGGCGCTCGGCGACAGCAGCGAGTCCTCGACCGTCGCCCCGGCACGGATGCGGGCGGGCGGGCGGTTGCCGCCGCGGGTGGTGAGGCGCCAGTCGTCGGCGCCGGGGTCGAACGGCGGGTCGTCCTGCAGGAGGTCCATGTGCGCCTCCCAGTACGCCGGGATGGTGCCCAGGTCGCGCCAGTACTCCTCGAAGCGGTGCTCGCGAGCCCGTCCGGACTCGACCAGGCGGGGCAGCAGCGCGTCGCCGAGGTCGCCCGGGCCGTCGTCGCCGGACGCGTCGCCCAGCTCGTCGAGCAGGTCGAGCACCGGACCCGGCGAGAAGACGAACACCTCGTTGGTCACGAGGTCGCTCTCGGGCTCGTCGGGCTTGTACGCGTAGTCGGTGATCCGGCCGCCGTCGACGAGCACCACGCCGTACCGCGACGCGTCGTCGGGCTCGACCTTCGTCGTCACCATGGTGACGTGAGCGTCGCTGGCGAGGTGGCCCCGCACGACCTCCTCGTAGTCGAGGGCGTAGACGGCGTCGGCGCTGACGACGACGAGCGCCTCCGGGTCGAAGTCGCGGATCAGCTCGGTGTGCCGCCAGAGGACGTCGGCGGTGCCCGAGGAGAAGCCGCCCTTGCCGGTGTCCTTGTCCTGCCGCGGCGCGAGCGCGAGGAACCCGCCGCGGGTGCGGTCGAGGTCCCAGGGCCGGCCGCCGTTGAGGTGGTCGGTCAGCGACACCGGGTTGGTCTGCTGGGTGATCCACACGTCGGGCAGCCCGGAGTGCAGGCAGTTCGTGAGGACGACGTCGACGAGCCGGTAGTGGCCGGCGTACGGGACGGCCGGCTTCGCGCGGGTCGTCGTGAGCGTCTCGAGGCGGCTGCCGGCGCCGCCGGCGAGGACGACGACGAGGGTCCGTGGCTGCACCATGCCGGACTGCTCCCCCGTCAGCGGCCCGCCACCCCTGCGGCAGGATGACGGTCATGACCGAGCAGCCGCAGTTCCGGACCGAGCACGACAGCATGGGCGACGTCCAGGTGCCCTACGACGCGAAGTACCGGGCGCAGACCCAGCGCGCCGTCGAGAACTTCCCGATCAGCGGGCAGCGCCTCGAGCGCGCCCACATCGAGGCGCTCGCCCGCATCAAGGCCGCCGCGGCGAAGGTCAACGCCCGCCTCGGCGTGCTCGAGGAGCCGCTCGCGCAGGCGGTGCAGGACGCGGCGGCGGAGGTCGCCGAGGGCCGCTGGGACGAGCACTTCCCCGTCGACGTCTTCCAGACGGGCTCCGGCACCTCGTCCAACATGAACACCAACGAGGTCCTCGCGACGCTGGCCACGGAGCGGCTGGGCAGCCCGGTCCACCCGAACGACCACGTCAACGCCTCGCAGTCGAGCAACGACGTCTTCCCGAGCTCGATCCACATCGCGGCGACGAGCGCGGTCGTGCACGACCTAGTCCCGGCGCTCGAGCACCTCGCCGCGTCGCTGGAGCGCAAAAA
>CADCUE010000148.1 GCA_902805805.1 uncultured Frankineae bacterium | reverse complement strand
GCGGCCTCGTGCAGCCGGTCCTGCGCGGCCGGGCTCGACAGGCGCACCAGCACCGTCCCGGCGGCGACCTGGGCGCCGTCCTCGACCAGCACCTCGGCCACGGTGCCGTCCGCCGGGGAGGTCACGGCCGCGATCGCCCGGGCGCCGACGGTCCCGGGCGCCTCGACGACCTCGGCGACGGTGGCGCGCTCGACCTCGGCCGTGCGCACCAGGGGGTCGGCGTCACCGCTGCAGCCGGACACGACGACCGCGGTGACGACCAGGGCCAGCAGGCGTCTCACCCCCTGATCCTAGGGAGCAGGAGCCTCGAGCGCCCGCCGTCGCTCAGCCGCCGGCGGCCAGCTCCCGCGAGCGGTCGCGAGCGGCCTCGATGGCCGCCAGCATCGCGGCCCGCACGCCGTGGTCCTCCATCGTGCGGATCGCGGCGATGGTGGTCCCGCCCGGGCTCGTCACCGCCTCGCGCAGCAGCACGGGGTGCTCACCGGACTCGCGCAGCATCCGGGCAGACCCCACCGCCGTCTGCACGATGAGCTCGGCGGCGACCGCGCGGGGCAGGCCGAGCAGGATGCCGGCGTCGATCATCGCCTCGACGAGGAAGAAGAAGTACGCCGGTCCGCTGCCCGACAGCGCCGTCACCGCGTCCTGCTGCGACTCGGGGACGCGCACCACCTTGCCGACCGGGCCGAGCAGGTCCTCGACCAGCTGCAGGTGCGCGGCGCTGGCGTGCGAGCCGGCGGAGATCGCCGACATCGCCTCGTCGACGAAGACCGGGGTGTTGGTCATGACGCGCACGACCGGGGTGCCGTCCGGGACCAGCTCCTCGACGAGCGCGGAGGTGATGCCCGCCGCCATGGACACCACCAGGGTGCCGGGCCGCACGTGCGGACCGACCTCGCTCAGCAGCGCACGCATGTCCTGCGGCTTGACGACGAGCAGCACCACGTCGGCGGCGGCGGTGGCCTGCTCGGGCGACGGCGTGGCGACGCCGTACCGCTCGGCGATCTCCGCGGCCCGCTCGGCGTGACGCTCGGCGGCCAGCATCCGGCCGGGAGCGGTGCCGGACCGGAGCAGCCCGGACAGCAGCGCCTCGCCCAGCTTGCCGACGCCGAGCAGGGCGATCGTGCTGGCCTGCGCCGCGGTCATCGCCGGCTCGCCAGCGCGCGCAGGAAGAACACGAGGTTGGCCGGTCGCTCGGCGAGTCGTCGCATGAGGTAGCCGTACCACTCGTCGCCGTAGGGCACGTAGACCCGGACGGTGTGACCGGCCGCCGCCAGGCGCTCCTGCTCGAGCGGGCGGATGCCGTACAGCAGCTGGAACTCGAAGTCCCCCGTCCGGCTCCCGGCCAGCTCGAGCGTCCGGGAGATCAGCGCCGGGTCGTGGGTGGCGACCATGGGGTAGCCGTCCCCGCGCAGGAGCACCTCCAGGCAGCGGACGTACGACGCGTCGACCTCCGCCGGCGACTGGAAGGCCACCGAGGCGGGCTCCTGATAGGCGCCCTTGCACAGGCGCACGCGCGAGCCCTCCGTCGCCAGCGCCCGGCAGTCGGCCTCCGTGCGGTGCAGGTAGGCCTGCACGACGGCGCCGGTCTCCGGGAAGTCCCGGCGCAGGGACCGCAGCGTCGCGAGAGTGCGGTCCGTGGTGGTGTGGTCCTCCATGTCGAGGGTCACCGTCGTGCCGGCGGCGCGGGCCGCCTCGCAGATGGTGCGCGCCCCCTGCTCGGCCAGCTCGTCGCCGATCGTCTGACCGACCGCCGACAGCTTGACCGAGACCTCGGTGCGCCCGCCGGAGGTCAGCCCTGCGTCCTGCAGCCGCTGCAGCAGCTCGAGGTAGGCCTTGACGGTCGCGTCGGCCTGCCCCGCGTCGGTGGTGTCCTCGCCGAGGTGGTCGAGGCTGACCGCCAGGCCCTTGCCGGTCAGCGCGCGGCTCGCCCGGACGGCGTCCTCCACCGTCTCGCCGGCGACGAAGCGGCGCACGACGTTGCGCGAGACGGGCGCACCGGCCACCAGGCGCTCGACCCGAGGACTGCGCGACGCGGCGAGGATGACCGAGCGGGGGGTCAGCGAGACCATGCGGGAACGGTAGCGGTCACGCGGACCGCTCCAGCCAGCCGACCGCCTGCGCCCAGGCCGGGCTGTGCGGATCGATCGGGTCGCTGTGGGTGCCGGAGGTCTCGACCAGCGGCACGCCGTGCCGCGCGCAGAACTCGCGTGACCGCTGCACCGGCACGGTGGCGTCGGCCGTCGGGTGGACGACCAGCGCGGGCACGGGCGGCGCCCCCGCGCGCACCGGGTCGGCCTGCGCCCAGCGCTCGGGCTGGGCCTCGGCGGTCCCGCCGAGCAGCGCCTCGGCCTGCACCCGGGCGCGGGCCAGGTCGGTGACCGGGGCGAGCGCCACCACGCGGGAGGCGGCGACCCGCGGTCCGGCCCCGACCGCGCCGGCGGGCAGGCTCGCGCGCCCCGCCCCCCACAGCGCCAGCTGACCGCCCGCGGAGTGCCCCACGAGCGACACGTCGGACAGCTCGAGCGGCGCGGCCAGCCGGTCCAGGTGGTCGACACCGGCCGCGACGTCCTCGAACGTCATGGGCCAGCCGCCGCCCCCGCCGCGGCCGGCGCCCAGGCGGCGGTACTCGAGGTTCCACACCGCCCGGCCGCGGCGGACCAGGTCGAGCGCCAACGGGCGCATGAGCAGCCTGCCGTAGCGCGTCTGCCAGTAGCCGCCGTGCAGCAGGACGACGACCGGGAACGGCCCGGCGCCGCGCGGCAGGTGCAGCTCCCCCCTCTGGGACCGGTCCGGTCCGAAGACGTGGACCGCTCCCCGCCGCGGCAGGGTGAGGGCGATCTGCAGCTCCAGCCTCACCGGGGCGGGCGCCGGTCGTCGGTCACCGGCGGAACGCGCTGGTGTCCACCTCGAGCGGGGCGGCCAGGTTGAGGCGGGTGAAGGCCAGCGCCTCGGCCAGGTCGGCCTCGCGCTCGACCCGGTCGTCGGCCTTGCGCGTGTTGACCTCCACGACGACGAGCCCGTCGAAGCCGCGGCCGGCCAGCCCCTCCAGCAGCTCCTCGCACGGCTGGGTGCCCCGGCCGGGCACGAGGTGCTCGTCGCGGGAGGTGCCCGTGCCGTCGGCGATGTGGACGTGGGACAGCCGCTCGCCCATCGTCGCGGCCATCTCCAGCGCGTCGGACTGCGACACGGAGGTGTGCGACAGGTCCAGCGTGAAGTCGGGGAAGTCCTCGGTCGTCGGGTCCCAGTCGGGGGCGTACGGCGTGACCTCGCGCCCGCGGGCCCGCAGCGGGAACATGTTCTCGACGGCGAAGCGGACGTCGGTCTCGCCGGCCATCTGCTGGATGCCGCCGAGGAACTGCCGGGCGTAGTCGCGCTGCCAGCGGAACGGCGGGTGGACGACCACGGTCTGCGCGCCGCACTGCTCCGCCGCGTCGCGGGCCCGCACCAGCTTGGCCCACGGATCGGTGCCCCACACCCGCTGCGTGATCACCAGGCAGGGCGCGTGCAGCGCCAGGATGGGCACCTCGTGGTAGTCCGACAGCTTGCGCAGCGCGTTGATGTCCTGGCTGACCGGGTCGGTCCAGACCATGACCTCGACGCCGTCGTAGCCCAGCCGACCGGCGATCTCGAACGCCGTCGCGGTCGACTCCGGGTAGACGCTCGCCGTCGACAGCGCCACCTGTGCAGCCGGCACGGAGACGGCGGAGGGAGCGGTCATGGCCTGCCCAGGCTACGGGTCGCGGCCGTGGGGCTCAGGCGCTGGCGAGCCAGTCGAGCCGTCGCAGGATGACTCCCTCGCGCAGCGCCCACGGGCAGACCGAGACCTCCTCGAGCCCGAGCACGTCGAGCGCGGCGTGCGCGACGACGGCGCCCGCCAGCAGCTGGCCGGCGCGGCTCGGCGAGACACCCGGCAGCTGGGCCCGCTCGGCGGCCGTCATGCCCTGCAGCCGCTCGACCGTCTTGGCCAGGCCGCCGCGCCGCAGCCGGCGCGGGACCCGCGGTCCCTGGGCGTACGGCGCGGCGCCGTCCAGGCGCGCGAGCGACCGGAAGGTCTTGCTCGTCACGACGCCCCGGTCCGGCCGGCCCGCCGCCAGCAGCGCCTCCCGCACGCCCTCCACCTGCTCACGGGCGTAGGCCCGCACCGCCTCGACCTCCTTCTTGCGGGGCGGGTCGTGCCGGAAGCGCTCGCGGGTCAGGCGGCCGGCCCCGAGCGGCACGGACAGCGCCACCTCCGGGTCCTCGTGCAGCCCGGCCGCCAGCTCCAGCGACCCGCCGCCGATGTCGAGGCACAGCAGCCGGCCGGCGCTCCAGCCGAACCACCGCCGCACGGCCAGGAAGGTCAGCCGCGCCTCGTCCTCGCCGGGCAGGACCCGCAGGTCCACCCCCGCCTCGTCCCGCACCGCCGCGAGGACCGCCGCCGAGTCGGTCGCGTCGCGCACGGCGGACGTCGCGAAGGCCATGAGGTCGTCGACGCCCTCGTCCTCCGCCGCCGTCCGGGCCTCCGCCGCCGCCTGCACCAGCACGGAGGTGCCGTGCCGGCCGAGCGAGCCGTCGGGCTGCAGCAGCTCGGCGAGGCGCAGCTCGTTCTTGTGGGAGCGGACCGGATCCGGATGGCCGCCCTGGTGGGCGTCCACGACGAGCAGGTGCACCGTGTTGGACCCGACGTCCAGGACCCCGAGCCGCATGCGCGTCAGGCTACGAGACGCTCCTGCGCGCGCCGGTATCCTCGAACAGGTGTCCGTCCCACCCCCTCCGGCGCACGCGCGCAGCGGTCCGGACCTCGACGAGGCGCGCGCCGTGCAGCGGGCCGTCGACGACGACCGCTCCGGTGACGTGCTGCGCGCCCAGCGGCTGCCGCGGGTGCTGCACGACAGCCCGGCCAGCGTGCTGCTCGTCGACCTGTCGGACGCCTGCGTCGTGCAGGCCAACCCGGCCGGTCGGCTCCTGGTGCCCGGGCAGGACCTGCCGGCCTCCGTCGGCTCCTGGGTCGCCGCGGCCGGCCTGCGGCGCGTCGACGGCGCCGCCTACCCCCCGGGCGAGGACCCGCTGCACCGCATCCTCGCCGGCCGAGCGGTCGACGGGGAGCCGCTGCTCGTCGGCGAGCACGGCTGCCCGGTGTGGATGACCGGCTTCCCGATCCCGCGCGGGCCGGACGCCCCCTCCCAGGCGCTGGTCGTGCTGTTCGCCCTGGACGCCGGCGAGGACGCCGAGATCCGCGACCGGGCCGTGGTCGCCGCCGGGCTGTCGTTCACCATCAGCGACCCCCGCCTGCCGGACAACCCCCTCGTCTTCGTCAACCCGGCTTTCGAGCGGACGACGGGCTACCGGCGCGAGGAGGTCGAGGGGCGCAACTGCCGCTTCCTGCAGGGACCCGAGACCGACCCCGCGGCCGTGCAGGAGATCCGCGACGCCCTCGCCGGGCAGGAGCACCGCACCGTCACCCTGCTCAACTACCGCAAGGACGGCTCGGCGTTCTGGAACGAGCTGTCGCTCTCCCCCGTCTACGACGCCACCGGCCAGCTCACGCACCACGTCGGCATCCAGTCCGACGTGACCAGCCGGGTCGCGGTCGAGCAGGAGCGCGAGCGCCACCTGACCGCGGAGCGGGCCGCGCGCGCGGTCGCCGAGAAGGCCCAGCGCCGCCTCGCGCTGCTGGCCGAGGCCACGTCGATGCTCGCCGCGACGCTCGACGTCGACGAGTCGCTGGACCGGCTGACCGGCCTGGTCGTCCCGCTGATGGCCGACTTCTGCACCGTCCACCTGCTCACCCCCGACGGCCGGGTGCAGCGGGTGGCGGCGCGCCACCGGGACGAGGGCAAGCAGCCGCTGCTGCGCCGGCTCGAGGAGCTCCAGCCGTCCGGGCTGACGGACGGGTCGCGCACCGCACGCGTGCTCGCGGGCGGTCCCGCCGAGCGGGTGGACATCGACGAGGCGGCCCTGCTCCGGGGCATCGCGGACGACCGGCTGCTCGAGGTCTACCGCAGCCTGGCGCCGAAGACCGCGCTCGTGGTGCCGCTGCGGGCCCGCCGCCAGGTGCTCGGCGTCCTGACGCTGTTCGCCGACGGCAGCGGGCGCACCTACGACGACGACGACCTCGTCACCGCGGCCGACCTCGCGCGCCGGGCCGCGCTGACCGTCGACAACGCGCGGCTCTACCAGCGCGAGCACGACGTGGCCGAGCAGCTGCAGCGCAGCCTGCTGCCGCAGCTGCCGACCGTCGCCGGCCTGGACCACTGGGCCCGCTACCTGCCCGGCGCGGCCGCCGCGCAGGTGGGCGGCGACTGGTACGACCTGTTCCGGCTGCCCGACGGGCCGCTCGGGATCGCCGTCGGCGACGTCATGGGCCACGACATGGCGGCCGCGGCGTCCATGGGGCAGCTGCGGTCGGTGCTGCAGAGCTACGCCTGGCAGGGCAGCGACCCGGACGTCGTGCTGGACCGGCTCGACCAGCTGGTGCAGGGGCTCGACATGGCCCAGCTGGCGACCTGCGTCTACGGCCGGCTGGAGCTGCCCGCACAGGGCCGCCCGGGCCGGCTGCGCCTGGCCAACGCCGGGCACCTGCCGCCGGCGCTGCGCGCACCCGACGGCAGCGTCCGCCTGGTCGCGACCGAGCCGTCGCTGCTCGTCGGCGCGGCGCTCGGCACCGACCGCCGCACGGTCGAGGAGACGGTGGAGCACGGCACCGTGCTCGTCCTCTACACCGACGGACTGGTGGAGCACCGCGGCCGCGGGCTCGACGAGGGGCTCGCCGCGCTGCAGGCCGCGCTGCGCAGCGCCCCCGACGACGCCCAGGGCATCAGCGACCACCTGCTCGCCGAGCTGGCCGGCGACCTCGAGGACGACGTGGCGCTGCTGGTGCTGCGGGTCCTGTGACCGGCCTGCGATGACCGGCCTGCGATGACCGATCTGGGCATGCCGTCCGTGCGTGCCGAGGTGGACCCCGACTTCGCCCGGGACTGGGTGGAGTTCGTCGACCCCGCCGACCCGTCGGGACTCGTCCGCGCCGACCTCACCTGGCTGCTGTCGTCCTGGACGTGCGTCTACGGCCGCGGCTGCCAGGGCGTCGTGGAGGACCGCGCCGACGACGGCTGCTGCAGCCACGGCGCCTTCTGGTCCGACGACGAGGACGAGCAGCGCGTGGCGGACTTCGCCCGGCGCCTGCGCGCCACGACCTGGCAGCACGCCCGGGTCGGCCGCGAGCTCGGGATCTCCGAGGTCGACGAGCTGGAGGGCGAGGCGGCCCGCCGCACGCGCACCGTCGACGGCGCCTGCGTCTTCCTCAACCGGCCCGGCTTCTCCGGCGGTGCGGGCTGCGCCCTGCACGCGCTCGCCGACCGCCTGGGACGGCACCCGCTCGAGACCAAGCCCGACGTCTGCTGGCAGCTGCCCGTCCGGCGCACGCAGGAGTGGGTCACGCGTCCGGACGAGGTGCCGGTGCTCGTGACGTCCATCGGCGAGTTCGACCGCCGGGCCTGGGGCCCGGGTGGGGCCGACCTGCACTGGTGGTGCACGTCGTCGCCGGACGCCCACGTCGGCGCCGAGCCGCTGTACGTCACGTACGCCGCCGAGCTCACCGCCCTGCTGGGCCAGCCGGCGTACGAGGAGCTGGCCCGGTTGTGCCGACGACGCCGGAGCGGCGCCGGCGCCGAGCACCCGGCCACCGCCCGAGCGGGCGGTCAGGCCTCGAGCTTGTAGCCCAGGCCCCGCACGGTCAGCAGGTGCTGCGGCGCGCCGGGATCGGGCTCGATCTTGGCGCGCAGCCGCTTGACGTGGACGTCGAGCGTCTTGGTGTCGCCGACGTAGTCGGCTCCCCAGACGCGGTCGATGAGCTGCCCGCGGGTCAGCACCCGGCCGGCGTTGCGCAGCAGCATCTCCAGCAGCTCGAACTCCTTGAGCGGCAGCGAGACGTGCTCGCCGTCGACGGTGACGACGTGCCGCTCGACGTCCATGCGCACCGGTCCGGCCGCGAGCGCGGCCGGCGCCACGCTCTCCGGCTCCCCGCCGCGGCGGCGCAGGACCGCGCGCACGCGCGCGACCAGCTCCCGGGAGCTGAACGGCTTGGTGACGTAGTCGTCCGCGCCGAGCTCGAGACCGACGACCTTGTCGATCTCGCTGTCGCGGGCGGTGAGCATGATGACCGGGACGGACGAGGTGGCCCGCAGCGCGCGGCAGACCTCCGTGCCGGACAGACCCGGCAGCATGAGGTCGAGCAGCACGATGTCGGCCCCGCCGCGGTCGAACTCCGCGAGCCCCTCGGGGCCGGTGGCCGCGACGGACACCTCGAAGCCCTCCTGGCGCAGCAGGTACGACAGGGGGTCCGAGATGGACTCCTCGTCCTCGACGACCAGCACTCGCGTCACGCGGTCTCCCCGGCGGTGGTGGCGGCTCCCGCGGACGGCGGCAGGCGCAGGGTGAAGGTGGATCCGGAGCCCTCGACGCTCCACACGCAGACCTCGCCACCGTGGTTGGTGGCGATGTGCTTGACGATGGCCAGTCCGAGGCCGGTGCCGCCGGTGGCCCGCGAGCGCGCCGGATCGGCCCGGTAGAAGCGCTCGAACACCCGCTCGAGGTCCTTGTCGGCGATCCCCATGCCCTGGTCGGTCACGGTGATCTCGACGGCGCCCTCGTGCCGCCGCGCGGCGACCGCCACGCGCGTCTGCTCGGGGCTGTAGTGGACGGCGTTCTCGAGCAGGTTGCCGACCGCCGTGACGAGCTGCGCCTCGCTCCCGTCGACGGTGAGGCCCCGCTCGCCACCGCGCACCAGGTCGATGCCGCGCGCGGCCGCGGTCGTCCTGGTGCGGTCGACCGCCTCGGTCAGGACGCGGTCGACCGCGACGACCGTCGCCTCGGGCAGCGGGTCGGCGCCCTGCAGGCGGGACAGGTCGATCAGCTCCTGCACGAGCCGCGCCAGCCGGGTGGCCTCGCGCTGCAGCCGGCCGCTGAAGCGGCGGACCGCGAGCGGGTCATCGCTCGCGTCGAGCAGCGCCTCGGACAGCAGCGCCATGGCGCCGACCGGCGTCTTGAGCTCGTGGCTGACGTTCGCGACGAAGTCGCGGCGGACCGCCTCGACGCGGCGCGCCTCGGTGATGTCCTCGACGAGCAGCGCGACGTGCCCGTGCTCGGCCACCGGCACGAGGCGCACGCGCACCGCCTCGGGCAGCCGCTGGAGCCGGGCCCGCCGCAGCTCCACCTCGACCTCGCGCAGCGAGCGGGTCCGTCGCACGTCGCGGACGAGGCTGCGCAGCTCGGCCACCAGCAGCCGCTCGCCCCGCACGATGCCGAGCTCGACGGCGCTGCGGTTGGCCAGCACGACGGCCTCGCCGGCGTCGAGGACGGCGATCGCGACGGGCAGCGCGTCGATGACCTCGACGGAGGACGGTGGCTCGGAGGGGGCCGGGTCCGGCGGCGCCACGGGCCGGTCGTCCGCACCGCGACGGCGACGGGTCGCGAGGACCCCGAGCAGCGCGCCGACGAGGAGTCCGGCGACGAGCCCGGCGAGCACGCCGACCATGGTCACGAGACCGAGACTAGGCGTGACGGGAGCGCGTGACCGTCCCGGGCGGCGGCGGGGCGGCAGTGTTCACCGGACGGTCGACAGGGGTTCACCCGGGACCCGGCTGGGCTCGCCGCACCGCACTAGTGTCGGCCCATGCGCGACACCTACCACGACGAGCTCGACGCCATCTCCGCCTCTCTCGTCGAGATGGCCAACCTGGTCGGCTCGGCGATGAGCCGGGCCACCACCTCGCTGCTCGACGGCGACCTGCAGCTGGCCGAGCAGGTGATCAGCGCCGACGAAGCGGTCGACGCCCGCTACCGCGAGACCGAGGCGCGGGCGTTCGACCTGCTCGCCCGGCAGCAGCCGGTCGCCAGCGACCTGCGGGTGCTCGTGACCTCCCTGCGCATGGTGGCCGACCTCGAGCGCATGGGCGACAACGCCGTGCACGTCGCCAAGATCGCGCGGCGTCGCTACCCGTCGTCGGCGGTGCCGCCGCCCCTGCGCGCCACGGTGCTGAAGATGGGCCACGCCGCCGAGGAGATCGTCGCCAAGGCCGGCAGCGTCATCGCCGGGCGCGACATCGTCCTGGCCGCCGAGCTGGAGAAGGACGACGACGTGATGGACGAGCTGCACCGGCAGCTGTTCACCGCGATCCTGGACGACAGCTGGGACCAGGGCGTCGAGGCGGCCATCGACATCACGCTGGTCGGCCGCCACTACGAGCGCTTCGCCGACCACGCCGTCTCGGTCGCCCGCCGGGTCGTCTACCTGGTGACCGGTCAGCGCCTCGACTGACGCTCCCGTCGGGGGACGTCAGCCCCGCTCGGCGGTGCCGCCCTCGGGTCCGCCACCGATGTGCTCCTCGGCGAAGCGGTCGAGCGCCGCCGGCTCGACCTCCTGGCAGAGCAGCCGCTGCCCCCAGGCGGTCGCCGCCACCGGCGTCGTCAGGCCGGCCCGCTCGGCCACGATGACGTCGCCGTCGTGCCGCTGCTCGAAGCCCGCGAGCTGCTCCTTCTGCTCCGCCGCCAGGTCAGGGCGGTGCCAGGCCACGACGTAGCCGTGCTCCAGGGCGTGCACGAGCTGCCCGTCGGCCGGCACCGCCGTGCCCTCGTAGACGCCGCCGCGAGCGACCTGGGGCGTGTGGTCGCCCCCGGCCGGCGGGTCGACCGTGTAGGTCGGGGAGGCCACGTGCCCGTCCCCGCCGCTGATCGTGTCGCTGCGGGTGTCGACCTCGCAGGTGCCGCTCGTGAGGGCGTCCCGCAGCTCGGCGTCGTCCCGTTGCGAGAACACGACGTACGCAGCGACCGCCGCTGCCGCGACCAGGACCAGTCCGGCGAGCGCGAGCCGCCGGCGGCGGGCCTCGCGCTGAGCGGCCTGCGCGGCGGCCAGCGCCTGCGCGCGGTTCGACGGCCCGCCGGTCCGTCCCGCCGGACGCGGCGGGCGGGAGACCGGGCGCGGCGGCGGGGTGGGCTTCTTCTTGCGCTTGCTGGCCAACGTCCGGTCCCGGTCAGTGACCCTGGGAGGCGACGGCCTCGGCCGCGGCCTTCGCGGCGGCCTCGTCGAGGTAGGTCCCGCCGGGGTTGGTCGGGTGCATGTCCTCGTCGAGGTCGTAGCGCAGCGGCTGGCCGGTGGGGATGTTCAGCCCGACGACCTCCTGCTCGGACAGGCCGTCGAGGTGGGCCACCAGCGCGCGCAGGGAGTTGCCGTGCGCGGCCACGAGGACCGTCTCGCCCGCCTGCAGGTCCGGGACGATGACGTCGTACCAGTAGGGCAGCAGGCGGTGCACCACGTCCTTGAGGCACTCGCTGCGCGGCACCAGGTCGGGCGTGAGGTGGGCGTAGCGGGTGTCGCGGCTCTGGTCCCACTCCGAGCCGAGCTCGATGGGCGGCGGCGGCACGTCGTAGGACCGGCGCCAGAGCGTGAACTGCTCCTCGCCGAACTCCGCCATGGTGGCCTTCTTGTCCTTGCCCTGCAGCGCGCCGTAGTGCCGCTCGTTGAGCCGCCAGTGGCGCTTGACCGGGATCCAGCTGCGCTCGCAGGCCTCGAGCGCGATGTTGGACGTGCGGATCGCGCGGGTCATCAGCGAGGTGTGCACGACCGTCGGGAGCAGGCCGTCCTTGGCCAGCTCGAGGCCGCCCAGCCGCGCCTGCTCCTCGCCCAGCTCGGTCAGATCGACGTCGACCCATCCGGTGAACAGGTTCTTCTTGTTCCACTCGCTCTCGCCGTGGCGGAGCAGCACGAGGGTCGCCATGGGCCCATCCAACCGCAGTCCGTCCGGCGGCCGCTCAGCGGCGGACGTCGCGGCGCGGAGCGTGCTCGGGGGTGCCCGCGGGACGTCGCCCGGCGCCGTCGGCCAGGACCTTGTCGGCCAGCGACCGGTCGAGGGCCAGCCGGTCGCCGTAGGCCGCGCGCAGCAGCCCTTCCGTGCTGTCCTCGAGCAGCTGCAGCACCTCGCCGAGCAGCCGGTCGACCGTCGGCAGGTCCACCGCCGTGTGCGGCAGCGAGCCGGTCAGGAAGACGTCCCCCACGTCGTCGAGACCGAAGTGGACCGAGCGCAGGCGCAGGTTCTTGGCCAGCAGGGCCCGGTGCAGCGGCGCCGGGTCGGGCACGTCGATGACGTGCAGCACGAACGCCTCGACGGCGACCGCCTGCTCGCCGGCGATGAGCCAGACCAGGGTGGGGCGGTGCCGACCCGGCAGCGTGACGACGTACGCCCCGACCTCCACCCGCTCGAGGTGGGCGCCGAGCTCGTGCAGCACGTCGAGCAGCCGGCCGTCGAGGTCCCAGACGACGCTCACCGGTCCGGGTCGGCGAAGCGGGCGAAGGCCTGCAGGTTGGTCGTCGGCATGCCGTTCTTCTGCCGCCACACCCACTCCCGCCGGATCGAGCTGGCGAAGCCGATCTCGAGCAGCGGGTCGAAGGACTCGTCGGCGTACTGCAGGACCGAGCCGAGCAGGCGGTCGACCTCCTCGGCCGTGACCGCGTGCAGCGGCAGCCGGCCGACGAGGTAGACGTCGCCGGCCGCGTCGACCGAGAACGCGACGGCGTACAGCTTGGCGTTGCGCCGGAGCAGGAAGCGGTAGAACTCCTCGACGTTCTCGTCCGGCCGGCGGCAGACGAAGGCCTCGACGAGCAGCGCGTGCCGACCGGCGACCAGCCAGCAGTGCGTGGCCAGCTTGTGCGTGCCCGGCAGGACGACGAAGAACTGGCCCTCGCCCGGGGAGGTGTGCTCGAGCCCGTTCTCGTCGAGCGCGGCCGCGATCGTCCGGTGCAGCTCGGCGGCGGAGGGCGCGCCGGTCACCGCGCGGCGGCCAGCGGCAGGGCCACCCGGTCGGCCAGCGCGGCGCGGTAGGTCCGCAGGAGCCCGTCGGCGGTGCGGCCCCAGGAGAAGCCGGCCGCGTGCGCGACGGCGCCCTGCGACAGGCGCCGGCGGTCGGCGACGGCGCGGGACAGGGCGGCGGCCCAGTCGTCGGCCCCGTGCCCCGGGACGAGCAGCCCGGACACGCCGTCGCGGACGGTGGTGCGCAGCCCTCCGACGTCGGTGGCGACGACCGGGGTGCCGCAGGCCTGCGCCTCGAGCGCGACCAGGCCGAAGGACTCGTTGTGGCTGGGGACGGCGACGGCGTCGGCGGCGACGTACCAGTCGCGCAGCCGGTCGCGTCCGCCGTGGGGCGGCTCGAAGCGGACGACGTCGGCGATGCCGAGGCTGTGCGCGAGGTCCTGCAGAGCGGTGGGCTCGAGCAGCCCGGTGCCGCTCGGTCCGCCGACGACCGCCACGACCAGGCGGTCACGCAGCGCCGGATCGGCCGAGAGCATGCGGGCGGCGGCGTGCAGCAGGACGTCGGGCGCCTTGAGCGGCTGGATGCGCCCGACGAACAGCAGCAGCACGGCGTCGGGGGGCACGCCCAGGCGGGTGCGTGCGGCACTGCCCTGAGGGACCGCCCCGCCGGGACGGAAGTGCTCGAGGTCGACGCCCGGCGCGACGGTGACGACGTGCTCGGGGCGCGCGTCGTAGAGGTCGACGAGCTGCCCGGCCTCCTCGACCGTGTTGGCGACCAGCCGGTCGGAGGCCTCGACGACCTGCTGCTCGCCGACGACGCGCCGCAGCGGCTCGGGTGCGTCGCCCTCGGCGAGGGCGAGGTTCTTGACCTTCGCCAGCGTGTGGGCGGTGTGCACGAGCGGCACCCCCCAGCGCTCGCTGGCCAGCCACCCGACCTGGCCGGACAGCCAGTAGTGGGAGTGCACGACGTCGTACCAGCCGGGCTCGTGCGCCGCCTCGGCGCGCAGCACGCCGGAGGTCAGCGCGCACAGCTGCGCCGGCAGGTCCTCCTTGAGCAGCCCCTCGAACGGTCCGGCCGTGACGTGGCGGACCGTCACCCCGGGCGCCATCTCGACGACGGGCGGCAGGTCGCTGCGCGTCGCGCGGGTGAAGACCTCGACCTCGACGCCGAGCGCGGCCAGGCGGGCGGACGTCTCGACGACGTAGACGTTCATGCCGCCGGCATCACCGGTGCCGGGCTGCTCCAGCGGGGACGTGTGCACCGACAGCACGGCCACCCGGCGCGGGTGCACGGACGTCAGCGGCGGCACCTGGGTCAGTCTCGGGGTCACGGACCGCACCTCCTCGTCGGAGCAGTCTGCCCCGCAGGTGGCCAACCCCGCCCGGCAGGGCAGACTTCCCGCCCATGAGTCGAACCGCAGTGGTGACCGGCGCGAGCAGCGGGATCGGCGCGGCCACCGCCCGCCGGCTGGCCGAGCAGGGATGGCAGGTCGTGGCCGCCGCCCGCCGGCTCGACCGGCTCGGCGCGCTGTCGGCGGAGCACCCGTCGATCCGGCCGTGCGCGCTCGACGTGACGGACGCGCGCTCGGTGGAGGCGCTGGCCGACGCCGCACCGGACTGCGACCTGCTCGTCGCCAACGCCGGAGGAGCGTTCGACCTGGTGCCGGTCGCCGACGCGGACGTCGGCACCTGGGCGCGCACCTACGACGTCAACGTCCTCGGCACCGTGCGCACGGTGCAGGCGCTGCTCCCCGCTCTCGCGCGGGCGCGGGGCCAGGTCGTGATGACCGGCTCGACCGCCGGCCGCTGGGTCTACGAGGGCGGTGCGAGCTACGTGGCGGCCAAGCACGCGCTCGCCGCCCTGCGGGACGTCCTGCGTCTCGAGGTGGCCGAGCACGGCGTCCGGGTCAGCGAGATCGCGCCCGGCATGGTGCACACCGAGGAGTTCTCGAGGGTGCGCTTCGGCGGGGACGAGGCCCGCGCCGCCGCGGTGTACGAGGGCGTCGAGGCGCTCACCGCCGAGGACGTCGCCGAGGCCGTCGTGTGGGTCGCGTCGAGGCCGGCCCACGTCAACATCGACCTGGTGCAGCTCACGCCGCAGCAGCAGGCCGGGGTGTCCAAGGTCCTGCGTCGCTGACGGCCCGGCGGTGCCGAGGACCAGGCGGTACGCCGCCGGCCGGGCTCGCGCGCTGGGGCTGGCCACCCGCGGGACGACGGCTCCCCACCGGCTGCGGCGCGTCGACCGCTGGCTGACGGCGGTGCACGGGGGGCGACTGCGCGCCGCCGGTCCCCCGCCGCTGGTCGTCGACCTCGGCTACGGGTCCTCGCCCGTCACCGCCGTCGAGCTGTTCGCCCGGCTGCGCGAGGTCCGCGCCGACGTGGAGGTCGTCGGTCTCGAGATCGACCCGGACCGGGTCGCGGCGGCCCTGCCGGCGCAGCGGCCCGGGCTGTCGTTCCGGCGCGGCGGCTTCGAGCTGGCCGGCCTGCGCCCGCTGGTCGTCCGGGCGCTCAACGTGCTCCGGCAGTACGACGAGGAGCCTGCGCTGGCCGCGTGGACGACGCTGCGGGCGGGCCTGGCGCCGGGCGGGCTGCTCGTCGAGGGGACCTGCGACGAGATCGGCCGGCGCGCGGCCTGGGTCGCCCTGGACCCGGCCGGACCGCGGACGCTGACCCTGGCGGCGCACCTGCCGTCCCTGGAGCGTCCGTCGGTGCTGGCCGAGCGGCTGCCCAAGGCGCTGATCTCCCACAACGTGCCGGGGCAGCCGGTGCACGCACTGCTCACGGCGCTGGACGCGTCCTGGGACCGCGCGGCGGCGTACGCGCCCTTCGGACCGCGTGCGCGGTGGACGGTGGCCTGCGAGGCGCTGGACTGGCCGCAGACCGGACCGGCCCGCCACCGGTTCGGGGAGCTCACCGTCCCGTGGGACACGGTCGCCCCGCCCGCGGGGTCCTGAGTACAGTCCCGGCATGTCAGACGAGCTGGTTGTCCTGCGCGGCGGTGTCCGCGACGGTGAGTCCACGACGGTGCAGGACGGAGTGCGCCGCCTGGTCGCGGCCAGCGACGCCCCAGGGCTGGTGGAGATCTACGAGGCGAACGGGCAGACCGCGGAGGTGGGGGGCAACCCCGAGGCGGCGCTGGTGTTCGTGCACGTGGGGCAGGAGGCGGCCGGCGATCTCGCTCCGGAGCTGCAGCACAGCCCGCAGTCCGGACCGTAGCGCCCCTCAGCCCCAGGGACCGCCGCGCCGCAGCTCGCGCACGGCCGGGCGCACGTCCACGAGGTAGACGATCGCCGCGACGGTCCCGACCAGCCCCAGCAGGCCCAGGACGTCACCGCCGCCGAGCAGGAGCGCGGCGGCGAGGATCGCGACCCAGGCGAGCTTGGTGAGCTTGCCGGCGGCGACGTAGGCCGCCTGCGGTCGCAGGCAGGCGTCCACGAGCGCCCAGAGCTTGAGGGCGAACGCGCCGTAGGCGAGGACGGTGAGCAGGAGCATCGAGGGGTCGAGCACGCCGTCATCCTCCTGCACGGTCCGGACACGCGCGACCCCCGGGCCTCGCGGGTCTCCGGGGGTCGCGCGGGTCGAGAGGGCTGGGTCTAGCCGAGCTTCGACGCGGCGGGCCGGCGGCGGATCGAGGTCACCAGGCGCTCGCCCCGCAGGGTGAGGGCGGTGTAGAGGTCGGTCGCCTGCTCGGTGACCTTCTCGACGCGGGTCTCCACGTCCTCGCGCAGGCTCTTGACCTGGGCCGGGATCGTGCGGACCTGCGTGGGGATCGTGCGGACCTGCGCGGGCACGTCCTTGGCCTGCTCGAGCGCGAGGTCCAGGACACCGACGTAGGCGTAGAGCGGCTTGGTCACCTCGGCGACGTCGAAGGTCGGGAGGTTCCCCAGGGTGAAGCGGCCGGTCACGGTGGTGCCGGTCGTGTCGACGTCGACGTCGACGGTGGGGCGAGCGGACACGGGTGCCTCCTGGCAGGTGCGGACGGGATGCCGGACAGCCCGGCAGGACGGGGCGGGTGCGGGCGCGTCAGGCGGAGGTGCGAGGGGCGCGCTTGCGGGGCGCCTTGCGAGCCGGCGGCGCCGGCGCGACGTCGGCGGGCAGACCCGAGGCGGTGCTGAGGTCGGTCGGCAGCTCGGTCGTCGCGGTGACGAGGGAGACGGTGGCGTCGCCCCCGCTGGACGCGGCGTTCTCCTTGCGGAAGCTGTCGTAGATCTCGAGCAGCACCTGCTTCTGCCGCTCGGTGAGGCCGTCGTCGGCCAGGACGGCGTCGGCGACGAGCCCGTCGCCGTGCCGCTGGTCGAGGATGCCGGCCTGCACGTACAGCGCCTCGGCCGAGATGCGCAGGCCCTTGGCGATCTGCTGCAGGATCTCGGCGCTGGGCTTGCGCAGGCCGCGCTCGATCTGGCTGAGGTAGGGGTTGCTGACCCCGGCCAGCTTGGCGAGCTGCCGCAGCGAGATGTTGTTGAGGTCCCGCTGCTCGCGGATGAACTCCCCGAGGTGGCGGACGTCGATGCCGGCCATGAGGACCTCCTTCCGCTGCTCCGCCGAACCTGCCGGCCCCACGGTATCCCGGTGGTGCTAGCAACAGCAAGCACTCGGGCGCCGAGGCGCCGTGACGTGCCTCACAGGCCCTCCGACCGGCGCCTTCGCGACGTGGGCGGGTCGCCCTGCGCTGAGCACGCAGCGTAGTCTCCGACTGCCAGCGCCTGGTCACGGTGCGTCCTGGGCGAAGAGGAGGACGGTGTCCACGTCGGGTGCTCGACAGTCGTGGTCGGCGACCGGGAGCGCGGTCCCGGCGGCCCGGCGGATGGTGCGCACGCACCTCGAGGAGCACGGGCACGAGGCGCTGCTCGACAGCGCCGAGCTCATCGTGTCCGAGCTCGTCGGCAACGTCGTCCTCCACGTCGGCGGGACGGTCGAGGTCTCGGTCGCCGCGCAGCCGGACGAGGTCCTGCTCGAGGTGAGCGACGGCAGCCCGCTGAGCCCGTCCCTGCGCGTGTTCTCCCGGACCTCCAGCACCGGGCGGGGCATGCGCCTGGTGCACTCGCTGTCGGCCGAGCACGGTGTGCGCTCGCGGCGGTCCGGCAAGACGATCTGGGTGCGGCTGACGCCGGCGTCCTCGTCCCGCGGGGACGACGAGCTGGCCGACAGCTTCGCCGACATCGACTGGCTCGCCGAGCTGGCCGACGTCGACCTCGACGACGCACCGTCCGCCTCGGCCGCGTGACGCCTCCGACCACGGTCTGGCTGCTCGGCTACCCGGTCGAGCTGGGCATGTCGACCGTCGAGCACATCTCGGACTGGATGCGCGAGTTCCAGCTGATGGCCCTCGCCCGGTCGCAGGGCTCGTCGCACGACGTGCCCGCCCGCCTGCAGGCGATGGTGCAGTCGCTGACCGCCCGCTACGGGACCGAGCTGTCGACCGCGGACCGCCTGCGGGCCGAGGCGGCCGCCCGCGGCGAGCCGCTCGTGGACCTGCCCTATCCCGTGCGGCCCGAGGCGGAGTCCGCCGTGCGAGGGTGGCAGGCCATGCTGGCCGAGGTGGACGAGTACTGCCGCGCCGAGGAGCTGCTGACGCTGCAGCGCAGCCCCGAGCAGGTCCGGCTGCAGGACTGGGTCTGCGAGGAGTTCCTGCGCCAGCTGGGTGGTGCGGCCCCGCGCCGGTGGCCCGGCGACGTCGGCTGAGGGCCGTCAGCCGACGGTCGCCCCGAAGACCGTGCCGAGGACGTACGTCACCGTCGCGGCGCCCGCGCCGACGCAGAGCTGGCGCAGCGCACGGCGCAGGGGTGGCGCACCGGACAGCATCCCGACCACCGCGCCGGTGACCATGAGCGCCGTACCGACGAGCACGGCGGCGGTGACGAGCGCCGCCGTGCCGGACAGCCCGATCAGGAAGGGCAGGACCGGGACCGCTGCGCCCGAGGCGAAGAACGCGAAGCTCGACAGGGCCGCGGACAGGCTGCTGCCGACCAGCTCGTGCTCGGCCGGCCGCTCGCCGCGGTGCTCCACCCTCGGCCAGGCCCGCAGCTGCGCGGCGGCGTGCCGGCTCGCCTCGTCCGCGGCCATGCCGCGCGCGCGGTAGACGAGGGCCAGCTCGTTGGCGTCCACGTCGAGGTGCGGATAGGCCTCGACGTGACCCGCGGCCGGCGTGGAGGCGTCGAGCAGCTCGCGCTGCGACCGGACCGAGATGAACTCCCCCGCCCCCATCGACAGCGCCCCGGACAGCAGACCGGCCAGACCGGTGAGCAGCACGGTGCGCGTCCCGACCCCGCTGCCGGCGACGCCGAGCACGAGGGCGAGGTTGGAGACCAGCCCGTCGTTGGCGCCGAAGACGGCGGCGCGGAAGGTGCCCGAGATCTGCGCCCGGCCCCGTTCGGCCAGGCCCCGCACGACCTCGGCGTGGATCTTCTCGTCGGCCGCCATGGCCGGCGTGGCGTCGGCGTCGTCCTCGTACGGGCTGCGGCTCTCGGCGCGCTGGGCCAGGGCGAGCACGAACACCGAGCCGAACCGGCGGGCGAGCAGCGCGAGCAGCCGGCTGCGGGGGCTGGCGTGTCCGCGTCCGGGACCGCGGTCGCCCAGCAGCCCGGTCCAGTGGGCGGCGTGGCGGGCCTCGGCGTCGGCGAGGGCGAGCAGGATGTCGCGCTCCTCGCCGGAGCGGCGTGCGGCGAGCTCGCGGTAGACCGCGGCCTCGAGCCGCTCGTCGGCCAGGTGCTGCCGCCAGCGACGGACGGTCGCGGCGGACGGGCCTGCCCCGACCTCGCTGCGTGTCACGTCGCCCGAGGATACCGGCGCCTCCGCCGCCCTCAGGAGGGCGGCAGGGCCTCGGCCGGCCGCAGCTCACCGACGGGCACGCCGCCGCCGAGGACCGGGGTCCGGGACAGGCGGGCCAGCACGTCCGCCTCGACGCCCAGCGCCCGCAGCCCGGCCACGAGGACGGGGACGGCGGCGCGGCCGGCACCGTCGGCGATCTTGACCGCGACAGCGCCGCCGTCGGGCAGGGCCGCCGCGAAGACCCCCTCCGCACCGTCCTTGGCCACCAGACCGGGGATGCCCGCCATCAGGTCGGTGACCTCGCGACCGGTGCCGCCGACGAGGTCGGGACGCTCGGTCATGGCCTCCGCCGTCCGGCGGTCGGCGCCGTCGCCCGTCGCCAGCGCGGAGAAGGCACGCGCGAGCCCGCGCAGGGTGAGCGCGTGCTGCGGCGCTCCGCAGCCGTCGACCGCGACGGCCCGGACCGGCTCGCCGGCCAGCCGCTCCACCGTCGCCGTGAGCGCGCGCTGCACGGGCGACGAGGCGTCCAGGTAGTCGTGCGTGGTCTCGCCGCGCGCGACGCACGTCGCGAGCATCGCGGCGTGCTTGCCCGAGCAGTTCATGGTCAGCGGCGTGGCGCTGCCCCCGGACCTGAGCAGCGCGTGGGCAGCCGGCTCGGACAGCGGCAGCATCGGCGGGCAGCCCAGGGCGCTCTCGTCGAGGCCGGCGGCGGCCAGGGTCCGGCGCACGACCGCCAGGTGCGCCGGCTCACCGGAGTGCGAGGCGGTGGCCAGCGCCAGGGCCTGCTCGTCGGGCGGCGACCAGCCCGCCTCGAGCAGGCCGACCGCCTGCAGCGGCTTGTTGGAGCTGCGGGGGAAGACCGGCCGGTCGAGGTCCCCGAGCGCGAGGGCGTCCGTGCCGTCCGCCCGGACGGCCACGACGCTGCCCCGGTGGACGCTCTCGACGACGCCCGAGCGGACGAGCTCGACGAGGACCGGTGTGCTCACGCGCCGCGCGGGGCGGGTCCGGTCGGCTGCTCGCTGAGCAGGGTGGAGACGTCGGCCTCGCCGTCGCGGTAGCGGCGGGTGATCTCGGCGCCGCAGGCATCCATCACCTGCTGCACCTGACGGCGCTTGCCGGACAGCCCCCGCTCCTCCTCCGAGAGCGTCCGCAGCGCGTGCGCGAGCTCGTCGGTCGACCGGGCGGACACGTCCGACAGGTCGACGTCGGCGACGAGCGCCTCGACGTAGCGCCGGTGGCTGTCGGCCCGGGACGGCTCCACGGTGGTGTGCCGGCCGAGCCCGCGCGCGGGGGCGCGGGGCTCGTCGGCCAGGATCGCGGCCAGGCCCTGCACCAGGTCCTGGGCGCCGGTGCCGTCGCGGCGGTTGAGCTCGGCCCGCAGGATGTCGAGCCGTCCCTGCACCATGCGGCGCAGGTAGGACAGGTCGACCTCCTCCTGCTCGGCGTCGGCCCGCAGCTCGCGGACCTCGCGCAGCGGCAGGCCCTGCAGACCGTCCAGGAAGTCCTCGGCCAGCACACGGTCGATCCGCCGGTTGCCCGGCCGGGGGGTCGCCGGGGTGCCCTCGACGCTCACGCGGTGCTCCTTCGCAGTGGTGACCGAGCGCCCATCGTCGCAGATGTCGCGGTGGGGCGTCACGCAGCGCGTACGGCGGCTACCGCCGACGGAGCAGGGACTCGCGCGCCGCCGCGGCCTGCCGCGCCGGCGACACGGGCAGCTCGAAGGCCGGCTCGTCGTCCACCCGCGCGGCGACCGGACCGGCGAGCAGCGCGGCGCCGTCCGGCACCGACCGCTTGACCAGGGCCAGCGCGACGGGGCCGAGCTCGTGGTGGCGCGCGGCCGTCCCGACCCGGCCGACCACCCGCCCGTCGAGCAGCACGTCGTCGCCGGCGGCGGGCAGCTCGCTGTCCGAGCCGTCGAGGTGCAGCAGGACCAGCCGCCGGGGCGGACGGCCGAGGTTGTGCACCCGGGCGACCGTCTCCTGCCCGCGGTAGCAGCCCTTGTCGAGGTGGACGGCGCTCGTGAGCCAGCCGACCTCGTGCGGCAGGGTGCGGTGGTCGGTGTCCAACCCCAGCCGGGGCGTGCGCGCCGCGACGCGCAGCGCCTCGAAGGCCAGGGCACCGGCGAGCGGACCGTCGTACGCCCCGAGCTCGTCACGGGGCACCAGCCGCACGCCGGGGTCGGCGACGACCGCCCAGGCGTCGCTGACGTCGTCCACCTCCACGCGGAGCAGGAACTGCATCCGCCGCAGGAACTCGACCAGCGCTGCGGCCGTCCCGGGCTCGACGTGCGCGAGGACCGCCTCGCCGTCGTCGACGAGGTGCAGGTGGTGCTCGACGTGACCGTGGGGCGACAGCACCAGGGCCTGCGTCCACGTCTGCGCGGGCAGGTCGGTCAGCGACTGGGTCAGCAGGCTGTGCAGCCAGGTCAGCCGGTCCGGGCCGGCGATGCGCACGACCGGCCGGTGCGACAGGTCGACCAGCGCCGAGCCCCGCTCGAGGCGTCGCTGCTCGGCGAACGGGTCGCCGTAGTGGGCGGCGACCCCGGCGTCCGGAGGGTCGGCGGGGACGGCGCCGGGACGGCTCAGCAGGGCACTCGCGGGCGGCGCGGTCGTCACACCGGGAGGAACGCGCTGCCGGGCCGGCGATTCCCTCAGCCGTCGGCGGCGCACTGCCGGCAGCGGCCGAAGACGGCGAAGTGCCCGACGTCCACGTGGAAACCGTGCGTGGCCGCCAGCTGCTGCACGACGGGGGCGACGACCTCCGGCGAGGCCTCCTGCACATCGCCGCAGTCGCGGCAGACGAGGTGCACGTGGTCGTCGTCGGTGCTGACCGAGTAGGTCGGCGCACCGTGCCCGAGGTGGGTGTGCCGGACCAGCCCGAGCTCCTCGAGCAGCTCCAGCGTGCGGTAGACGGTGCTGATGTTGACGCCGGTCGCGGTGCGCTGCACCGCCGTGACGATGTCCTCCGGCGTGGCGTGGCCGAGCTCGGCGACCGCCTGCAGCACCAGCTGGCGCTGCGGTGTGAGCCGGTAGCCGCGCGCCCGCAGCCGCGCCTGCAGACCCGCGCCCAGCGCGTGCTCGAGCGCCTCGCCCGGCACGGTGCGGCCCATGGGGCGGACACTAGCCTCCACGGCGTGACCCAACCCGTCGCGGGGCGCCGGGCACGCCTCGACGTCGTCGTCGTGGTCGTCGTCCAGGCGGTGTCGGCGGCGCTGGTGGCCGGCTGGTTCGCGACCGGGCACGCGTCCGCCCCGGACGACGGGCTGGCGCAGCTGGCCGTGCTCGCGCTGTCCGAGCGCGTCCCGGGCGTGCAGGCCGTCGACGGCCGGCCGACCATGGTCGTGGTGACCTGCGAGCAGGCGGCCTCGTCGGGGACCGTCGCGCGGCACCGCCTCGACCCGGCGTACCGCCGGGTCGTGACCTCGGACCCGGCGCTGGCCCGCCGGCTCGCCCTGCCGCTGGCGGCGCAGGAGTGCCAGGACGGCTACGTCCTGGTGGACGCCCGGTCGCGGGTGCGCTACCGCACCTACGACCCGGGCTGGGCGCGGCACGCGTTCGAGCAGGAGGTCCTCCTGGAGCACCTGGACCACGCACCGTGAGGCGTCCCGCCGTGAGGCAGCTGGGCCTGGCCGCGGCGCTGGCAGGGGTCCTCAGCCTGGAGGTCGCCGTCGCCCTCGCCTACCTGGCCCTGGGGACGTGGTGGCACTACCTGCTGCACCAGCTGGTGGGCTGGGGCGCCGGGCTGTCCACGGCCGCGCTCGTCGGGGCGGTGACCCGGTGGCGCCTGCCGGCCGTCCCCGCGCTGCTCGCGGGCCAGCTCGTGTCGATCGTCCCGGACCTGCAGTTCCGCTACGCCCGCATGCCGCACGAGCCGTCGATGGACGTCTACCTCGGGCACATCTCCCTGCACACCGCCCCCTCCCCGGTGCTCGTCGCGCTGGCGGCGCTGCTGCTCGGCGGGTGGGGCTACCTCGCGGTGTGCGCCCGGCGGCCCAGACCCGGCGCCGGCCTGGCCGTCGCGGGACTGGTGGCGGTGGCCGGGGCCTGCCTGCTCGCCCGTCCGCTGCCGACGACGCTCGCCGACCACCCGCTCGACACGGCCCGGGTCGTCGTCCGCTGACGCCGCTGACCCCTTGCACGCCCGCCCGCTTCGGCGCACAGTCGTGACCGTCCGGCACCGTGCTCCCGCGCCGCCCGTCCGAGCCCTCGAACGACCGGGAGACGCCGTGTCCCAGGCCACCGCACACCGCACCTCGCTGCCGCGTCCGCGCCTGCCCCGCACGCGCGACGAGGTCTTCGCCGCCACGACCGTCGTGCTCGCCGTCGTGGCGGTGCTGCTGACCGTCGCCGGTGCCTACGACCCCGGCGCCGTCGTCGCCCTCGGGTGCGTGCTGCTCGGCGGCTCGTCGCAGCTGATCTCCGAGACGCGGTTCGAGCGCTGGGAGAGCGTCTGCGCGACGGTCGTCGGCGCCGTGGCCCTGGCCGTGTGCCTGGCCGAGGGGAGCGGCGTCTTCACGACGACCGCCGTCATCTCGGCCTGAGCATTTCCCGGTGACAACGGCGCGGGCGCGGCCTACGCTCGTCAGCACACTGGAGAGGAGGTGGTCCGAACACTTGAGTACCCATCGGACGAGTGAGGTGGCTGTCCGCTAGGACGCCCGCAAGGACTGCACGCTGAGAGTCTCGCGCGCCCTTCCGGGCGTTCGGCGAATCCCAGACAGGCACCCGACCCCGAGCCGCCGGCCGTGTCCAGCCGGCCCTCTCCTGTCCGGAGAGGAAGTGGCTCGGGGTCCGCCGTGTCCGACGAGCTCGGTCCCTAGGAGAGCTGGCCCTGCACGGGCGACAGGCGCGCGGACAGGTGCGGCTGCAGCGGCTGCCCGACGGCTGCGAGGTCGACCGCGTAGGCCAGATCGGTGTCCTCGACGATCCCGTAGAGCCGGTGCAGCGCCGTCACCTCTTTGGCGGTCTCCGTGCGCGCCACCACGTCGGTGCGCAGCTCGACCTTGCGGAAGGCCACCTCGCCGACGTGGACCTCGACGATGCCGGTGGGGTGCGCCAGCAGGACCTCGACGTCGCGGGGCTCGCGCCCCGGGCGCCACCAGCCCGCCTCGCGCGCGCCCGGCCGGACCCGCCGGCCGTCGTCGTCCAGGAGCCAGGTGCGGCTGGAGTACTCGAGGAAGGGCCGGCCGTCGTGCGCGAAGACGACCTCCTGCTCGTAGCGGGCCTGCTGCACCGTGGGGTAGCCGACCACGCCCAGGCCGCGCCAGGCGCCGACGAGGAAGGCCAGCGGCTCCAGGCGCTCGTGCAGCTCCACCGCTAGCGCTGGCCCTCGTAGAGCTTGTAGACGACGTAGACCGCGAACCAGGTGATGAACAGGAACACCAGCACGAGGATCCCGGTGTAGAAGAGCTCGAGCACGGCGGGCCTTTCCTGCGGGCGACGGGGGCTGCGATGCTACCGGCCGCGGACGTCCCGGCAGGACGGCCGCGGCCGGACGTCGGACTAGGCCGGGACGACGACCGAGGCCTCGACGGCCTCGCCCTGGACGGCCGTCACGCCGGTGTCGACGGACCCGCCGCGGAACAGCGTGCGGAGCGTCCAGTCGCCGGCCGCCGCGTAGAAGCGGAAGTAGCCGGTCGCCGAGCTCTGCACCTCGGCGGTGAACTCGCCCGTGGTGTCGAGCAGCCGGACGTACGCGCCGCCGAGCGGTGCGCCGTCGCGGGTGACCGTGCCGTGCACGACGGCCTCCCTGGCGCTGACCTCGAGGGCCGGCAGCGTGTCCTGGTCAGGCGAGCCGCACATCAGACGTCCTTCTGCACGGGCACGCCGACGAGCGAGCCGTACTCGGCCCAGGAGCCGTCGTAGTTCTTGACGTCGGTCTCGCCGAGCAGCTCGTGCAGCACGAACCAGGTGTGCGAGGAGCGCTCGCCGATGCGGCAGTAGGCGATGGTCGGCGTGCCGACCTGGAAGCTCTCCGCGGCGTACAGCTTGGCCAGCTCGTCGTCGGAGCGGAACGTGCCGTCGTCGGCCGCCGCCTTGCTCCACGGGATGTTGATCGCGGTCGGGATGTGACCGGCGCGCTGCGACTGCTCCTGCGGCAGGTGCGCCGGAGCCTTGATCTTGCCGCTGAACTCGTCGGGGCTGCGCACGTCGACGAGGTTCTTCTCCCCGATCGAGGCGACGACCTCGTCGCGGAACGCCCGGATCGACAGGTCGGGGTCCTTCGCGACGTAGGAGGTCGTGGCCCGCTCGGGGACGGACTGGACCAGCTCGCGCCCGTCGAGCTCCCACTTCTTGCGGCCGCCGTCGAGCAGCTTGACGTTCTCGTGGCCGTACAGCTTGAACTGCCAGTAGGCGTAGGCCGCGAACCAGTTGTTGTTGCCGCCGTAGAGCACGACGGTCGAGTCGTTGGCGATGCCCTTCGCGCTCATCAGCGCCGAGAAGTCGTCGCGGTCGATGAGGTCGCGGGCGGCCGGCTGCTGCAGCTCCTTGGTCCAGTCCAGGCGTACGGCGTTCCTGAGGTGCCCGCCGTCGTAGGCGGACACGTCCTCGTCGACCTCGACGAACACGATGTCGGGGTCGTCCAGGTGGGCCTCGGCCCAGTCGGCGTCGACGAGCACGTCCGAGCGGCTCATGCGGTAGCTCCTTCACGAGAGGTGTGCGGGGATGTCGAGGGGGCCTGCCGGACGAGCGGCAGGGCGCAGCGGGGGTCCTGGTCGGCCAGTGGAGCGCGGGCTCAGCTCAGGGCGTGCGACACAGGCACGTGCCCGTGCGGCAGAAGTCGACCGTGCGGCGCCTGACGAGCGCAACGACGACGGAGGGCTGCATGCGGCCAGGGTAGCCCCTGCGCCGAGCCTGCTCCCTGGGCTTCAGCCGGCGGGCGCCTGCAGCACGGCGTCGACCGCCGTGGCCGTCACCGCGACGCCGTCGGCCCGCACCTGCACCGTGTCGACCTGCAGGCCGTACGGCAGCCCGCCGAGGTCCAGCCGCAGGTCCAGGCGCTCGCCCAGCGCCCGGGTGACCAGCCGGTCGGCGAGCGCCCCGCCGACGTCGTAGGACTCGGCCGTCACCACCAGCACGTCGTCGTCGAGCGTGAGCCGGCTGAGCGCGGAGGCGGTGAGGTCCTGGCCGAGGACCCGCACCCGGCCCTGCACGCGGACGCGGTCGCCCTGCGGGGACACGGTGAGCCGCCGGCCCTGGGCGCCGCTGCGGGCGAAGACGTCGTACGGCACGAGGGCCCGGGCGTCGAGCCGGTCCACCGGGACCGAGCTGACCGTGCCGGCCAGCGCGTCGGCCAGCGGCACCCGCGCCCCGCGCAGCGTCGCGGACATCGTCCGCAGGACGACCGGCACCCCCTGCACCTCACCCGCCGGCACGTCCCTGGCGACCACGTCGATGGCGCGGTAGCGGCCGCGCAGGGCCTGCGTCAGGAACGGCACCCCCGCGATCGTCACCTGCGGCGGCTCGGCCAGACCGCCGGTGCGCTGCATCTCCTGCGCCAGCGCCCGGGCCGCCCACGCCGCCCCTGCGCGGTCGGCCACCGCGACGAGGGCCAGCAGGACGACCAGGACGACGAGCAGCCGCCTCAGCTCAGCACCAGCCGTCCGGCGAGCAGCACCAGCGGTCCGAGCACGGCCAGTGGCAGCAGCGCCGCGGTGGGCTGCAGGGCGGCGGCGCGGCGCGCGTCACGCCGGCCGGGCCGCAGCTCGGCGGCGCCGAGATCGACGGCCAGGTCCGCCGTCACGGCGGCGACGGCGACGACCAGGCCGAGCAGCGCGGCGGCGGACGGCGAGAGCTCTCCGGCCGTCAGGTCGGCCACCAGCACGGCCGCGGCGAGGCCGGCGAGCAGGCCGACCAGCAGGCCGGGCCAGCCGCGCGTCGCGCCCACGGCGAGCACGGGGCGCAGCAGCAGCCGGTCGGTGAGTCGGCCGGCGAGCAGCGTCCCCGCCGCGGTGGCCAGCGCCGCGAGCAGCAGCGCGTCCCCCCCGTCCGTGTGCCGCACCGCGAGCAGGCAGGCGGCCGCCACCGACACGACGACGGCCAGCAGCGTGTCGGCCAGCGACTCGGTCACCCGGCTGCGACCCGAGCGGACCAGCTGGTGCAGCAGGGAGACGACCAGCGCGAGCCCGACGACGCCGGACAGCCGGTCGACCGCGCCGTCGTCGAGCACCACGACGACGTCGGCGGCGAGGGCAGCGGCGACGGCCACGACGGCCGCCCCCCGCGCGGCCGGGGCGCCGAGCACGGCGAGGACGGCCAGGACCAGCGCCACCTGCAGGGCCACCACGGCGGCGGTCAGCGGCCACTCGCCGCCGACGGCCGCTGCGGCCAGCAGGGCGGCCGCCAGCGCTGGGAGCAGGCCCTGCACGACCAGCGGTGCTCGCCGCGGGGCGCCCGGGACGCGGACCGCTGCCTTGGGCGAGGCGTCGTAGGACGAGGGCGGCACGTCCGGCTCGGCGGAGCGCACCTCTGCGACCGCTGCCGCGGCGACAGCCTCCACCGCCGCCGCTTCGGCCGGCGGGGGCGGGGCGGTGGCGTCCGAGGTGCGCGTACGGGCCCAGTCGCGGGCGTGGACGTCCACGGCGGGGCTCGAGCGGTCGGCCGCGCCCCCGTCCGTGGAGGGCTCCGTCCCGTCGTCCGTCACGGGCACGATCGTGCCAGAGCAGCCCGGCGGATCACCCTCCGGCGAAGGGCGGGAGGACGTCGACCAGGCCTGCGTCGACGAGCCGCACCTCGGCGTGGTCACGGGCGCCGACGGGGTCGCCGTCGACGACGAACGAGCAGACGCCCAGCACCTGCCCGAAGCGGTCGTCGCGGACCGATCGGGCCAGCAGCAGCGCCTCCGCGAGGGTCGACGCCGACGTCTGCTCCTCGGCGACCCCGGCGGCGGCGCGCGCCGCGGCCCAGTAGCGCAGTGTGGTCACCCCCAGATCCTCCCACTGCGGGGCGTGTGCGGCGGCGGCCCGTTGCACTGGGCTATCCTCCGCGCAAGGTCCACGAGGCAACGGCGCCTCTCCCAGTCGGCCCGGGCGCGTCCCGGACCCCACGAGGAGGCGCCCGATGGCGACCCTGCTGCTGCTCACCAACGCGATGACCCCCTCGGCGGAGGTCCTGCCGGCGCTGTCGCTGCTCGGCCACACGGTGCGGGTCGCACCGCTCGAGGTGACCGCCCTGCTGTCCGCACCGCAGCACGAGGCCGTGCTCGTCGACGCGCGCCGCGACCTCGCAGGCGCCCGGTCGGTCTGCCGCCTGCTGCGCACGACCGGCGTGGCGGCGCCGCTGTTCGTGGTGCTGACCGAGGGCGGGCTGGCAGCGCTGACGGCGGAGTGGGGTGTCGACGACGTCCTGCTCGACACCTGCGGTCCGGCGGAGGTCGAGGCGCGCCTGCGCCTGGCCCTCGGCCGCAAGCAGGACAGCGCCCCGGCCTCCGACCCCGGCGTCGTGCGGGCCGGCGAGCTGACGATCGACGAGGGGACCTACACCTGCCGTCTGCGCGGACGGGTCCTCGACCTCACCTTCAAGGAGTTCGAGCTGCTCAAGCACCTCGCGCAGCACCCGGGGCGCGTCTTCACCCGGGCGCAGCTGCTGCAGGAGGTCTGGGGCTACGACTACTTCGGCGGCACCCGGACGGTCGACGTGCACGTGCGGCGCCTGCGGGCCAAGCTCGGCGCGGAGCACGAGCAGCTCATCGGCACGGTGCGGCACGTCGGCTACAAGTTCGTCACCCCGCCGATCGCCGCCCTGCCCGCGGACGAGCCCGTCCTGCTGCCCGTCCAGGGCTGAGCCGGCGGTCGCCGGAGGTCAGTCCAGGTCGAAGACGCGGCGCAGGCCGGTCAGCGACAGCAGGCGCAGCACCCGCGGGGAGCTCCCGCGCAGGGTGAGGACCCCGCCTGACCGGAACAGCCGGCGGTGGACCTCCAGCAGCATCGCGAGCGCGCCGGCGTCGACGAACGGGCACGCGGACAGGTCCACCACCACGCGGGCCGGCCGGGTCCGCAGCGCGTCCTCGAGCAGCTCGCGGACGCGCGCGGCGCTCGTCGCGTCGAGGGCCCCGCACACGGGGACCACGACGGTCTCGACGGTCTGCGGGACGGCGGACGGCAGAGGGGCGTCGGTCAGCAGGGTCATCGCGGGCTCCTGGTCTGGGTGGCGCCACCCTCCCCGTCGCACGTGGCGGTCGTCGGGACGTCGCATGACGGTCGCGTGACGGACGGGACGGCGCCCGGTGCCGCCCGGCGGCGTGTCACCTGACCGTCATCCGACGGCGCCTGGTCCGTCGCACCCGGCGGCGACGCTCGTCGCGTGTTCACCCTGACGCTCGACGCCCCGGACTCCGGTGCCGCCCGGCTGCGGCTCGCCGGCCACCTCGACGACGCCGCCGCCCGCGAGGTGCTGCACGCCGCGGCCGACGTGGTGCGCTGCGGCTGCTCCCGCTTGGTGGTCGACCTCGGCCAGCTCACGTCCTGGGACGAAGCGGCCGCCTTCGCGGTGGTCGGCTGCACCCGCCTGGCGCGCTGGCTGCCCGGCGGCGTCGACGTGGTCGCAGGCAGCGCTGCGGGCCGCCGGCTGGCGGCGTCCGCCGGCGTCCCCGAGCAGCTCGACCGGCCCGGGCAGACGCCGACCTCTCCCCCGCAGGACGCGCAGGCTGACACCATGACCGCATGCCACGCCTCCTGATCGTCGAGGACGACGACCGGATCCGCCTGTCCCTCAAGCTGGCCCTCGAGGACGAGGGCTACGTCGTCAAGGACGTCCCGACCGCCGAGGAGGGCCTGGCCGAGCAGCGGGCCACCCCGGCCGACGTCGTCCTCGTGGACCTGATGCTGCCGGGCATGGACGGCTTCGACTGCATCCGCGCCCTGCGCCGCCTCGGGGACGTGCCGATCGTCGTCGTGAGCGCCCGGGACGACACCCACGACGTCGTGGCCGCGCTCGAGGCCGGCGCGGACGACTACGTCGTCAAGCCGGTCGCCGTCAAGGAGCTGTCGGCCCGCCTGCGGGCGCTGCGGCGACGGGCCAGCGGCAGCGGCGCCGATGAGCCCAAGGCCCGGCGCTTCGGGGAGATCGAGCTGCGCCCGGAAGCCGGCGAGGTGCTGCTCGGCGACGAGCAGGTGCACCTGACCCGCACCGAGTTCCGCCTGCTCTGCGAGCTGGCGGACCAGAGCGGCCGGGTGCTGTCGCGACAGCAGCTGCTGGACCGGGTGTGGGGCTACGACGTCTACGGCGACGAGCGGCTCGTCGACGTCCACGTCGGACGGCTGCGCCGCAAGGTCGAGCGCGATCCGGCCAACCCGCAGCACCTCGTCACCGTGCGCGGACTCGGGTACAAGCTCGCCCCGTGAGGACGGTGGGGCTCCGCACGCGCGTCACGGCGGTGTTCGCGCTCGGAGCGCTGGCCGTCTCGGCGGCCATCGCGGGCACGACCTACCAGCTCGTCCGCACGTCGCTGCTCGACGAGCGCGAGCGCGCGGCGGTGCGGGCCGCCACGCTGGACGGCTCCCTCGTGCGGCAGGGGCTGTCGGCCGACGAGCCCGACATCGCCCTGGTCCTGCGCAACCTCGAGACCGGTGAGACCCGACGGCCCCTGGTGCGCACCGACGGCGCGTGGTTCTCCCGCACGGCCGACGCCGGCTTCACCCCCGCCGTCAGCCGCGAGCTGCGGCAGCTGGTGGAGAGCGGGACCCCGGCCGTCCAGCGGGTGGAGGTGCGCGACGACCCCGTCCTGGTCGTCGGGGTGCCCCTGCAGGACGGGGCCAGCTACTACGAGGTGACCTCCCTCGCCGAGCTGCGGCGGACGCTCGCCGTGCTGGCGACCGTGCTCGGCCTGGTCGCCCTCGCCACGACGCTCGCGGGGGCGGCGGTGGGTTCCTGGGCGAGCCGCCTGGTGCTGCGCCCGCTCGGAGAGGTGGCCCAGGCGGCCGGCGCCATCGCCTCGGGCGACCTGAGCGCCCGGGTGGCCCGCGACCGCGACCCGGACCTCGACAAGCTCGCCCTCGCCTTCAACGCGATGGTCGACGAGGTGTCGGCCCGGTCCGAGGGCGACCGCCGGTTCGCCGCCGACGTCAGCCACGAGCTGCGCTCGCCGCTGCAGACGCTGTCCGCGGCGACGTCGGTGCTGGCGCGCCGTCGCCAGGACCTGGACGGCCGCACCGGCTCGGCCGTCGATCTCATCACCGCTGAGGTGGCGCGCTTCGAGCAGCTCGTCACCGACCTGCTCGAGCTCGCCAAGACCGACCGGCCCGCCGAGCGGCGCCCGACCGACGTCCTGGCGCTGACCCGGGCGGTCGTCGGCTCGCGCGGACTGCCGCCGGACGTCGTGGAGTCCTCCGCTCCGTCGGCGCTGCTGGAGGTCGACCCGCGCCGCTACGAGCAGCTGCTGGTCAACCTGCTCGACAACGCGGCCAACCACGGCGGTGGCGCGGTCCGCGTGGCCGTGCGCGTCCAGGACGACGGGCTGGTGCTGGAGGTGGACGACGAGGGACCGGGCGTGCCCGCCGACGAGCGCGAGCTGGTGTTCGACCGCTTCGCCCGCGGCCGGGCGGCCAGCGCCCGGGGCGGCAGCGAGGGCACCGGCCTCGGTCTGGCGCTGGTGGCGCAGCACGTGCAGGCGCACCGCGGGACGGTCGAGGTGCTCGACCGGCCGGGGGGCGGGGCCCGCTTCCGGGTGGTCCTGCCCGGCCGGCCGGCGGCGGTGCCGGCATGACCGGCACCGGGCGGCGGCCGTGGCGCGTGCCGACCTGGACCCTCGCCGGGGCGCTCACCGCGGGACTGCTGGGCGGCTGCGGCGTGCCGAGCGACCAGCAGCCGCGGGCCCTGCAGCCGGGCGAGGCGCCGTACGCCTCCCCCCGCACGTCGCCGATCGCCGATCCCGAGGGAGCCCTGCGCGCGCCGCTGCACTTCGTCCGCGACGGCTCGGTGGTCCTCGTCGCCCGACCGGTGGAGGGCTTCACCTCGACCGCTGACCTGCTCGAGCTGCTGTTCGGCGGTCCGGCGCCGGAGGAGAGCATGGGCGGGCTCGTCACCGAGATCCCGTCGACGGTGACCGTGGAGGACGTGACGGTCAACGACGAGACCGCCGTCATCACGCTCGGCGGTCCCGAGTCGGAGGTCCTGCGCCTGCAGCAGGCGGCGTACGCGCAGATCGTCGCCACGCTCACCCCGTCCCGCGTGTCGGGCGTGCGCTTCCGCCTGGGCAGCACCGACCTGCGGGTCCCGCGCGGGGACGGCTCGCTCACCGCCGCGCCGGTGTCCCGCGACGACTACGCGGCCCTGCTCGCCGCACCGGCTGCCGCTGCGCCGTCGCCGTCCCCGTCGGCGTAGCGTCACGTCGTGCCCGACCTGACCCGACCCGCTCCGGTCCCCGAGCTGCAGGGGCGGCTGGCCCCGGCGGACGTCGCCGCGGTCCACGCCCTCGTCGAGCGGGCGACGGCGGCGGACGGCACGGCGCCGCTGTCGGAGCACGTGCTGCTGCACCTGCCGCGCGGCGGGGACGCCGAGGTCCGCAACCTGCTGGTGCGCGACGGCGAGGAGGTGCTGGCGTACGCCCACCTCGACGTCACCGACGCCGTCGAGGGCTCGAGCGCCGAGCTCGTCGTCGCCCCCTCCGCACGGGGGCAGGGCCTGGGGCGGGCGCTCGTGGAGGCGCTGCTGCAGCACACACCCGACGGCCGGCTGAGGCTGTGGGCGCACGGCGACAGCCCGGCGGCGGCCGCGCTCGCCGCCGCCCTCGGCTTCGGCCGCAGCCGCGTGCTGCTGCAGATGCGCCGGCCCCTGTCGACCCCCCTGCCGGAGCCGGTGCTGCCGGACGGCGTGGCGCTGCGGACGTTCCGCCCGGGCGAGGACGAGCAGGCCTGGACGGAGATCAACCACCGGGCATTCGCGGACCACCCCGACCAGGGCGGCTGGGACGTCGACGAGGTGCGGCTGCGCGAGCAGGAGCCGTGGTTCGACCCCGACGGCTTCTTCCTCGCCGAGCGGTCCGTGGAAGGCCGGGCCCGCCTGGTGGGCTTCCACTGGACGAAGGTGCACGGCGGGCACGGCGCGGACGAGCCGCACGAGCACGGTCCCGAGCAGGGCGCCCAGCACGAGGACCACGAGCACCATGACCACCCGCCGATCGGCGAGGTCTACGTCGTCGGGGTGGACCCCTCCGAGCAGGGCCGGGGGCTGGGTCCGGCGCTGACCCTGGTGGGGCTGCACAGCCTGCGCTCGCGCGGTCTGAGCGACGTGCTGCTGTACGTCGACGAGAGCAACGTCGCCGCGGTCAAGACCTACACCCGCCTGGGCTTCGTCCGCCACGCCACCGACGTGATGTACCTGCGCGACCAGCGGTGAGGCCGGCCGGGCGCACCGCCGGACCGGCGCCCGGGAGCTCGTCCGCGCACGTGACGGGGCGCCTCACCCGACCGGGTCGACCGGTCGGCCGACCGGCAGCCGCTGCGCGGACAGGGCCGTCCGGGCGCTGACCGGGACGTCCGTGATGACCGCGTCGACGCCGAGGGCCGCCAGGCGACGCAGCGCGCGCCCCCGGTTGACGGTCCACGGCACCACGGTCACGCCGACCGCATGCGCCGTCTCGACCGCGGACGGCTCAGCCAGCAGCGCCGCGAGGTTCGGGTGGACCTCGTCGTGACCGGCGTCCAGCACCTCGCGCAGCAGGCGGCTGGGCCGGTCGACCACGTCGCCCAGCAGAGCGGTGCGCAGGGCGAGCCCGGCCGGTGCGGCGTCCCGCACCGCCTGCACGAGGGCCGGCGAGAACGACGAGACCGTGACGGCGAGGGGCAGTCCGGCAGCCCTCAGCGCGCCGAGGCAGCAGACGAGCGCCCGGGCGGTGGCCGGGACCAGGCCGGGCGGCGGCTTCTTGAGCTCGAGGACGACGGGACGGCCGTGCACCGCGAGCAGCAGTTC
>CADCUE010000147.1 GCA_902805805.1 uncultured Frankineae bacterium | reverse complement strand
GGTACGACCACGAGCACCTCGGCGTTCGCCACCACCGCCCGCTCGACGGGGTCGCTGTCGTCGGGCGTGCGGCGCAGCAGCGACGTGCGCGCCTCGACGCGCACGATCCGGCCGAGGGCGTCCGGGCCGCCGCCGGTGTCGCCGACGACCGCCACGCGGTCGCCCACGACGACCGCCCGGCGGCCCAGCTCGCGGGCGCGCACGGCCGTCAGCAGGCCGCCGTCGGCGGTGCCCAGCCGGTAGCGGCCGCGGTCGACGCTGCGGACCACGGCCGGCCGCGCCTCGTCGTGGGCCGGACGGGTGCGCGTGCGCGGACGCGAGCCGCGCCCCGGCCGCACCCGGACGTCGTCCTCGTCGAGCTCCCGGGGGCTCACGGGAGGCCGCTCACGCGAGCATGCGCTCCCACGACCCGACGAAGTCGGGGACGGTCTTGCGCGTCGTCGCGACGTCGCGCACCTGCACCCCGTCGACGCCCAGGCCGAGCACCGCCCAGGCCATCGCGACGCGGTGGTCGTCGTAGCTGTCCATCGGCCCACCGGTCAGCCGCCGGGGCCGCACCTCGAGACCGTCGGGCAGCTCGCGCACGTCGCCGCCGAGGGCGTTGAGCTCGGTCGCGAGCGCCGCCAGGCGGTCGGTCTCCTGCAGCCGCACGTGCGCCACGCCGGTGAAGCGGCTCGGCGAGTCGGCGAGCGCCGCGAGCGCGGTGAGGACGAGCGTGAGCTCCGGTGCGTCGCGCAGGTCGGCCTCGAGGCCGTGCAGCCCGTCGCCGGCCGACACGGTGACCGCGTCGTCGGTGCGCTCGACGCGTCCGCCCATCGCCTCGAGCAGCTCGGGCAGCACGGCGCCCGGCTGCACGGTCGTGCGCGGCCACCCCGGCACCGTCACCGAGCCGCCCGCGACGAGCGGCGCGGCGAGGTAGGCGGCGGCGGTCGACAGGTCGGGCTCGACCACGGCGTCGCGCGGCTGCAGCCGGCCGGAGGAGACGCGCCACCGTCCGGGCTGGCCGTCGTCGACCTGCGCACCGGCGCCGCGCAGCGCCTCCACCGTCATGGCGAGGTGCGGAGCGCTCGGCAGCGGGCCGCCCTCGTGGCGGACGTCGACGCCGAGCTCGAACCGCGGTGCGGTGAGCAGCAGGCCGCTGACGAACTGCGAGGACTGCGACGCGTCGAGCACGACCTCACCGCCGCGCAGGCCGCCCGTGCCGCGGACGGTCACGGGCAGCGCGTCGACGCCGTCGAGGTCGGCGCCGAGCGACCGCAGCGCTCCCAGCAGCGGACCGAGGGGCCGCTCGCGCACCCTCGGGTCGCCGTCGAAGCGCACCGCGCCCTTCGCGAGCGTCGCGACGGCGGGCAGGAAGCGGGCCACCGTGCCGGCGTTGCCGACGTCGAGCCGGTCGACGCGGGGCTCCAGCGGACCTGGCACCCCGTCGACGACCCAGTCGCCGTCGGCGGTGTCGGCGACCTCGACGCCCAGGCCGCGCAGCGCCGCCGCCATGAGCTCGGTGTCGCGCGAGCGCAGCGGCCGGCGCACGACCGACCGGCCGTCGGCGAGCGCCGCCAGGACCAGGGCCCGGTTGGTGACGCTCTTGCTCCCCGGCAGCGGCACGACCGCCCGGAGCGGACCGCGGGCGCGGGGCGCGGGCCAGGGGTCGGGCACGGGTGCGGTGGGGGAGATGTGGACCGGCTCCTCGGGACGGACGGCGGTGACGGACGACGGCGACGGACGATGGGGCGCCGTCGATCCTGCCAGACCGCCCCCGGTGCGAGGATGGTCGCGTGTGCGGCCGCTACGCCTCCAGCCGGGACGCCCGCGACCTCGTCGACGCCTTCGAGGTCGAGGAGCCGCCCGACGAGGTGCTGCCGCCGTCGTGGAACGTCGCGCCGACCGACCCGGTCTACGCCGTCCTCGAGCGCCACGGGGTGCGCTCGCTGCGCGTCCTGCGCTGGGGGCTCGTGCCGTCGTGGGCCAAGGACGCCAAGGGCGCGGCGCGGCTCATCAACGCGCGGTCCGAGACGCTCACGAGCAAGCCGGCGTTCCGGTCGGCGTACGCCCGCCGCCGCTGCCTCGTCCCCGCCGACGGCTACTACGAGTGGCAGCGCGACGGCACGGCCAAGCAGCCGTGGTTCCTGACGTCCCGCGACGGCGCGCCGCTGCCGATGGCCGGGCTGTACGAGGTGTGGGGGCGCGAGGACGGCGAGCGGCTGTGGACCTGCACCGTCATCACCACCGACGCGGCCGACGAGCTCGGCCACATCCACGACCGCACCCCGCTGCTCGTGCCGCGGGAGGACTGGGAGCGCTGGCTCGACCCGGACGTCGAGGACCCGGGGCAGGACCTGCTCGTGCCCGCGACGCCGGGGGTGCTCGACGCGTGGCCGGTGTCGCCGGCCGTCGGGAACGTGCGCACCAACGGGCCCGAGCTCGTCGCGCCGCTGCCGGCAGCCCGCGGCGGTGACGAGGCTCCCACCCTGTTCTGATCGCTGTTGCGCGCTCCGGGCGCTGGGTAGGGCCGGTCACCACGGCGCAGCCGCGCCCGCAGTCCCCTGACGCACAGGAGCTCCCACCGTGGACACGCAGGACGCACGCCAGTCGCTCGAGCAGATGCTCCGCGAGCTCGACGCCAGCTCGGCCATCCTCGAGGCCGAGGGCGCGGGCACGGGCAACGAGCTCAGCCACGCCGACCAGCACCCGGGCGACGTCGCCGGCGAGTTCACCGACGCCGACCAGCAGAACGCCCTGCTCGAGAACTCCGCCGACCAGCGCGCGCAGGTCGAGGCGGCGCTCGCCCGGCTCGAGGCCGGCACGTACGGCGTCTGCGTCGACTGCGGCCAGCCCATCCCCGACGCGCGCCTCGAGGTGCGCCCCGAGGCGGCGCGCTGCGTCGCCGACCAGGAGAAGTTCGAGGCCGCCGGCGGCTGACCGGCCCGGTCCCGCGCTCCTAGGCCGGGCGGCGAGCGCTCGCGACGAGGTGCAGGCCGGTCGCCTCGCCCTGGCGCTCCTGCGCCAGCGCCACCTCGGTGTCGACGAGCGTGCGCAGCGCCGCCCGTCCGCCCTGCTCGAGCGCGCGTTCGACCGTCGCCGGGCTCAGCACCGACCGCGGCCGCACCCACTCGACCTCCAGCCCGGCTGCGGACAGCAGCGCCGACAGCTCCTCGGGCCAGAAGCACCGGGTGATCGAGCCGTCGTCGTCCGGGACCAGGACGACGTCGGCCGACGGCACGTCCGCGAGCTCGGCCCAGCGGCCCTGGTCGGCGAGGCGGGCCAGACCGAGGCCGAGCGAGTCGACGGTGAGCAGCAGCCGCCCGCCCGGTCGCAGGGCGGCGGCGAGCTGCTCGGCGGTCACCTCCGCTGCGAGGCACATCGACAGCACGCGCGACTCGGCGAGCACGAGGTCGACGCTGCGCTCGGCGAGCCAGGTCAGCGAGCGGCTGTCGGCCAGCACCGGCAGCACGCGGCCGGGGCCGTCGGCGTCCACGGCGGCGTCGGCGACTCGCTCCCGGACGAGGACGACCTCGTGACCGGCGGTCACCAGCTCGGCGGCGAAGCCGGCCGGTCCCGACAGGTCGAGCACCCGCGCCGGCCGCCGCGGCAGCCACTCGGCGAGCTGCGCCGCAGCGACCTCGCGGTAGAACAGCCAGTAGGCCGACCGCGTCGGAGGGACGGGCGTCGGCGCGGACCGGCCGAGCAGCGAGGTCATCGCGACCGGGTCAGGGGTGCGCACCCGTCCGTCCTACCCTTCGTGCAGTGACGCTGCCACTTGATCTGGACATCTCCACACCGATCGGCCCGGCCCGGGCGGTCCTGGAGGGCCGGCCGGGGTCGGGCCGGCTGGTGCTCGGGCACGGCGCCGGCGGCGGGATCGAGGCGCCCGACCTGCTCGCCGCCCGCGCCGCGGCCCTCGCCGCCGGGGTGCAGGTCGTCCGGGTCGAGCAGCCCTGGCGCGTGCGAGGCCGACGGGTCGCCGAGGCGCCGCCGCGGCTC
>CADCUE010000146.1 GCA_902805805.1 uncultured Frankineae bacterium | reverse complement strand
CTGCTCGAGCGACATCGGGCGGAACGGCGGGCGGACGCGGTAGGCGATCGCGACGTTCGCGCCCACGACCAGCGCCATCAGCAGCCCGAAGCCCACGAACAGCAGCAGCCGCGTCGTCAGGACGGTGGTGAAGACCTGCGAGTAGTCGACGCTGCGGAACCAGAGCAGGTCCGTGATCAGCGAGACGACGACGCCGCCGAGCAGGAGCACGACGGACAGCACCACGAGGACGGGACCGAGCAGTCGGGGGCGGGCAGGCAGGCCCGCCCCGGGGGTGCGGACGGCCACAGCCACCTCATCTCTTCCGGGAGTTCTTGCTCGCCTCAACCCTCGCACACGCGCGCCGGTTCCTCCTGCGGCCGAGCACCAGCAGACTGGTGCCATGTCGTTACCGATCGATCCCCTGCAGTCCGTCGTCGGCGAGGTCGAGGGGCACGTCGCGGAGGCCGGCTGGGACCAGCCGCCGCAGCTGTTCGCCCTGGTCCAGACCGAGCAGCTGCTGCGCGCAGAGCCGCAGCTGGCCTCGACGATGGGGCTGGTCGCCGGCGACCCGGCCTCGCTGACCCCGATCGCCCAGGAGCCGCTCGGTGACGCGCCCCTCGACGAGCAGCTCGCCTCGATGGTCTTCGGCGAGGAGGTGCTCGGCGTCGTGCTGGCCCACGAGGTGCTCGTCCTGCCGCCGGCCGCCGAGCAGGCGATCGCCGACGTCGACGACGTGGCGGCCGCCGCGGCCGAGCACCCGGAGCGGCGCGACGTGCGCATGGTCGTCGGCGTGACGCGCGGTGGACGGTCGGCGTGCGTGCTGCGGCTGCGCGGCGCGACGCCGGAGCAGGACGAGCGGGTCACCGGTCCCGACCTCGCGCCTGCGCTCGCCGGGGCCCTGCTGGCGACGCTCGACGAGAGCTGAGCCGGGGCTCAGCCGGCGGGGCAGAGCTCGGGCTGCTCGCCCTCGCGCAGCGCCTCGAGGGCGGTCAGCGCCTGCGACAGGCTGCCGACCTCGACGAGCGGCAGGCCGTCCGGTGCGGTGAGGACCGCCTCGGCGCAGTTGTCGGCCGGCACGAGGAACGCGTCGACGCCCTTCGCCTTGGCGGCGACGAGCTTCTGCGAGATGCCGCCGATCGGGCCGACCTGCCCCGTCGAGGAGATCTCGCCGGTGCCCGCGATGTACTGGCCGCCGGTCAGGGAGGGCTCGCCGAGCTTGTCGAGGATGCCGAGGGCGAACATCAGCCCAGCGCTCGGCCCGCCGACCTCCTCGAGGGCGATCTCGACGTCGAACGGCGCGTCGACCGGCTGCTCACGGGTCACCACCCCGATGACCGGGCGCGGCTCGCCGTCGTCGTCCGAGGCGGCGGTGCGCAGCTCGACCGTGGCCGAGCGCCCGTCGCGCTCGAGACCGATCCGCACGAGCTCCCCGACCTCCCCGTCGGCGACCGAGGCCCGCAGGTCGGCGGCGTCCCGCAGCGGACGCCCGTCGACGGTGCGCAGGACGTCGCCCTCGCGCAGGCGTCCGTCGGCGGGTGCGTCCGCGGCGACGCCCTCGACGACGACGTCGGCGGTGCGGAAGCCGAGCTGACGGGCCGCCGCTGAGACCGCGCTGTTCTGCGAGGCCTGCATCTGCTCGGCCGTCTCGCGGTCGACCTCCTCGTCGCTCTTGCCCGGGGGGTAGACGACCTCGCGCGGCACCACGGCCAGGTCGCGGTCGAGCCAGCCGCGCAGCGCCCCGAACAGCGTCAGCCGCGGCTGCACGCCGACGGTGGTGAGGTCGAGCCGCCCGTCGGTCGGGAACGTCGGGCGTCCCTCGACCTGCAGCAGCGGCTCGCCGTCGACCTCGCCGAGCGTGTCGTAGGTCGGTCCCGGACCGAGCGCGACGTAGGGCACCCGCGCCTGGACGGCGCCCGCGCTCAGGACCACCGACAGCACGCTGGCGAGCAGCAGGGTCAGGGTGCGCCGGGACACCCGGTCAGCGTAGGTCTACGCGTGGGGCGCGGCCCGCTCGTCGCCCGGCCGGGGCGGCCCGGCGAGGGCGGCGCGGAAGCGGGCGTACTGCGCGACGGTGTCCTCGGGGTCCTGCGGACCGCGGGCGCGGGTGGACCAGCTCGACCAGGCGACGGCCGCGAGGGTGGCGACCGGCACCGGCAGGAGCCACATCAGCCAGGCGGGGAGCACGAGGCGAGCGTACGTCCGCGCGGGCCGCCCGGCGGACTGCGACGCGGGCGGGTCTAGGGCGTGCCGACCCACTCCTGCTCGCCGTCGTCGAACACCTGCCGCTTCCACACCGGCACCGACGCCTTGAGGTCGTCGATGAGCCGGCGCGCCGCCTCGAACGCCTGGCCGCGGTGGGCCGCCGAGGCGGCCACGACGACGGCGACGTCCCCGACCGCGAGCAGGCCGGTGCGGTGCACGGCGGCCAGGCCGTGGACGGGCAGCTCGGCGGCGATCGCCTCGGCGACCGCCTGCAGCGCCCTGACCGCGTCGGGGTGGGCGACGTACTCCAGCTCGCGCACGCCGCGCCCGCCGTCGTGGTCGCGCACGAGGCCGGTGAACGACACGACGCCGCCGGCGGCCGGGTCCTCGACGGCGGCGAGGACCTCGGCCACGTCCAGAGGGGTGTCGCGCAGCGCCAGCAGCCGGACGGCGGTCGACGGCGTCGTCATGCAGCGGCCTGGGGCATGCCGGGACGGTACGACGGACCGCCGCGGCGGGCGAGCACCGGGACCGGCGCCGTTCGCCGAGGGCGCACGCCGCAGGGCCCGCGAGGGCGTCGGCGGCAGGGCCTCCCGGCGTAGCGTGGCGCCATGACGAGCGTGCGCGCATGACCCGGCCGCCCTTCGGCTTCGGCCCCGCCGACCGGCCCGACGACGAGCCCGGCGGCGACGACCCCTTCGGCCTGTCGGCGATGTTCGGCGGCGCCGGTGGCCCGTTCGGCGGCGACATGGGCAGCGTCTTCGCGCAGATGCAGAAGCTCATGAGCTGGACCGGCGGGCCGGTCAACTGGGACCTCGCCGACGAGGTCGCGACCGGCGCGACGCGCACCGACGACGTCCCCGTCACCGCGGCGCAGACCCGACAGGTCGCCGACGCCTGCCGCCTCGCCGACCTGTGGCTCGACGCCGTGACGACGTTCCCCGCCGGCGGGGCCGAGCCGCAGGCCTGGACGCGCACCGGCTGGGTCACCTCCACGACGCCGGCCTGGCGCGCGCTGGTCGACCCGGTCGCCGGCCGCGTCGTGAGCGCGATGGGGACCGCCCTCGAGCAGGGGCTCGGCGGCGCCGCCGGCGGACTGCCCGAGGGACTCCCTCCGGAGGTCGCCGGCCTGCTCGGCGGGCTGGGCGGCGGCGGGGGCCTCGGCCCGCTGCGCGGCATCATGGACCAGGTCGGCGGCTTCGTCTTCGGCGCGCAGGTCGGCCAGGCCCTTGGGGCGCTCGCCAAGGAGGTCCTGTCGGCCACCGAGATCGGCCTGCCGCTGTCGACGGCCGGCAAGCCGGCGCTGCTGCCGGCCAACGTCGATGCCTTCAGCGCGGGCCTGGAGGTGCCGGCCGACGACGTCCGGCTCTACGTCGCGCTGCGCGAGCTGGCGCACCAGCGGCTGTTCGCGTCGGTGCCCTGGCTGCAGTCCCACCTGTTCGACGCGGTCGACGCGTACGCCCGCGGCATCGAGGTCGACCCGAGCGCGATCGAGCGCGCCGTCGGGTCCATCGACCCGTCGGACCCGGAGTCGATGCAGCGGGCGATGGGCGAGGGCCTGTTCGAGATCGAGCCCACCCCGGCGCAGCAGGCGGCCCTGGCGCGCCTGGAGACCGCCCTCGCCCTCGTCGAGGGCTGGGTCGACGCCGTCGTCGACGCGGCCTGCTCGGCGACCCTGCCGTCCGCCGCGGCGCTGCGCGAGACCGTGCGCCGGCGGCGGGCGTCCGGCGGCCCTGCCGAGCAGACCTTCGCCACGCTCGTGGGGCTGCAGCTGCGGCCCCGCCGCCTGCGGGAGGCCGC
>CADCUE010000145.1 GCA_902805805.1 uncultured Frankineae bacterium | reverse complement strand
TCCGCGAGCGCGACGAGCGCCCCGCCGGCTCCGTCGGCCGCCCCCACCACGGCGGCACCGACGGCGACCGTCGCGCCTCGACCGGTCCCCTCCCGTCCCGAGGTCCTCGTCACCGGACTGGAGGCGCCGTGGGGCCTGGACTTCCTCCCGAACGGCGACGCGCTGGTCACCGAGCGGGACAGCGCCCGCGTCCTGCGGGTGCCTGCCGCGGGCGGCGAGCCGACCCTGGTGACGACGGTCGAGCAGGCCGCCCCCGCCGGTGAGGGCGGCCTGCTCGGGCTGGCCGTCAGCCCGACGTGGGAGGCGGACCGGTTCGTCTACCTCTACGTGACGACCGCGCAGGACAACCGCATCGTGCGCCTGTCTACCGACGACCCGTCGGCCGTCGAGCCCGTCCTGACGGGCATCCCCAAGGGCACGATCCACAACGGCGGGCGGCTGGTCTTCGGCCCCGACGGCCTGCTCTACGCCGGCACCGGCGACACCGGCGACACGTCGCTGTCGCAGGACCCGCGGTCGCTGGGCGGCAAGGTGCTGCGCATGACGCCCGACGGCCAGCCCGCGGAGGCGGCCGGCTCGCTGGTCTTCTCCCGCGGCCACCGCAACGTGCAGGGGCTGGCCTTCGACCGCGCCGGCCGGGTGTACGCCGTGGAGTTCGGCCAGAACCGCTTCGACGAGGTCAACCAGGTCGTCGAGGGCAGCAACGGCGGCTGGCCCGACGTCGAGGGAGCGGGCACCGGCGGCGGCCGCTTCCTGGCGCCCATCACGACGTGGGAGACCTCCGAGGCGTCGCCGAGCGGCGCGGTGATCGTCGGAGACGCGATGTACGTCGCGGCGCTGCGGGGTCAGCGCCTGTGGCGGGTGCCGCTCGACGGTCGCGGCGGCGCCGGCACGCCGGAGGCGCTGCACGAGGGCGAGTTCGGCCGGCTGCGGGACGCCGTGCAGGCACCGGACGGCTCGCTGTGGGTGCTCACCAGCAACCGCGACGGACGAGGGTCGCCCACCGCGGACGACGACCGGGTCCTGCGACTTCCCGTGGCTTGACGTCGACGGGCCCTCTCATCGGGGAGCATGGAGCCGTGAGACCCCGACCCGAGCCCCTGACGCCGACCGGCACCATCAGCCGGCAGGCCTCGGAGCTGCGCGCCTCCTACACGGCGCAGGAGGCGGCGCGGACACCCGCCGGCGATCCGGTGCGCTGGTTCGTCCGGCTCGTCGTCGAGGTGATCCACAAGGCCGACCGCGACCGGCTGCTCGGGCTGGCGGCCGAGACGGCGTTCTTCGCGGTCCTGACGCTGTTCCCCGCGCTGCTCGTCGTCGCGGCCGTCCTCGGCCAGCTCAGCATGCTCGTCGGACGCGACAACGCCCTGCGCGTCGAGAACGGCGTCCTGGACTTCCTCGACGCCGTGCTCACCGACACGGCCAGCCCGGCGATCACGACGGTGCGCGACCTGTTCGAGGGCAGCGGCAGCACGCTGACGGTCGCCTCGCTGCTGGCGCTGTTCTCGCTGGCGACCGCGTTCGCCACGCTCATCAACACGGTCACCATCACCTACGACGTGCCGGAGACCCGCGGCTGGTGGCGCCGTCGGCTGCTCGGACTGCTGCTCGGCGTCGGCACGGTCCTGACCGGCGCGCTGGCGGTGACGCTGCTCGTCATCGGTCCGCTGTTCGGCAGGGCCGAGGACGTCGTGGCCAACGTCGGGCTGGGTGACTCCTACGCCGCGGTCTGGTCCTACCTGCGCTGGCCGGTGGCGTTCCTGTCCCTGGTGGTCTGGGCCACGACCATGGACCACTTCGCCCCGGCGCGACGGTCCCGGTGGCGCGACGACCTGCCCGGCGGACTGCTCACCGCACTGCTGTGGCTGGCGGCGTCGTACGGCCTGAACGTCTACGTCAACACCGTGGTCACGACGTCACCGGTCTTCGGCGCGCTCGGTGGCGGGCTGATCCTCATGAGCTGGTTCTACCTGCTGTGCGTCGCGCTGCTCGCCGGCGCGGAGCTCAACGCCATCCTGCTGGCCCGCCGCCGGCACCGCGAGCGGCTGCGCGCCGCGGACGGGGGGTCCGGCGCACCCGACCGGACCGCGGACCCGCCGGACGGCCCTCCCACCTCGGCGCGGCTCGACCACCCGCCGGTGCGCGACGACGCCGAGGTCGTCCCGGAGCCGCCCGCCCGCACGGTCGTCCTGCGCCGCTCCACCGGCTGAGCGCCGGCGTCAGCGGCGCCGTCTGCGCGCTGCCGTCTCAGGCGTTGCTGCCCACCGCAAGGCGCTCCAGGAGCAGGCGGCGCACCACCGAGGCGTCGGCCTGGCCGCGCGTGGCCTTCATGACGACCCCGACCAGCGCGCCGACGGCCTGCACCTTGCCGGCGCGGACCTTGTCGGCGGCGTCCGGCTGCGCCGCGATCGCCGCGTCGACCGCCTCGCCGAGCGCTGCTTCGTCGGAGACCACGGCCAGCCCGCGGGCGACCACGACCTCGTCGGGACCGCCCTCGCCGGCCAGCACCCCGTCGACCACCTGGCGCGCGAGTCCCGCGGTCAGCGCCCCGGACCCGACCAGCTCGACGACCCGCGCGACCTGGGCCGGGGTGATCGCCAGCTCGGACGGCTCCGTCCCGGCGCGGTTGGCCTTCTGCGCGAGGTAGCCCAGCCACCAGTTGCCCGCCTCGGCCAGACCGGCGCCGGCTGCCTGCGTCGCGAGGACGAGGTCGGACACACCGGCGTTGCGGGCCGCCACCGCGTCGAGCCCGGCGGCGGCGAGCTGCGCCGCCACGGCCTTGCGCCGCACGGCGGGGGCCTCGGGCAGGGCCGCCCGGAGCTCGGCGACCCACGCGGGGTCCGGGGCGACCGGGACGAGGTCCGGCTCGGGGAAGTAGCGGTAGTCGGTCGCCTCCTCCTTGGACCGTCCCGACGTCGAGAGCCCGGTGTCCTCGTGGAAGTGCCGGGTCTCCTGGACGATCCGCTCGCCGGCCCGCAGCCGGGCGGCCTGCCGCTCGACCTCCGAGCGCACCGCGCGCTCGACGGAGCGGAGGGAGTTGACGTTCTTGGTCTCGGACCGGGTCCCCCACGGCTCGCCGGGCCGGTTCAGCGACACGTTGACGTCGCAGCGCAGCGACCCCTGCTCCATGCGCACGTCCGAGACGCCCAGCCCGCGCAGGACGTCGCGCAGCTCGGTGACGTAGGCCTTGGCCACCTCCGCCGGACGCGCTCCGGTGCCGACGACGGGGCGGGTGACGATCTCGACGAGCGGGATGCCCGCGCGGTTGTAGTCGACCAGCGAGTGCGACGCCCCGTGGATGCGGCCGGTGGCGCCGCCCACGTGCAGCGACTTGCCGGTGTCCTCCTCGAGGTGGACCCGCTCGATCGGGACGCGCACGACCTCGACGGTCCCGTCGTCGAGCAGCACGTCGACGTCGAGATGGCCGTCGGTGCACAGCGGCTCGTCGTACTGCGAGGTCTGGAAGTTCTTCGGCATGTCCGGGTAGAAGTAGTTCTTCCGGGCGAAGCGGCACCAGGCGGCGATGTCGCAGTTCAGCGCCAGGCCGATGCGCACCGTCGACTCGATCGCCTGTGCGTTCACCACCGGCAGCGCGCCCGGCAGCCCCAGGCAGACCGGGCAGGTGTGGGTGTTGGGATCGGCGCCGAAGGTCGTGTCGCAGCCGCAGAACATCTTCGACGCCGTGCCGAGCTCCACGTGCGTCTCGAGCCCGATCACCGGCTCGAACTCCGCCAGCGCCTCGGCGTAGGGGACCGTCGGCTCAGCCACGGAGGCGCTCCTCGAGGCGCTCCAGCGTCCGGCCCATGTCGCGCGCGGTCTTGCTGCGGATCGCCAGCAGCGGGAGCGGGAACCGCTCGGACCGGATGTCCCAGGTCTCCTGCACGAGCGTGCCGCCTTCCACGGGCGTGAGCACGTAGCGCCAGATCCGCCCACCGATGACCTTCTCGAGCAGCGTGCTCGTGGGGCGCGTCTGCCAGGCGATGCGCCGGCCCTCATCGAACTCCACGACCGTGCTGGTCATCTCGTACGGACCGCCCATGTGCATGCGCATGCCGAACCGCGCACCGGGGTGCAGCCGCTCCGGTCCGTCGACGGCGTCGCGGACGGTGCCGGAGCCGTCGATCTCGCGGTGGCGCCGCGGGTCGACGAGCACGTCGAAGACGCGCTCCGGGGACGCCGGGACGACGCGCTCGGCGCTCACCTGCCACAGGTCAGGCACGGACGGCCTCCAGCTCGGGGATCGAGGCGAGCAGCGGCCCGCCCCAGCGGTCGTGCAGGGCGGCCTCGAGCGCGCCGCCCACGCGGTAGAGCAGGTCGTCGCGCATCGTGGGCGCCATGACCTGCAGGCCGACCGGCAGGCCTGCGGACAGCCCGACCGGCACGGACATCGCAGGTCCGCCGTACAGGTTGGACGGGATCGTGGCGAGGTCCTGGCGGTACATCGCGAGCGGGTCGTCGAGCTTGGCGCCGAGGGGGAACGCCACACCGGGCGAGGCCGGTGACACCAGCACGTCCGCCTGCTCGAAGGCTGCGGTGAAGTCGCGGGTGATCAGCGTGCGCACCTTCTGCGCCTGGCCGTAGTAGGCGTCGTAGTAGCCGCTCGACAGCGCGTAGGTCCCGAGGATGATGCGGCGCTTGACCTCCGCGCCGAACCCGGTGTCGCGGGTCAGCGACATGACCTCCTCGAGCGAGCGCTCGCCGTCGTCGCCGACCCGCAGGCCGTACCGGACGCTGTCGAAGCGGGCGAGGTTCGACGACGCCTCCGACGGGGCGATGAGGTAGTACGCCGGCAGGGCGTGCTCGAAGTGCGGGCAGCTGACCTCGGTCACCGTGGCGCCGAGCTCGGTCAGCAGCGCGACGGCCTCCTCGAAGCGCTCCTGGACCCCGGTCTCGTAGCCCTCGCCGGTCAGCTCCTTCACGACCGCGACGCGCAGCCCCTGCACCGACTGCCGGCGCGCGGCCTCGACGACCGGCGGCACGGGCGCGTCGATGGAGGTGGAGTCGCGGGGGTCGTGGCCGGCCATCGCCTCGTGCAGCAGCGCCGCGTCCAGCACGGTCCGGGCGCACGGCCCGGCCTGGTCCAGCGAGCTGGAGAACGCCACCAGCCCGTAGCGCGAGACACCGCCGTAGGTCGGCTTGACCCCGACGGTCCCGGTGACCGATGCCGGCTGGCGGATGGACCCGCCGGTGTCGGTGCCCACCGCGAGCGGCGCTTCGTACGCCGCCACGGCCGCGGCCGAGCCACCGCCGCTGCCGCCCGGGATGCGGGTCAGGTCCCACGGGTTGGACGTCGGGCCGTAGGCGCTGTGCTCGGTCGACGAGCCCATGGCGAACTCGTCCATGTTGGTCTTGCCGAGCATCACCACGCCCGCGTCCCGCAGGCGCGTGCTGACCGTGGCGTCGTACGGCGGCCGCCAGCCCTCGAGCATGCGGGACCCGACGGTCGTCGGGACGCCCTTCGTGACGATGACGTCCTTCATCGCGAGCGGCACGCCGGCGAGCGGCCCCGAGAGCTCGCCGGCGTCGACCCGCGCGGCCTGCGCGAGGGCGCCCTCGGTGTCGACGTGCAGGAACGCGTGCACCGCCCCGTCGACGGCGGCGATCCGGTCGAGGTGCGCCTGCGTGACCTCCACGGCGCTCACCTCGCGCGAGGCGATGGCGGCGGCGGTCTCGACGGCGGTGAGCCGGGTCAGGTCGGTCATGCGCTACGCCTCGTCGTCGAGGATGCGCGGGACGCGGAAGCGCCCGTCCTCCGCCGCCGGCGCGCCCGCGAGCACGGCGTCGCGCGGCAGCGAGGGGCGTACGACGTCGGGCCGCGTGACGTTCTCCACCGGGACGGCGTGCGTCGTCGGGGGCACGTCGGCGGCGTCGGTCACCGCGGAGATCTGCGCGACCGCGCCGAGGATGACGTCGAGCTGCTCGGCCAGGTGGTCGAGCTCGTCGTCGTCGAGGGCGAGCCGCGACAGCCGCGCGAGGTGCGCGACCTGCTCGCGGGTGATCTCGGGCATGCGGCTCCTGTCCCCGGCTCGGCGGAGGGTGTCGGGGGACGACGCGAGTCTAGGGACTGCGCGTGCACGTGACCGGTCGGCGGATGCCGGCCGTCACGGCGCCGCAACCGCCCGGCAACGGCCGTCGACCAGACTGGCGGCGCCGGGTGCCCGGCGAGACGCGAGGAGGCTCGACATGTCGTACCTGCTGCGGGTGGTCCTGCCCGACCGTCCCGGCATGCTGGGAGCGGTGGCCACCGCGCTGGGCGAGGCCGGCGGCGACATCGTCAGCCTCGACGTCGTCGAGCGCGGGCCGGACGGCGCCGTGGACGACCTGGTCGTCGCCCTGCCGCCGGGCGGGCTCGCCGACGCGCTCATCACGGCGGCGCAGCGGGTCCCGGGGGTGGTGGTGGAGTCCCTGCGGCCCTACCACGGCGGTGAGGACCTGCACCGCGACCTCGAGCTCGTCGACGTCCTGGCCGCCTCGCCCGGCGACGGCCTGTCGCTGCTCGTCGCCAACGCCCCGGGCGTCTTCCGCGCCGGGTGGGCGCTGCTGGTGGAGGCCGGCCCGACGGTGCTGTGCGCGAGCCCCGGCGCGCCCGACCTCGACGGCGTGGCGCTGCCGTGGCTGCCGCTCGCGACCGCCCGCCGGCTGGACCACCGGGAGAGCTGGGTGCCCGAGCGGTGGGAGGTGCTCGGCACCGAGCTCGCCGCCGCGCCCGTCGGCTCCCCCGGTCGTGTCGTGCTCGTCGGGCGGCCGGGAGGTCCGCGCTTCCGGGCCTCGGAGGTCCTGCGGCTGACGCACCTGGCCGGCATCGCCGCCACCGTGTCGGAGGGCGCCCGGGTCTGAGCGAGCTCAGCCGTCGGGCTCGCCGGCCGGCGCTGCGACCGCCCGGGCCGCGTCCGGGCCCTGCTCGATCAGGACGGTGAGGCCGGCGTCGTCGAGCAGCGGCAGGCCGAGCTTGACCGCCTTGTCGTGCTTGCTGGCGCCCGGGTCGGTGCCGACGACGACGAAGTCGGTCTTCTTGCTGACGCTCGAGGTGACCTTGCCGCCGCGCTCCTGCACCGCCTCGGTCGCCCCGTCGCGGCTGTAGCTCGACAGCGTGCCGGTGATCACGACGGTGACGCCCTCGAGCGGACGCGGGCCCGCGTCGGAGCCCTCGTCGGCGAAGCGGGCGCCGCCGGCGCGGATCCGCTCGACGATCTCGCGGTGGCGCGGGTCGGCGAACCACGCGTGCAGCGACTGCGCGACGACCGGTCCGACGCCCTCGACGGCGGCCAGCTCCTCCGGGCCGGCGGCCATGACCGCGTCCATCGTGCGGAAGTGGCGCGCGACGTCCTGCGCGGCGGTCGGCCCGACGTGGCGGATGGACAGGCCGACCAGCAGCCGCCAGACCGGCCGGTCGCGGGCGGCCTCGATGCCGCGCAGGATCTGCTCGACCTTCTTGGCGCCGAAGCCGCGCAGCCCCTCGAACGACGCCGGCGTCAGGTGGAAGACCCCGCCGACGTCGGACAGCCGGCCCGCCTGCAGCAGCGCGATGGCCGTCTCGTAGCCCAGCCCGTCGATGTCCATCGCGCCGCGGCCGGCGAAGTGGAACACCGACTCCCGCAGCTGGGCGGGACAGGACACGGTGTTGGGGCAGCGGACGTCGACCTCCCCCTCCGGCCGGCCGAGCTCGGTGCCGCACTCGGGGCAGGACGTCGGCATGACGAACTCGCGCACCACCGCCTCGTCGCGCAGGGCCAGCACCGGGCCGACGACCTCGGGGATGACGTCGCCGGCTCGGCGCACGACGACCGTGTCGCCGATGCGCACGTCCTTGCGCCGGACCTCGTCCTGGTTGTGCAGCGTCGCGAGCTTGACCATGACTCCGCCGACCTGCACCGGCTCCATGTAGGCGAACGGCGTGACGCGGCCGGTGCGGCCGACGTTGACCTTGATGTCGTGCAGCGTCGTCGTCGCCTCCTCCGGCGGGTACTTGTGGGCGATCGCCCAGCGGGGGGCGCTGCTCGTCGCGCCCAGCCTGCGCTGCAGCGGCACCTGGTCGACCTTGACCACGACGCCGTCGATCTCGTGCTCGACGTCGTGGCGGTGCTCGCCCCAGGTGGCGATGTAGCCCAGCACGCCGTCGAGGTCGTCGAAGACCTGCGCGTGCGACGACACCGGCAGGCCCCACTCGGCCAGCTGCGCGTACGCCCCGCTCTGCGTCTCGGGATCCCATCCCTGCCGGGCACCCAGGCCGTGCACGGTGAGCGACAGCGGACGCGAGGCCGTCACCCGCGGGTCCTTCTGGCGCAGGCTGCCCGCGGCGGCGTTGCGCGGGTTGGCGAACGGCGCCTTGCCCTCGCCGGTCAGCCGCTCGTTCAGCGCGGTGAAGTCGGCCGTCGCGAGGAACACCTCCCCCCGCACCTCGAGCAGCGGCGGCACCCCCTCGCCGCGCAGTCGGGCCGGGACGCTGCGCAGGGTGCGGACGTTGGGGGTGATGTCCTCACCGGTGCGGCCGTCGCCGCGGGTCGCCGCCCGCACCAGCCGCCCGTCGCGGTAGACCAGCGCCACCGCCAGCCCGTCGATCTTCAGCTCGCACAGCCAGCGGGCCGCGTCGGCTTCCTTGCGCGCCCGGGCGGCCCACTCGCGCAGCTCGTCCGCGGTGAAGACGTTGCCCAGGCTCATCAGGCGCTCGAGGTGGTCGACCGGCGCGAAGTCGGTCGAGATCGTGCCCATCACCTTCTGCGTCGGGCTGTCCGGGGTGCGCAGCGAGGGGTGGGACTGCTCGAGCGCGTCCAGCTCGCGCACGAGGGCGTCGTACTCCCCGTCGGAGACGGTCGGGGAGTCGAGCACGTAGTAGCGGAACGCGTGCTCCTCCACCGTGCGTGCCAGCTCGGCGTGCCGCTCGAGCGCCGCGACCGGCACCCCGTCGACGACGTCGGTCACCGCTGCTCCCCGGCGCTCGCCGAGAGCTCCTCCGGCAGGCGGCGGGCCAGCTCGGCGCAGGCCTGGATCGCCCGCCGTGCGCCCGCCGGGCTGGCCCCGGCCAGGCCGCAGGTGGGCGTCACGACGACCGTGCGAGCCAGCCGGTCGGCGTCGAAGCCGAGGCGCCGCCACAGCGCCGTGGCCGGGGCGCTCGTGGCGCCCAGGTCCCGCAGCGGGTCGTCGTGCGACGGGACCAGCCCCAGGAGCAGCCCCGCGCCGGCCTCCACCGCCTCGCCGATCTCGTCGTCGTCGCGCGGGACGAGCAGCGTCGCGTCGACGCTCAGCGCGGTCGCCCCCGCCCGGCGCAGCAGCCCGAGCGGCGGAGACGGCGCGCAGCAGTGCACGACCGTGTCCTCGGCGACCGACAGCACGGTGCGCAGCACGTCGACCGCCCGGGACGGCTCGGGAGCGCGCAGGGCCCCGAAGCCGCTGGCGGTGCGCACCCGGCCGAGCAGCACGGCCGGCATCGACGGCTCGTCGAGCTGCAGCACCAACCGGGTGCCGGGCAGCCGCGAGCCCAGGTCGGCCAGGGTCAGGCGGAGGCCCTCGGCCAGCGACTGCGCGAGGTCGTCGACCGCCGCCGGATCGGCGAGGACCCGCTCGCCGCGCGGCAGCTCCACCGCGGCCGCCAGGGTCCACGGCCCGGCGCACGAGATCTTGAGGGCCGGGGGCACGCCGTCCTGCGCGGCCTCCTCGAGCGCGTCGAGGTCGCGGGCCAGCAGGTCCGCGGCGCGTCGGCCGTCGCGGGAGGGGCGCCCGACCAGGCGCCAGCCGGTCGGCTGCAGGTCGACCGGCAGGTCGGACAGCAGGGCGGTGCTGCGGCCGACGAGGTCGGCGTGCGGTCCGCGGGCCGGCAGCTCGGGCAGGAACGGCAGGTCCGGCAGCAGTCCCAGCACCGTGCGGGCCGCCTCGCGCGGGTCGGTGCCCGGCCAGCTGCCGATGCCCGTCGCGCCGGTCCAGGCCGCGGCCGCCTGTCGGTCGTCGGCCATGCAGCAGACCCTAGTGGGCGATGGTGGGCTGCTCGCGCAGGCAGTAGCGTCCGGCGCGTGACGCTCCTGGCGCAGCGCGCCGCCGCCGCCGGCTCCCCCGCCGCCTCTCCCCGCGTCACCCGGCTGCTGGTCATCTCGACGCTGGCGATGGTGGCGACCCACTGGCTGCGCCTGCTGCCGCTCGGCTTCGAGGCCCCCGGCAGCACGCGCTACGAGGACTTCGTCGACCTGCTGACGCCGTACGTCGTCGCCGGACCTGCTCTCGCCGCGCTGGCGCACGTCGGCGCCCCTCGGCGCACGTGGATGCTCGCGCTGCTCGGCGCCGGCGCCTTCACCCAGGGCCACGGCCTGCACCTGGCGGCCAACTCGATCCGGCACGCCCGCGGGCCCGGCGCCCCGGTGGACCTGTGGGACGAGCGGGTG